>NZ_JBDKXB010000017.1:0-73065 GCF_041197575.1 Thioalkalicoccus limnaeus | reverse complement strand
TAGGTTTCTGCTCCATTGTCACCTTTGCCCCACCCCGACTTGGATCTGGACGTCCTGGCAAATGCTCTTTTAGGCGTTCCTCGACTCGCCCCTCTTTTCGCTACACCTGTGTAGAGCGTACTACTGTTCTGGTCTTCGATATTGTAAACCACGGGTTTGTCTTTTCCTAAACCTTCAATACTCTTTTAATCAAATGCACCACTATTCTTTCCGACCATAATTTTCTTTTCGTGCCATCCCGGTCAGACTCCGTTTTCGCCCTGTTCTCGCTTGTCCCTATTTTCGCTTTTGCCGTAATCGCAGAGATAAAAGCTACTGCTCCATATTAATGCTGTGCATGTTTGCAATACGGACATAACTTGGCATCCGAGGATCATTGAATCGATAGACACCCTTTGCAAGTCGTCTCAGTATGGTTCCCCCAGAATCAGATACTAACCGATTAAAATAATTGTTAAGACTGTTTTGGTCTATTTTCCGGCCCCATAGTTTCAGATACTTTTCCCGCAACGCTGCCGCGTTGAATTCTTCTGACCCAAGAAGCGCTGCCGCACATACAATGCGCCGATATTCATCGGTGCCGTAAGATCGGCACGCCTCATCATATTGCCTCTTCAGTCGACCTTCGGAATCATCTACAGCACGCCGCGTCGCTGCTTCGATACCGGCTACGCCAATTTCAGTGCGTCCCTCTGCTATAGCGTCCTCGGCAGCTTTCAGGGCGAGCAAATGCGTGAAGTGTGGATAACCAGAAGAAACTGTCACAATTCGCGTTTTTGCCTGCGCCGTGAATTTTAAGTTTAAGGCTTTTTCCCCTTTATCTACGATTTGCTTCAATTCAATATCAGACATCCGGCCAAGCCGGGTCTCGCGGAGACACCGCTCAACCGATTGGTGTCCATCTGTGAGATCGACACCTGTCTCCGCGATTCCCACCAGCAGAATCTTAAATAGGGAACCTTCGTCACTGAGTTGCTTTATGAGCTCCGCTATCTTGTGACGATCCGAGGGATCACGAAGGGCGTCAAGTTCATCAACTAGAAGCAGACCGTCCAATCCAGAAAGTTTCGCAGCAACCCAACCAGGAGAATCTAGCTCAGACGACAGCCCACGCTCTTTCAAAGTCGTTTCTGAAGTCGTATGGACTCCTCCTCCAAGTCCCGGAATCCCTATATCGGCCTTACCTCCTTCGGCTTTCCGGCTTTCCGACCCAACGACTTGCAAGTTTACTCCAACATGAGCAAGTGGTTCCGCAAACACGGACCTGAAGCTATCAGTACTGTCGCAACGCTTTTTGAAAAACTTGCCGGATGCGAGCCTCTTGAGAAGAAGATCCGAAGCGATGTTCGCTAAGGAACTCTTCCCGACACCTCGATCGCCAAAAAGTAAAGCGTGCTGTCCTGGCGTGTTTAGGTGTTCGATAAGTGACCGAACCTCGAGAGTGCGCCCGAAAAAGAGATCAAGTGAATGAATAGGTTTGTGCGGGGTAAAAATATCTCGGACACGTGATCTTCGAATAAGATCTTCGCGTTCTAAACCAAATGGATCGCTCACCGGTTAACTGCTCCTGATTGCTAACCCCTTTTAATGATAGCCGACGGTTGAGTCGACAGAATCTGGTCCGATTGAGATAGACAGATTCTGCGTGTTTCCATGTCGGGCCCCAGGCATGGGGCTCACCCAGCCACGTCAAGCACCCTGCGATAGGCCGTGTTAGCAGTGGAACCTAGCACATGCCCTGCGGCGACACAATACGCCACACCACGGGTCGATCCAACCGGGTGATCAGACATTGTCCGCGTGCCGAATCGGGAGCTCTTCCCCGCATCACGAACCACGGGGATCGAACTAGCAATAAGCCATAGCCTTACCCATAAGTCGGTCGGTTTCGCCAAATCAGAGCGTTACGAGGAGGTGCTTCTGGGACGCGCATGGTACCGTATCTGCGTTGATCAGGTACTTGCGACGCCCGGTGACCCCGGGGCCGCGGAGATATGGGTAATGGTATGAGCAATAAGCTCCACCGACCGAGATAGACGGAAACAAGCGCTGTTCGGCCAATGCGCGAATGCGCAGCTGCACAATACACAAGCCCGGCTCTGGTCATACCTTCCCAGCATCCAGAAAATGGCGTTGCGCCAATCGATCGAGACCTCCCCATCGTTCGCGACCGCCCTTCTGCGTACTCTTGCCAAGCCAGCCCGGTGCCGCCAAGGCGACGCCCGAGCTGCCCGCGCGCACTGGTCTTCGCGCTTGCCTACTGGCAAGTCTCGCAGTCGGGTTCGAGGATGGAGCAGGTCGTCGGGCGCGTGGCGCCGTTGCCGTTGCCGTTGCCGGGCACCTTGCCATGGCCCTCCACGGCGGCTGAGCCACCAACGGCGTTCAGCCGATTGGCGCGTGTCGCGTCGGCGACCGTCGACTTCTCGACATGGGTGGCGCCCATGGAGCGCAGGTAATAGGTGGTCTTGAGGCCGCGGACCCAGGCGAGCTTGTAGAGGTTGTCGAGCTTCTTGCCGCTCGGCTCGCTCATGTAGAGATTCAGGCTCTGGGCCTGGTCGAGCCACTTTTGGCGGCGGCTGGCGGCCTCGACGAGCCAGCGCGGGTCGATTTCGAACGCGGTGGCATAAAGCGCCTTCAGATCTTCGGGGATGCGATCGATCGGCCACACCGAGCCGTCGTAGTATTTCAGGTCGTTGACCATGACCGGATCCCACAGGTCGCGCGCCTTGAGGTCGGCGACCAGATAGGGGTTCACGACCGTGAACTCGCCGGACAGGTTCGACTTCACGTACAGGTTCTGGTAGGTCGGCTCGATCGATTGGCTGACCCCGACGATGTTGCTGATGGTCGCGGTCGGGGCGATCGCGAGGCAGTTGGAGTTGCGCATGCCGACCGTGCGCACCCGCTCGCGCAGCGCGTCCCAGTCGAGGGTGCGGCTGGTGTCGACTTGCAGATAGCCGCCCCTGCCCTCCTCGAGCAGCTGGTTGCTGTCGATCGGCAGGATCCCGCGGCTCCACAGGCTGCCGGCGAAGCTCGGGTAGCGGCCGCGTTCCTCGGCCAGTTCGGTGCTCGCCTCGATCGCGCAGTAGCTCAGATGCTCGAGGCTCGTGTCGGCGAAGGTCACCGCTTCCTCGCTGGTGTACGGGATGCGCAGCCGATAGAGGGCGTCCTGAAAGCCCATGATCCCGAGCCCGACCGGACGGTGGCGGAGATTGGCCTTGCGCGCCTGCGGGACGCTGTAGAAGTTGATGTCGATGACGTTGTCGAGCATCCGCATCGCGGTGCGGACCGTCTGGCGGAGCCTCGCGGTGTCGAGCCCGTGCTCGTCGACGTGCGCGGCCAGGTTGACCGAGCCGAGATTGCAGACGGCGATCTCCTGATCATTGGTGTGCAGCGTGATCTCGGTGCACAGGTTGGAGCTGTGCACGATGCCGACGTGCTGGTTCGTATAGCGCAGGTTGCATGGGTCCTTGAACGCGATCCAGGGGTGGCCGGTCTCGAACAGCATCGCGAGCATCTTGCGCCACAGATCGACGGCCTTGATGCGCTTGCTGACCCCGAGTTCGCCGCGTTCGGCGCGCGCCTCGTACGCGAGATAGGCCTGCTCGAAGGCCTGGCCGGTCAGGTCGTGCAGATCCGGCGTCTCGTCCGGCGAGAACAGGGTCCAAGGGCCGTCCTCGGCGACGCGCTTCATGAACAGGTCCGGTACCCAGTTGGCCGTGTTCATGTCATGCGTGCGTCGCCGGTCGTCGCCGGTGTTCTTGCGCAGGTCCAGGAACTCTTCGATGTCGATGTGCCAGGTCTCGAGGTAGGCGCAGACCGCCCCTCGGCGCCGGCCGCCCTGGTTCACGGCGACGGCCGTGTCGTTGGCGACCTTGAGGAAGGGCACGACCCCCTGGCTCTTGCCGTTGGTGCCCCGGATATGGGCGCCGAGGCCACGCACCCGCGTCCAGTCGTTGCCCAGGCCGCCGGCGAACTTCGACAGCAGCGCATTGTCCTTGATCGCGCTGTAGATGCCGTCGAGATCGTCGGGCACCGTCGTCAGATAGCAGGAGGACAACTGCGGCCGCAGCGTGCCGGCGTTGAACAGCGTCGGCGTGCTGCTCATGAAGGCGAACGAGGACAGGAGCTCGTAGAACTCGATGGCCCGTTCCTCGCGGTCGATCTCGTCGATCGCCAGACCCATCGCGACGCGCATGAAGAAGGCCTGCGGCAACTCGAAGCGGATGCCGTTCGCGGTATGCAGGAAGTAGCGGTCATACAGGGTCTGAAGCCCCAGGTAGCCGAACTGGAGATCGCGCTCGGGCCTCAGCGCGGCCCCGAGGCGCACGAGATCAAAGGTCGCGAGGCGCCGGTCGAGCAACTCGAGGTCGCCGCCGCGGTGCACGAAGGCGGTGAAATAGTCGCTATAGCGTTCGGCCAGGTCGGCCTGGGTCTCGATGCCGTCGGCCAGCTCCAGATAGCCGAGCGCCTCGCGGCGGAGGATGTCGAGCAGCAGGCGCGCCGCGACCTGGCTGTAGTCCGGGTCCGTCTCGATCAGCGCCCGGGCGCTCATGACCAGGGCCTGACTGACGTCGACCTCGCGCACGCCATCGAACAGGTTGCGTTGCGTGTCGGCGAGGATCCGCTGACCCTCGACACCGGCCAACCCGCGGCAGGCCTCGGCGACGAGCCTCGCAAGGCGGTCGAGATCGAGTGGCCGCGTGGACCCGTCGGCGAGCGTGACCCGGATCGACGCCAGGTTCTTGTCGGCTGGCAGCGCGGCCTTTTCGGCCCGCTCGCGGGCATGCTGTTCGCGATACAGGACGTAGGCACGGGCCACCTTGTGCTCACCGGCGCGCATCAGCGCGAGTTCCACCTGGTCCTGGATGTCCTCGATGTGGACGGTACCGCCGCCCGGCAGGCGGCGAGTCAAGGCGGCGACGACCTGATCGGTCAGCGCCGCGACCTGATCATGGACGCGCCGCGACGCGGCCGCCTGTCCGCCCTCGACGGCGAGAAAGGCCTTGGTCATCGCGACCGTGATCTTGGTCGAATCGAAGTGGGTAACCTGGCCGTTGCGCCGGATCACCTGGACGCGACCCGGCGTCCCGATCTCGTCGGTGGGCCGGTCCGAACCCGGCGGCGTCCAATCGGCGGTGGGAGGCGTATCGAACGAAACCCGTTGCGGCGCGATCGAAGTCATGGCGTTCCTCTTGTGTTGTTTCGGGTTGGTTCGGGGGCGAGGCGTAGCGCGCGGCGCAGACGGAGACCGCCAGCGCAGAGACACAATATATAGTATCTAGAAAGCTAGCAACAACCATATATTGTCTATTAACGTAATGTGTTCGCGAAGAGCCGGCCGCGCGAACGGCCTTGCGCCGACATCGGTCGCACCAGACAGGCGGCCGGCTCGATCACCGTCGGGCCTTTTTGGTTTGCCGAGCGCGGCGCATGGTTGCATCGCCCCGTGGCTGCGCATAACCTCAAGGGGCGAACGAGAGTATGGCGCCGGGGCGACGACTGTGACCGATCGCCAGGCTGATGGAGGACAACGATGAAAGAGACGAGGCTCGCGTGGTCCGTGGCGATCACGCTCCTGATGCCGTTATCGGGTATTTCCGCGGCCCAAACGCCTGCCGAAATCGCCCAGGCCGAGTACGAGGAGGTGCTATCCCTGACGCCGAACGTCGAGAACGGGCGGGAGGTCTACATGGTCTGCTCGGTGTGTCACCGCCCCGAGGGGTGGGGAACGCCGAACGGCAGCTACCCGCAAATCGCCGGCCAACACAGCACCGTGATCATCAAGCAGCTCGCCGATATTCGCGCGCGCAACCGCGAGAATCCGCTGATGTACCCCTTCGCGATACCGGAGATCCTCGGTGGACCGCAGCGGATCGCGGACGTGGCGGCCTATGTGGCGCAGTTGCCGATGACACCGAACAATGGCGTCGGGCCGGGCGAAGACCTCGAGCTTGGCAAGAGGCTCTATGCGCAGGACTGCGCGGACTGCCACGGTGACCGCGGCCAAGGTGACAAGGAAGATCACATCCCGGCCCTGGCCGGGCAGCATTACCATTATCTGATGCGGCAATTCGATTTGATCCGCGAGGGCCGTCGCAAGAACTCCGATCCCAAGATGGTCAAGAAGATCCAAGGCTTCACGCCCCAGGAGCAGGCCGCGGTCGTCGACTACACCTCGAGGTTACGCCCGCCCCCTGAACGAGTCGCCGACGCAGGCTGGACCAACCCCGATTTCCCGGGTTTCGTCCGCGACCGCGCGCCGGATCCGCTACCCCCGGCCTCAGCGACACCGATCATGCCTGGCTTCGAATGACGCCGCGACCGGGCCTGCGCACCGCCTTGCAGGCCCTGGGGACCTGCGCGCGGCGGCGCTGCTACAATGGGAGGTTCCGCCGCGAGCAGGGCTACCGGTGCCAGCGCGGCGGCCATCTCGACAGAAACGAACCCAGAACAGCGAGTCGCCCATGACCCAACCCACAAGAGTCGCCATCACTGGCGCCGCCGGCCAGATCGGCTACCAACTGGCTTTCCGTATCGCCTCCGGTCAGATGCTGGGCCCCAATACGCCCGTCATCCTGCAACTCCTCGAGATCCCGCCGGCCCTGGGCGCCCTCAAGGGCGTCGAAATGGAGCTGCTCGACTGCGCCTTCCCGACCCTCGCGGGCGTGGTGGCGACCGACAAGGCGGAAGAGGCCTTCGCCGACGCCCACTACGCACTGCTGGTCGGCGCGAAGCCGCGCGGCGCCGGCATGGAGCGCAAGGACCTGCTGCTGGAGAACGCCAAAATCTTCTCGGCTCAGGGCAAGGCGTTGAACGATAACGCTGACCGCCAGGTGCGCGTGCTGGTGGTCGGCAATCCAGCCAACACCAATGCGCTGATCGCCTATCGGAACGCGCCCGACCTCGACCCCGCCCGCTTCACCGCCATGACCCGGCTTGACCACAACCGCGCCCTCGCCCAGCTGGCGGCGAAGACCGGCAAGAGCGTCAACGCGATCCGCCAGATGACCCTGTGGGGCAATCACTCCGCCACGCAATACCCGGACATCAGTCACTGCACGGTGGACGGCAAGCCCGCGCCCTCGCTGGTGGACGAGACCTGGGTCCGCGATGACTTCATCCCGACCGTCCAGCAGCGTGGCGCCGCCATCATCAAGGCGCGCGGGGTATCGTCCGCCGCTTCCGCAGCCTCGGCGGCGATCGACCACGTCCGCGACTGGGCACTCGGCAGCCCGGCCGACGACTGGGTCAGCATGGCCGTGCCCTCCGACGGCAGCTACGGCATCACCGAAGGCATCGTCTATTCCTTCCCGGTGCGCTGCAAACAAGGCCGCTGGGAGATCGTGCAGGGGCTCGAAATCAGCGAGTTCAGCCGCACGCGCATGAAGGCCACCGAGGCCGAGCTGCTCGAGGAGCGCGACGGGGTTCGCGACCTGATCTGATAACCCCCGGCCGACAAACAAGGTGGCGACGGCGACGCAGCCTTCGCCACCGACCGAGGGTTCTGAGGCATAGAGGGAACCAATGAGCCGCGTCACGGCCCCACCGGCGTAACGATCGTCGTCACTAGCCGGGAGGAAAAACCATGGCCAGTCGCCTCGACGTCCCGAAGATCGATACCACCTTGGCGCTGCTGATGCGCTCGTTCGCCACCGTGCTCGAAGACCTGGGCGAACGGGAGGTCGCGCGGGCGCTGCCCTGGCGCGAGCTCTGGGGGGACGGTGCGATCGCGGCCGCGTGGCCAGAGGAGAAGGCCGAGTGTTGCCTGCAGGCCTTCTCCATCGCCTTCCAGCTTCTGCATCAGGCCGAGGAGAATGCGATCGCTCAGGGCCGACGGGCCCGCGAAGCAGCCGATGAGCTCGTCCAGGAACCGGGCTCCTGGGACCAGCATCTCGCGCGCCTCGAGGAGGACGGCTTCGATGGCCCGGCAGTCGCCGCGGCGCTGAGGGACCTCCGCGTCGAACCCGTCCTCACCGCCCACCCGACCGAGGCCAAGCGGGAGACCGTGCTCCATCACCATCGGGCACTCTACCGACTGCTGGTCGAGCTGGAAAACACGATGTGGACGCCTTCCGAGCGCGCCGCGCTCGAGGCGAAGGTGACGGCGGGGATCGAGCGGCTCTGGCGCACGGGCGAGGTGTACCTCGAAAAACCCGCAGTCGCCGACGAGCTCCGCAATGTGCTCCACTACCTCCGCCGGGTGTTCCCGACCGCGTTGTCCTGGCTCGAAGAACGCTTGCAGGCGGCCTGGCGTCGGGCGGGTTTCGACCCGGCGCTGCTCGCCGACCCGCTCGCTCGGCCGCGGCTGCTATTCGGCGACTGGGTCGGCGGGGACCGCGACGGACACCCGTTCGTCACCGACGAGGTCACGGCGGTGACGCTTGCGACCTTTCGTCGCGCGGCCCTCGAGTTGCTCGACGAAGAGCTTACCCAGCTCGCCGCCGGTGCCAGCCTGTCCGCCTATCGGCAGACAGCGCCACCGGACTTGGCCCGCTGGATCGAGACCCGCGCCGCAGCGCTGGGCCGATCCGGTGCAGCGGCGCTGGCGCGTAACCCGGACGAGCCTTGGCGCCAAGCCGTCAACCTGCTGCGCGCGGCACTGCCGCTCGCCGAGGGTGAGGCGCCGGACAACGCCTACCGACACGCCGGCGAACTCGAGGCCGACCTGCTGCGGTTGCGGGCCAGTCTCGAGGCGATCGGTGCCGAACGCCTCGCGCAGACGGACGTCGATCCCGTCCTGCACCTGGTGCGCACCTTCGGCTTTCACCTCGCGCGTCTCGATGTCCGCCAGAACAGCGCCTTTCACGATCGGGCGCTCGCGGAACTGCTGGTACTCGCCGGCATCGCGGGCGCGGCAGACTTCCCGGCCTGGGACGAGCCGCGCCGTCGCGAACTGCTCGCGCGCGAGCTCAACGTCGTCCGGCCTTTCGCCCATCCGCGCCATGAGGCGGGCCCCGAGGCCACGGCGGTGCTCGCCTGCTACCGGCTCCTCGCTGCCGAGATCGAACGGCACGGCACCGACGGCCTCGGCGCGCTGATCGTCAGCATGACGCGAAGCGCCGCCGATCTCTTCGCCGTATTCGTGCTGGCCCGCGACGCCGGACTGCTTCGGCGCGACGGCGCCGAGGTCTGGTGCCCGCTTGCGGTGGTACCGCTGTTCGAGACGATCGAGGATCTGCGCACCGCCCCCGAAACCCTCGACGCCTTCCTGCGGGAGCCTGTCGTCCGGCATTCGCTCGAACGACAGGCCGCCGGCGGCGAGCCGGTGCAGCAGGTCATGATCGGCTACAGCGACAGCGGCAAGGACGGCGGCTTTGCCGCGAGCTTCTGGGGACTCTACCGGGCGCAGCAGGCACTGGCCGATGTCGGCGCGCGTCATGGTGTGCGCGTCCGTTTCTTCCACGGCCGCGGCGGCACCATCGGCCGTGGTGCCGGACCGACCCACCGCTTCCTCGCTGCGCTTCCTCCCGGCACGCTGGGCGGCGACCTGCGAGTCACCGAACAGGGCGAGATCATTGCCCAGAAGTACGCCAACCGCGTCACGGCCGTGCACCACCTCGAGCTCCTGCTCGCGGGGACGCTCGGCAGGACGTTGCGCGATCGAAATGGCGGCGATGACCCGGCCGAGCTGCTCGAGATCATGGACCGGCTCGCCGAATCGAGTCTGCGCGCCTACCGCGCCCTCGTCGAGGAGCCGGGTTTCCTCTCTTTCTTCGAATGTGCGACGCCGATCGACGCGATCGAGCAGAGCCGCATCGGCTCCAGGCCCGCCCGGCGCACGGGCCAGCGGACGCTTCAAGACCTCAGGGCCATCCCCTGGGTCTTCGCCTGGAACCAGGCGCGCTTCGTGCTGCCGGGCTGGTTCGGTCTCGGCACGGCGCTCGAAACACTGGCGACGGAGGCACCCGAGGCGTGCGACGCCCTGATACACGCCAAGACCGCAGACGGCGAGCGGTGGGCACCGGTCCACTACATGCTGAGCAACGCCGCCACCGCGTGGGCCCAGGCATCGCCTGACATCATGCGGCTTTACGCCGAACTCGTGCCCGACGACGCGGTACGCGGGCGCCTGCTTCAACAGATCCTCGACGAACACTCGCGCACCGGAGAGGTACTCGAGCGTCTCTACGACACCCCGTTCGCCGCGGCGCGCCCGTGCCTCCATCGCGTCCTCGAGATCCGACATCGAGCGCTGGTGCCCCTTCACCACCATCAGGTCGGCTTACTGCGTCGCTGGCGCGCGGCCAGGGATGCCGGCAGCGCCGGGGCCGACTCGCTCCTGCCGACGCTGCTGTTGAGCGTCAACGCGATCGCCGGCGGCCTAGGCGCCACGGGCTGATCGCTCGGCCGCTCAGTGAAAGCCGCCGAACCAGGCGTCGAACGACAGCAGCGCCGCGCAGACCAGGATCACGAGCCCGGCGAACAGGGCATCGATCGGGCGAAAACGCAGGGTATCGAGCAACAGGATCTGACCGGTAAAACCACGGCAGCGCATGGCCGCGAGGATCCGCTCGGAGCGCTCGAGGCTGCGCACGAGCAGCATCCCGACCAGATATCCCAGTGTACGATAGGTGTGCCAGTTATTCCCCGGCTGGAAGCCGCGCACGCGCATCGCGGTGCGCAGCCGCGCGTATTCGCGGCCGATGACGTCGAGGTAGCGCACCGTGAAGAGCAGGAGATGCACGAGCGCCGGGGGCATCCGCAGGCGCGCGAGGGACCGACCCAGCGTCGTGCCATCGAGTGCCCCCACGAGACCGAGCGACGCGAGCAGGATCGCATTGGCCTTCAGCAGGATGTGGATGGCCTGCTCGAACCCTTCGGCGCTCGCGACCAAGCCGTGCCACTCGAGAATCGGCGTACCTGGGACCGAGAAGGGCAAGGAAGCCAGGATGAACAGCATCAGCATATCCACCACCAGCAATCGGCGCGCGACGGTCCGCCAGCGCAGTCCCGCGAGCGCCGCGACGAGGAATGCCACGCCGACGGCCGCCAACAAGGCCGGCGTATCGGACAAGGTCACGACGGACACGGCAAAGAACAGGGCGGCCAGGATCCGCACGCGCGGATCGAGTGCCACGAGCGGACCCATGGCGCGCGCCCCCGTATCGAGGAGCGAGCCGGACGAGTCAGAACCGATGGCCATCCGCCACCCGATGGGCCTGCGCGGCGGCCTTGACCGCCATCGCGACGACGGGGACCAGGACCGATGGCGTCGCATGCGCACGATCAGCCATCGAGATTTCTCGCGATTGCGCCCGTCGGCAGGCCGAACAGCTCCGGTTTGACCAGGCGAACCAATGTCACCGCCGCGGCACACAGCAGGGCCTCGACGACGATCACCGGCAGGTGCGCGAGCAGGATCAACTGCGCCGCCGGCCAGTAGTGCTCGCCGCTCAGGGCCAAGGCCAAGGCCACGATCCCGACCGTGAACAGGATCGCGACACCGCCGCCGAACGCGCCCCAGACGGACGCGATCGGCGCGCGCGCCGAACGCACCCCGCGACGACACAGGTAATGCACCAGCACGGCCGGCCCCGCTAGGGCCAGCGTGTTGACGCCGAGAACGGTCACGCCACCGAAACCGAAGAACACGGCCTGCAGCAACAGGGCGATGAACAGGGCTGGAAACGCGGCCCAACCGAGGACCAGCCCGACCAACCCATTGAGCAGAAGATGGACGTTCGACGGCCCGACCGGGACATGGATCAGCGCGGCGACGAAAAAGGTCGCGCTCAACACACCGGCGGCCGGGATCCGCTCGAAATCCAGGTCCTTCAGCCCGCGCGCGACCCCGGCGATGGTCAGCGCGGTACCCGCGACGATCACCGGGGTCGCGAGAACGCCGTCAACGATGTGCATCGGAACCTCTTCTGCTATTTGCCGTGTCGCGCGTCCCGCGGTCGCCGCCGAGGAGATCGGGTCACTGCGCCGTCTTCGCTCAAGCTTCTGATTGCGGTTACCATACCGGACATCAACAGCCGTCACGAGGATCGGGACACGATGCCTGCTCTACCCTTCCGCGCTACCCTTTTCGCAGCGGTCTGGCTCGCCGCGTCGCTGCTGGCCGCGCCGTCTTTCGCCGAGACAGCGACGGCGGCGAAGATCCAGACCCTGCTCACGATCAACGAACATCTGAGCGGGTACCCGATCCGCGTCAGCGAGACCGACGAGGGTCTGCGCCTAGAGGGGACCGTCAGCAACGACGTCGAACGCGACCTGGCCTCCGCGTTGGCTGGCCTGGTGGCCGGTCGTACCCGCATCGACAATGCACTGACGCTCGGTGGCGAGCTCGCCGACGAGCCGAGCAGACTAGCCAAACAGGTGCAGGATCTCAATACGGCAGTGCGGCTGCAACAGCCGCTCGATTGGAAGGTGAGCCTGGCCGGAGCCGATGTTCGCTTCGAGGTCGACGACGGCACCATCCGTCTGCACGGCCGGGTCGGCAGCACTCAGACCGCCGACCGGCTGACCACGCTGGCGAACCACACCGACGGCGTGCACGAGGTGTTCAATTATCTGGCCGTCGATTCCGCGCTGATATCGGCCGAGCGCGATGCACAAGCGACCGCGGCCGAGGCCGAACGGCCGGATGCCTGGATCGAGCGACGCCTCCGAAAACTGTTGATATTCAACACCAGCGTGAACGCCAACACCATCGAACCGGTCGTCAACAACGGGGCCGTCGTCTTGCGCGGCACCGTGTCGTCCACCGTGGAGCGACAGATCGTCGAGTCCCTCGCCGAGGATCTGGTCGGGGTGCGCGAGGTGACATCGCTGCTGATCATCGACTCGCCGATGTAGCCACCGTGCGCCGCAAGTCCGCGCCGTGCGGACGGCTTGCCCGATCGACCCGGGCGGGGCCGGCACCGAGGATCGGTGAACTCGAAGACCTCGAGTGACCGCGAGTGACCGCGAGTGACCGCGTCATGATGAAGAAACCTCGGCTAGTCATTGGCCTGTTCCTCTCGGCGGCGACGCTGGCAGCGCTGGTCTATCTGTTGGGACTCGAGCGCTCGGCCAATCAGGCGCGCGCCGATCGGCTGGTGCTCTACGGTCACATCGACGTGCGCCAGGTCGATCTGGCGTTCGAGGTGAGCGGGCGCATCGCATCCATGTCGGTGTCCGAGGGCGCTTCGGTCGTGCAAGGCGAGACGCTCGCCCGGCTCGACGCGCGCCGCCCGACGCTCGCCCGCGCAATGGCCGAGGCGCGGGTCGAGGCCCAACGCGCCGAACTGCGCGAGCTGCTGGCCGGCGCGCGCCCGGAGGAGATCGCCAAGCTGCGGGCCGATCTGGAGGCCGCGCGGACCGAGGCGCTCAACGCCCGCCAGCATGCCGAACGCGCCAAAGAACTGGCCGCGCGCAAGCTCGTCTCGCCGCAGGACCATGACGATGCACGGAGCGCGGCCGAGGCCGCCGAGGCGCGCGCCGGGGCCGTGAAAGCCAGTCTGGATTTGGTGCTCGCCGGCACCCGTACCGAGGAGATCGACGCGGCACGCGCGCGTCTCCTGGCGCTGGAAGCCGAGTTGCACGCCGCCGAGATCGATCTCGAGGATACGAGCCTCGCGGCGCCGACGACTGGCGTCATCCAGAATCGCCTCTTGGAGCCTGGCGATATGGCCTCGGCGCTGCGCCCCGTCTACAGGCTCACACTGACCGAACCGCTTTGGGCGCGCGTCTATCTCGCCGGTCCGGATCTGGGGCGCGTCGCGCCGGGGCAGCCAGCCGCGATCTTCAGCGATAGTTTTCCGGGGCGCGCCTACCCCGGCTGGGTCGGCTATATCGCTCCCAACGCCGAGTTCACGCCCAAGACGGTGCAGACCACCGAGCTTCGCACCGATCTCGTCTATCAGGCACGGGTGTTCGCCTGCAACCCACGCGGGGAACTGCGTCAAGGGATGCCGGTGACGGTCGAGATCGATCTGGCCGCCGCACCGCTCGCAACGCCCGGTTGCGGCCCCGAGGCCAACTCGACCCATGAGGCGCGCTGAATCCTCTCCTCCGCTGCGCATCGCGCATCTCGTCAAACGTTTCCGGCGGGCAGGACAGGTCATCGAAGCGCTCACCGACATCTCCTGCACCCTCGCGCCGGGGGCGGTGACCGGACTTGTCGGCCCGGATGGGGCCGGAAAGACGACCCTGATGCGCGTTGTCGCGGGCTTGCTCCGACCGGATGCCGGCCGGGTCGAGGTACTGGGACTGGATGTCACCGCCGAACCGCTCGCCGTTCAGTCGTGCATTGGCTATATGCCGCAGCGCTTCGGGCTCTACGAGGATCTGAGCGTACGCGAGAATCTGGATCTCTACGCCGATCTCCAGCAAGTGCCCGAGGCGGCACGCCGCGAGCGCTATGCGCATCTGATGGACATGACCGGGCTCGGCCCCTTCCTGGGACGTCTGGCCGGACGGCTCTCGGGCGGCATGAAACAGAAGCTGGGCCTGGCCTGCACCCTGGTCGCACCCCCGCGACTGCTGTTGCTCGACGAGCCGACGGTCGGGGTCGACCCGGTCTCGCGGCGCGAGCTGTGGTCGATCGTCCATCGACTCGTCGAACAGGAGGGCATGAGCGTGCTGCTCTCGACCGCTTACCTGGACGAGGCCGAGCGCTGCGCCGATGTGATCCTGTTGCACGCTGGCCGGCTGATCGACCAAGGGCCACCCGAATGTTTCACGGAACCATTGCGCGGTCGCGTTTTCGAGATCGCCGTGACGCCCGCGACGCGGCGCGCGCGCCGTGCCGAATTGAGCCGACGACCGGGCGTGGTCGATGCGGCGCTACAGGGCGAGTCGATTCGCGTCATCCTCGATGCGGCGAGTGCGCAAGAATTCCCACCAGAGCACGAGCCCGAAGGGAGTGACTGGCAGCGGGTTCGGCCGCGACTCGAGGATAGCTTCGTCGAACGGCTGAGCAACGGAGCACGCGCCGCTCCCCGGTCCGACGCACGCAAGAGGTCACGCCTGGCCGGCACGGCGATCGAGGTCGAGTCACTCCACCGCGTCTTCGGCGACTTCGTGGCGGTGAAGGACGCGAGATTCAGCGTCGAGCCCGGCGAGGTCTTCGGACTCCTGGGCGCCAATGGCGCCGGCAAGACCACCACCTTTCGGATACTGTGCGGACTGCTGCCGCCAACCGCTGGGCAAGTGCGCGTGGCCGGCGTGGACCTGCGCCGCGCGCCGGCCGAGGCGCGTCGGCGGGTCGGCTATATGTCGCAGAGCTTCGCGCTCTACACCAATCTCACGGTACGCCAGAATCTCGACTTCTTTGCCCGCGCCTATGGGTTACGCGGTCGCCACGCCCGGGCGCGGATCGACTGGGCGCTGGAGTCCTTCGAGCTGGCGGCGCTGACGACAGCCGACAGCGGCACCTTGCCGCTCGGCTACAAGCAGCGTCTGGCCATGGCCGCTGCCCTGATGCACGAGCCTCACATCCTCTTTCTCGACGAACCCACGTCAGGGGTCGATCCGCTGGCACGCCGCGAATTCTGGGACCGGATCAACGCGCTGGCCGAGGAAGGCGTGACGATCCTGGTCACGACGCACGTCTTGCCCGAGGCCGAATATTGCGATCGGGTCGCGATCCTCGCAGCCGGCGAGATCCTGGCCCTGGGCACCCCCGCCGCGATCAAGGCGCGCGCCGCGACCCCCGAGCAACCCTGCCCCGAGCTGGAAGACGCCTTCATCCGGCTGATCGAGACGCACGCGCATGGTGGACCCGCCTGATGCCGCACTGGATGTCACGCCGATTGCTCGGGCTGCTGCGCAAGGAGTGGTTGCAGATCCTGCGCGACCCTTCGAGTCTTGCGATCGCCTTCGTCCTGCCCGGCGGACTGCTCTTGCTGTTCGGCTATGGGGTGTCGCTCGATGCCAGACAGGTGCCGGTCGGCCTCGTGATCGAGCAGCCGAGCACAGCGGCCCAATCGTTCACGGCCGCCTTCCAGAATTCACCCTATTTCGAGCCACGCCTCTACGCGACGCTCCAGGACGGGCGCGAGGCGGTGCGCCGTCATCATGTGAAGGGCTTGGTGGTGCTGCCGAGTGATTTCAGTCAGCGCATCGCGGGCGCCAGCACGGGCTCGGCCGAGGCACCGATCGGCGTCATCCTCAATGGCGTCGATGCCAACTCGGCGCGCCTGCTGCAAGGCTACATCCAAGGCGTTTGGTCGAACTGGCTGCAACAGGAAAGCGATGCGCACGGGCTCGGCCTCGGCCTCGTCGAGCCGGTCGCGGCCGAGATCCGTGTCTGGTTCAACCCGGAGCTGGAGAGCCGCCACTTCTTGGTGCCTGGACTCTTGGTAGTCAACATGACCCTGGTCGGCGCCCTGCTCACAGCGCTGGTGTTCGCGCGGGAATGGGAACGCGGCACGCTCGAGGCGCTGCTCGTCACGCCGGTGACCATCGACGAGATCCTGATCGGCAAGCTGCTCCCCTACTTCGTACTCGGTTTGGGCGGGATGGTGTTGTCGGTGCTGATGGCGCTCGGGCTTTTCGATGTGCCGCTGCGGGGTTCGTTTTGGGTGCTGGCGCTCTGCTCGACACTCTTTTTGCTGACCGCGCTCGGCATGGGCTTGCTGATCTCGATCGTCACGCGCAATCAGTTTCTCGCCGGTATGATCGCGCTCCTCGTCACCTTTCTGCCGGCCTTCCTGCTCTCGGGCTTCCTGTTCGACATCGACAGCATGCCGACGCCCGTGCGCGCGCTGACCTATCTGGTCGCGGCTCGCTATTTCGTGACCATCCTGCAAACGCTCTTTCTGGCCGGAGACGTCTGGAGCCTGATCCTGCCGAACGCGGCGGCGCTGGCGCTGATGGCCGGTGCCTTGCTCGGGCTCAGCCGACGGCTGCTGCATAAGCGCCTCGAATAACGGCCGATGACCCCGATCAGCCCCCTGTTCACCCGCCTATTGGCGCTCACGGTCAAGGAATTCCTGGCCCTGTTTCGCGACAAGCGCAGCCGGATCGTGGTCATCGTGCCACCGCTGATCCAGCTGCTGGTGTTCGGTTACGCCGCCTCCTTCGATCTGCACCGCATCGACTACGCCGTGCTCGATCGCGATGGCGGCGCGGCGGCGCGTGAACTGCTCGCTCGCTTCGAGGGCGCCCCGAGCTTCGCCTTCGCCGGCCATCTGAATCACCCCGACGCGATCGGCGCGCACATCGACCGGCGCGCCGTGCGGCTGGTGATCCAGATCCCGCCGCGGTTCAGTGCCGACCTGAGCGGGGGACGCACCGCCTCGGTCCAGATCCTGGTCGATGGGCGCAATTCCAACAGTGCCCAAGTCGTGAGAAACGATGTCGTGCGCATCCTGGCCGACTTCAACCGCGACTGGGCAAGTGCGCAGGGCCTGCCGGGTCTGCCGACGCGGCTCGTCATCCGCGCCTGGTACAACCCCAACCTGGAGAGCCGCTGGTTCTTCGTCTCCGGCCTGGTAGGCTTGCTGACGCTGGTCGTGACCATGATGGTGACGGCCTTATCGGTCGCCCGCGAGCGCGAACAGGGCACCTTCGATCAGCTCCTGATGACGCCGCTGCGTCCGGCCGAGATCCTGATCGGCAAGGCCTTGCCCGGTGTCCTGATCGGCGTCGTCCAAGCCTCGTTGGTGATGACCATCGCGGTGTTCTGGTTCGAGATTCCCCTGACCGGGGATCTTCGGGCACTCTACAGCGGTGTGCTGCTCTTCGCGTTGGCGGCCGTGGGCATCGGTTTGATGATCTCCGCGCTCGCCGCCACGCTGCAACAGGCGCTGCTCGGGGCCTTTCTGTTCATGGTACCGGCGGTGATCCTCTCGGGATTCGCCACACCCATCGACAACATGCCGGCGGCCGTGCAGGCCCTGACACTCATCGATCCTCTGCGCTATTACCTGGTCATCTTGCGCGGCGTCTTTCTGGAAGGCGCCGGTTTCGGTCAGGTGTGGCCGCAATTGTGGCCGCTTGCTCTGATCGCGCTGTTCACGCTCGGCGCGGCCGGCTGGCTTTTTCGCCATCGGCGGTATTGAGGCGAGCCGTCCCGGCCCTCGGGCGATGGGCGCCGATCTGCGTCAACGCAGAAGGATCGCCAGCCAGCCCGTCAGCGATCCCGCGGGAACGCCTGACGCGTACTCGGGAAGCGCGGAACCACACGGTGCTTCGCCAATGAACCGGATCCCTGAATTGATCCCTGAACTGGGTGAAATTGGCGGACATCCGATATCGGTTCTCCGATGAAATCCTGTATGCTACATGGGTCGAGAATAAGGCAAACCCTGGAGCATTGCCTGTCGGGTGGTGCTCGAAACAGGCATCCCTACCCCGCATCGGCGCTTTGCGTTTTCCGACGTGCCCGTGTGACAGACAAGAGGTGCGGGTTGCTCTAACTGAAGTTCCAGGCTCTCATGGGGACCTTGAAAAATTGCCATCCGGGCAATTTTTCCAGACGCGAAGCGAAAATGCGATTCTCGCTTCGCTTCATTTTCAGTCGCTTAGGCGACTGAAAATGGCGGGGCATCCTTGCCCCGAGCGGGCACCTTGAATCTTTCAAGGTGCCCTCATGCAACGAGACTCTCGAGAACGGATCACGGGAGAAAAAGCAGATGCGATTTCTATTGCACGGACTTCTGCTATCGGCGCTGCTTCTTGGTGTCGCCGGATGCGAGACGGGTGGAGAAGATGACGACCGCCTCAGAGTGGTCGCGACGACGAACATCATCGGCGACCTGGTCAGGACCATTGGTGGAGACGACATATCGCTTGCCAGCTTAATGGGCCCGGGCATCGACCCGCACCTCTACCGAGCCAGCGAGGGTGACGCGCATCGAATGAGCCGCGCGGATATCGTCTTCTATAATGGCCACCACCTCGAAGGACGGATGACCGACCTGTTCGAGCAAATGGGCCAGCGCGGCGTCCGAACGGAAGCCCTCGCCGAAGTCATTCCCGATGGCCTGCTGATCTCTTCGCCGGACTATCCCGGCCATCGAGACCCCCACGTCTGGCTGGATGTCTCGCTATGGCAAATCGTCGCGGAGCACGTGCGTGATGTCCTGGTCGCAATGGATCCGGACAATGCCGAGGGATTCCGCGCGCGTACGGCTGCGCTGCTCGACGAAATGGCAGAGCTCGATTCGTATCTGCATGAACGGGCAAGCGCGGTTCCCGATCCGCGTCGCGTGCTCTTGACATCGCACGATGCCTTCAAATATTTCGGAAAAGCCTACGGTTTCGACGTCCGGGGTCTGCAAGGAATCAGCACCGCCACGGAAGCGGGCACCGCCGACGTTCAACGCATGGCAGAATTCATCGTAGAACGGCAGATTCCTGTGCTGTTCGCTGAGTCGTCCGTGCCAGAAAGGGGTATTGAAGCCGTACGCCGCGCAGCCCAGGCCAAAGGTTTTAACGCGACCCTCGGCGGTACGCTCTACGGCGATGCACTCGGGGATCGAGGGACGCCGGAAGGTACCTACATCGGTATGATGCGTCACAACATCGACACCATCGTGGAGGGACTCCTGCGCGACCCCAACTGACGCCTTCGGGGCTCGTTCGCAACCTCGGCCGTCGCGGCACTTGGGCGCACGGGCGATAGGGCATTGCTGACACCGCAGTGGGGCACCGACCAGCCATGGAGCCTTTGGCGACGGCCCCAATGAGCGAGACTCACTTCTGCTGAGCGACCACGATACTTACCCCGACATGTCGACTCCTGCCCTAACCGTGCGCGATCTCTCGATGGCCTATCGCGACAAACCCGTCTTGTGGGACATCGACTGGACGGTGGAGCAAGGCGATCTCGTGGCCATTGCAGGTCCGAATGGAGCCGGCAAGAGTACGCTGTTGAAGGCTGTACTCGGCCTGGTCCAACCCGCTTCCGGCCAGATTCGCGTGCTTGGGCGGCCATATCGCGACGTGCGTGAGCAGGCCGCGTACGTTCCACAGCGCACCAGTGTGGACTGGGATTTCCCCACGAACGTGCTGGACGTCGTACTGATGGGATTGTACGGGCAGATCGGGTGGTTCAAGCGCCCGGGCAAGAAAGAGCGGACGGAGGCGATGCACGCGCTCGAAAAGGTCGGCATCGCACACCTCGCCGAGCGGCAGATCAGCGAGCTATCCGGCGGTCAACAACAGCGGACGTTTCTCGCACGTGCCCTCGTTCAGGACGCTCGGCTCTATCTCATGGACGAACCCCTTCAAGGGGTAGATGCGACGACGGAACGCACCATCATCGAGATTCTGCGCGAACTTCAATCGGACGGGAAAACCGTGGTGGTTGTGCATCACGACCTACAGACGCTACCTCGGTATTTCGACTCGGTCCTCTTGCTCAATGTCCGCCGTATTGCGGCAGGCGCCGTCCGCGAGGTCTTCACGACAGAAAATCTGCGGCAAACCTATCGCGGACGCATCGCCTTCGTGGAGACGCCAAAGGAGGGCGGTTGATGGAGGTCTTGTCCAATCTCGTACAACCCCTTTTCGCTGATTACACCCTGCGCACCGTCGCCTTGGGTTCCACCGTGCTTGGACTCGTGAGTGGCGCCTTGGGTACCTATGCCGTCTTACGCGGGCAAAGCCTCATCGGCGATGCCATTTCACACGCGGCGCTTCCGGGAATCGCGCTCGCCTTTCTGATCACGGGCAGCCGTGTGACGCTCGTGCTCCTGCTCGGGGCTTTGGCTGCCGGATGGCTCGCCACGATCTGCGTCATGGCCGTGACGCAGAACCGACGCGTGAAATACGACACCGCACTCGGCCTCGTTCTAACGGTATTCTTCGGCATCGGGCTTCTTTTGTTGACCTATCTTCAACAGACAGCCGGCGCCCGACAGGCCGGACTCGACACCTTTCTGTTCGGGCAGGCTGCCACACTGGTCACCGAGGATGTGTGGACGATGGCCTTCCTCGGTTCGATCGCGCTGGCGGGGATCGGGCTCTTCTGGAAGGAGTTCAAGCTGCTGTCCTTCGACCCCGCCTTCGGCAGAACCCTGGGTCTTCCGATGCGCGCGCTCGATGTGCTCTTGATGACCCTGATCGCGGTCGCGATTGCGATCGGTCTGCAGACGGTCGGTGTCGTCTTGATGAGCGCCATGCTGATCGCCCCGGCGGCAGCGGCCCGGCAGTGGACCAATCGTCTCAGTACGATGGTCGGTCTGTCCGCGCTGTTCGGCGTGCTTGCCGGCGTTTCGGGCACGCTTGTCAGCAGCGCCTTCGCCAACCTACCGACCGGGCCGACGATCGTCATGGCCGTCAGCCTGATCGTCGCCTTCTCGCTGCTGTTTGCGCCGGCACGTGGCATCGTCTGGCGCCGTAGAGTTGCCGGCGAGCTGACCGACGCAAAGGCGGACATGATGGACGGGGAGCCGCCCCGTTGACCATCACGCAAATCGAGATACAACTGGTGGCCATCGTGGTGGCGGCCGCCTGCGCGCTACCCGGCGTTTATCTGGTGCTCCGCGGTATGGCCATGATGAGCGATGCCATCAGTCACGCCATCTTGCCAGGCATCGTGATCGCCTTCTTGATCGTCGGGAACCTGAACTCGCCGCTCCTGATCGTGGGAGCGGCCCTGATGGGACTCATCACCGTCGTGCTCGTGGAAGTGCTTACTCGCTCCGGCCTCGTGAGGGAAGACACGGCCATCGGACTCGTTTTCCCCGCTCTTTTCAGCATCGGCGTCATCTTGATTGCGCGGTATGCCGGGGATATCCACCTCGATCTGGACGCCGTCTTGCTGGGCGAGCTCGCGTTCGCACCCTTCAACCGACTCGAGATTGCCGGGGTCGATCTCGGCCCCCAGGGCCTGTACGCGATGGGCGCGATTGGATTGATGAACCTGGTTTTCATCCTGCTCTTCTACAAGGAGCTGAAGCTGGCTACCTTCGATGCCGCGCTCGCATCGACCCTTGGGTTCGCCCCCGTCGCTCTTCACTACCTGTTGATGGGATTGGTCTCGCTCACGGCGGTGGCGGCCTTCGATGCGGTCGGCGCCATTCTGGTGGTAGCCCTTATCGTTGGCCCACCCGCCGCGGCGCGACTGCTCACCGACCGGCTTGGTACAACGCTCGTGTTGAGCGTCGCGCTGGGCGTCGCCTGCGCCATTTCCGGCTACTGGCTTGCGCACTGGCTGGATGCGTCCATTGCCGGCAGCATGGCAACCATGGTGGGCGTCTGCTTCACCGCCGCGTTTCTGTTCGCCCCGGTTCACGGGTACGTCGCGCAGCAACGATCGAGGCGGAAACAGCGCTGGTCCTTTGCCAGAAGGGCGCTACTCATTCATCTGCTCCAGCACGAGCGGTTGCCCGAGGCAGAATGGGAGTGCCACGCGGATCACCTGCAGGATCATTTCTCCTGGGACCTGTCCTTTGCCGAAAGCGTCATCAACCAGGCCATCGAGCGGGATTCCATCACGCTGGAAGATGGACGACTACGCCTCACATCGGGCGGCCGTTCCCTGGCGGAAAAGCTGTTGGGCGATCACTGATGTCCGAGGAGGTCGGTCCCGCTTCCTCGATGCGACGGCCACCATCATCGCCGTGTCCTGCGGCAACCCCCGCTACGATCCGAGCAGGCGCCAACCAGCCGCACGACGATGGCGTCACAAGGCGCTATCGACACGGTGCATCGAAGATTTCGGACGTCGCAGGATCGAAGCGCCTGGCGCACAGCACCACGGGGCCTGTGTGGCACCGAAGTGCAGGCGTCATGAGCTACTGAAGGTTTCCGAGGAGAGGTCCAGGGTATCGCAGGGCGATGCCCGGGGCGGGTCGCCGCGAAGGGTTCGGGTGCGACGCCCCCCGCGGAGCGGGGGGCGGGATCGCGTCAGGCCTCAGTGGTTGGCCGCACCCTCCGCACCGATACCGGTTTCGCAACGGATGCGCTGGGCGAAATAGGCGGCCCGATCGGTCTTGGCTCGCTCGGACTTATCGAAGACCGAGAAGAACCAGATGCAGAAGAAGGCAATCGGGATCGAGATGATCGCCGGGTTGTCGAGCGGGATCAGCCCGACCGGAACCGCAACGCCCTCCTCGTTGATCGCCGTGAAGCCAAGCACGTCACCCCACACGGCTTTGGAGAGGATCGTCAGGCCGACCGCGCTTACGAGTCCGGCGAAACCACCGATCATCGCACCGCGCGTCGTCATCTTGCCCCAGAAGATCGAGGCCACCAGCACGGGGAAGTTCGCACTCGCGGCGATCGCGAAGGCCAGACCGACCATGAAGGCGACGTTCTGGGATTCGAACGCGATACCCAGACCGATGGCGACCAAACCGAGCACGAGGGTCGCGATCCGCGACACGCGGATCTCGGTCGCCTCGTTGCTGTGACCGCGCGCGATCACGTTGGCGTACAGGTCGTGCGAGATCGCAGAGGCGCCGGCCAGCGTCAGACCGGCGACCACGGCGAGGATGGTCGCAAAGGCGACGGCCGAAATGAAGCCGAGGAACAGGTTTCCGCCGACCGCCTCGGCCAGGTTGATGGCCACCATGTTGGTGCCGCCCGCCAGGCCACTGATCAACTGATCCTTAAGCACGGTGCCATCCGCAGCCAGCGCTTCGGGCTTGAAGAATTGCGGATTCTGCGCCAGCAGCACGATCGCGGCGAAGCCGATGATGAAGGTCAAGATGTAGAAATAACCGATGAAGCCGGTCGCGTAGAAGACCGACTTGCGCGCCTCCTTGGCATTCGGCACGGTGAAGAACCGCATCAGGATGTGCGGCAGACCGGCGGTACCGAACATCAGGGCCAGACCCAGCGAGATGGCGTTGATCGGATCGTTCAGCAGCGAGCCGGGGCCCATGATGGCGTCGCCCTTGGGGCTCACCTCTACGGCCTGCCTGAACATCTCCTCGGGGGAGAAGTTGAAGGCAGCAAGCGCGGCCACGGCCATGAAGGTCGCGCCCGAGAGCAGCAAGACGGCCTTGATGATCTGCACCCAAGTCGTGGCCGTCATCCCGCCGAAGATGACGTAGGTCATCATCAGCACTCCGACGGAAACGACCGCCATCCAGTAGTCCAGCCCGAACAGCAACTGAATCAGCTTGCCCGCACCGACCATCTGGGCGATCAGGTAGAACGCAACCACGACCAACGACGAGATGGCCGCCATGGTGCGAATCTGGGTCTGACCGAAGCGGTACGAGGTCACGTCGGAGAAGGTGTATTTCCCGAGATTGCGGATCTGTTCGGCGATCAAGAACATGATCACGGGCCAACCGACCAGGAAGCCGATGGAGTAGATCAGGCCATCGTAACCGGATGCGAACACCAGGCCGGAGATACCCAGAAACGAAGCCGCGGACATGTAGTCGCCGGCGATGGCCAGGCCGTTCTTTCTGCCGGAAATCCCGCCACCGGCGGTGTAGAAGTCACTTGCCGTACGCGTCCTCTTCGACGCCCAGTAGGTGATGCCCAGGGTCGCCGTGACGAAGACCATGAACATCATGATGGCCGTCGTGTTCACGCCGCTCTGAACGACCGTGCCACTCAAGGCGGGCGCAGCGGCCAGTCCGAATGGGACCAGGAGAATGGCCAGTACACCCCACACTGCGAGACGTGTCATTCGAAATCCTCCTGGATCTCTTTGGTCAGACGATCGAACTGGCCGTTCGCACGGGCCACGTACACGCCTGTGAGGATGAAGGCACTCGAGATGACCAGGATGCCGACCGGGATGCCGACGGTCATGGTCCAGCCCTCGGCTACCGGAACGGCCAGCCAATCCGGCCAGAAGGCAACGACGAAGATGAACCCGTAATAGATCGACAGGATGGCCGCAGTCAGGGACCAAGCGAAGCGCTTGCGCGCGCGGATCAGCTCCTGGTAACGCGGATGCGCCGTAATGGCATCGACCGTGTGTTGCTTCATAAGGATACCTTTGAAGGCGGTTGTTTTTGATCGTCCGACGCGTACCGCAGCCAACACCAGCGATCGACATCGAAAAAACGGCACATGAGAGCCGGACCTACGGTACCCGGGAGGTCGCGGCGGACAGGGGACACAGTGCCCCGATGAGATGACTCGATCAGGCGATCGCCGGGCTCGGTAGGCGCGGGATTCTGTTGGTCCGGCGAGGCTGCGTCAACGATCCATTCATTCTTTCTATCTATTTGAAGAATTCTAAATCTGACGGCGAGCGGCCGGCCGGCGGCGTCTCGCTTAGGGCTTCGCGCAGATCGGGGCCCGGTTTCAGCTGCGTTGGCCAGCGCAGCAGCATGATCGCCAACACATTGCGATGCTGACCTCGGGCAAGATCGGTCGAGCCGTCGGTGGCGGGAATCATCCTCGTCCGAGGGTCGTAGGCTGCGACGATCGCCTCGCGCAGTCGCGCCACGGCCGGGTGATCCGCCTCGCCGGCCAGCAGGAAACTGATCCCGACCTCGGCCATGATGTCCGCGGTGGCGTCGCGCAGGATGCGCGGCAACTCGGCGGCGAAGGCGTCGAGGATCCAGGCGTGGTCGGTGGCGCTGACCTCGCGCTGATAGTAGCGGCTGTCGGCGATCACGAAGTGGGTCATGCCGTAAAGGCGGTTGCGGTAGTCGGCGACGTCCAGCGCAGCGACCCGGGCCGGTGCATAGTGCTCGCGAAAGGCCGTGACCACCTCATCGCGCAGATCGACGATGTCCAGTTGATGAAGGTAGTGGGCGATGTTGGCCACCTGGGCGGCGTACACTGAAAGTACGGAGGGGTCGGTCAGGAACGACGCGAAATCGACCTGTCCCAGGTACGCGAGAGCCTGTTCGTGACCGGCCAGCCGCGGAGTGTCGAGCAACCCGTAGTAGTCGAGTTGCACCAGCGAGAACAGCAGGCGGCGTGCGAAGATCATCTCGCCCCAGTCGGCGAACATCTGGCGCCGGGCACGCTGCTTGGCGGTGCGCGTCGGATAGATATCGAGCAGGGCCTGGCTGCGCCGCAAGCCATAATCGTCTTGCTCGGACAACCCGTCGAGCGCCTCGTCGAGGCGCCTTATCAGCCGTTCGGCATGGCTCTCGGTCAGCGGCACGTAGCGCACGTCGCCGGTCATGCGGTAGAGCCGCTGGGCGTAGTGACGCTGATTACCCACCGGCAACCTGAAGAGCTCGGCCTCATAGCGGGCCTGGATCGCCTCGGCGATCTCATCCTGGGCTGCCGCCGCGAGACCGAGCGCGGTCCAGCCTACCAGCCAGATGATCGCCAGCCAGGCCACCAGCCATCCGCGTGGGTACGCATGACGCATAGGCAGCACCCCCGTGTGGGTTGGTGTAGAACTCGGCCCCGTGCGACCCGAGTCGTCGGCGAACTTCTTGATCAGGAATTCGTAGGCGTTGGGGAGTTCGTCCTCGGGCACGTTGGCGACCGACAGCGTTTGGGTCGAGAAATGCTCGATCAGGTCCTTTAGGGTTTCATCCGGCAGGCGCTCGCGGTTGGTCCGGGGTGCGTCGCCGCGCCCGGCTAGACTCGGCGCGCTCAACGGACAACGGCGTTCTCGCGAAGGCTCGCCAGCAAGGCCATGACTGAGGCTCCTGGCACGCACGCCACGACGGACTGCCCTGATCGATCCGGCGGAATCGATGATCCAAGGTCGAATGCCCGACTCAACGCAGCTGATAAGCAATGGGCACGACGATCTCGATCCGCGCGAGGTCCATGTCGGGCGGGATCCGCGGCATCGGGGCGGCGCGGCGCAGCAAGTCGGTCGCCGCGTCGTCGAGGAATTGGTGGCCCGAGCTGTTCTCGATCCGATAAGACACCAGTTGCCCCGACCGATCGAGGACGAAGCGCATCGTGACGACGCCTTCCTGCCGGAGCTGCCGCGCCCGCGGTGGATAACGCTTGTAGCGTTCGAGCCAGGCCGCGAGTTCGGCGTAATAGCTGCTGATCTGCGGGCTGCCCGGATCCGGTTGCGTCGGCCCGGCACCGGCGGAGCGCCCGCCACCCAGACCAGGCGCACCGGCTTGCTCCCTGGGTTGGGTCACCGGGGGCCGCGGCGGCGGCTTCTGTGCGACCGGCGGCTTGGGTTTCGGCGGGTCGACCCGCGGCGTCGGCTTCGGCGGCGTAACAACGGGCTCGGGTTCCGGCTCGGGCTCGGGTTCCGGCTCGGGCTCGGGTTCGGGTTCCGGCTCGGGTTCGGGTTCCGGCTCGGGTTCCGGCTCTGGTTCGGGTTCCGGCTCCAGCTCTTCGGTCTCCTGTTCTGGCTCCTCATCCGGAGGGGCTTGTTCGACGATCGCGTTCTCGCCGACGCCGCCGCTGTCCCCGCCTCCGAGGACAATACGCAGTCCGGTTTCCTCGACCGGTTTTGGCGCCGGCGCGTCGAGCATCTTGGCCAGCGCCAGATGCGCCATCAGGGCCAGGGCCAGGGCCGGAAGCCACGGATAGAACCTCGATTCGCTCATGCGTCTCGTACCGTTGTCAAGAGGTCGAGCGACTCGACGCCTCCCGCGCGCAGCCGCTCCAGGATTTCCACCAAGCGCGCCGCCTCGAGCTCCGCGTCGGCCTTGACCTGGACCGCGCGCGGCCGCTCGGCTAGCCGCTCGGCGACCTCGGCGGCCAACCGCTCGGGCCGCACCGATACGCCATCGACGATCAACCGGCCTTGGACATCGACCAGGATCAGCAGCGCCGTCGGCCGCGCGACCAACCGGCTTTCCGACACCGGCGGCGCAACCCCCAATTCATCCGGCGGCGTGACCCGACCAACCAGCATGAAGAAGATCAGCAACAGGAGCACGACATTGATCAGCGGGATCAAATGCTCGTCGTTATCGCGCGGCGGCCGTTCGTGGAGCAGCTTCATCGGGCTTCCTCGCCCGAACGCTGGGACGCGGCAGGCAGGCGCAACAATCGAATGTCGCGCGCGCCGGCGCCATGCAGCCGGTCGACGACATCGACGACCCGTTGCAGGCTCGCCATCGAGGCCGGCTGAACCAGCAATGGCTGGTCGGGATGCTCGCGCAACCGCTCGGTCGCGGTCTCGGCCAACTCCGACATGGGCAGCTCGCGGCCATTGACCTCGAGCCGTTCGGGATGGACACGCAACAGCCAGGCATCGCCCTCCGCGCGGCCGGTCGACGTAGCCGGCGCGCTCAACGCAATCGACCGCCATTCGACCAGATTCGAGGCCAACATGAAGAACACGAGCAGGATGAAGACGACGTCGATCAGCGGTGTCAGGCTGATCAAGCGCCGCCGCGGCCGCGCGTAATCAAGTCGCATGCGCCGCTTCCCGGCGCCGGGCCGGCTCCTGACGGATCGGCGCGTGGCCTGATCGCGCTTCCGAGAGGGTCAAATCGGCGGTGAAGACACGTGTGACCGCATCCTCGATGTGGCGCGCCACGCCGTCGACCAGCCGCTCGAGCCCATTGAGGGCCGCCACGGCCGGGATCGCGACCGACAAACCGGCCGCAGTGGTCAACAGGGCCACCCAAATGCCACCGGACAGGACCGCCGGATCGACCTGATGGCCGGCCATCTCGAGGGCCTGGAACGCGGCGATCATGCCAATGACAGTCCCCAATAACCCGAGCAATGGGCTCAAGGCGGCGATCAACTCGAGTCCGCGCAGGTGGCCGCGCAGATGGCCGAGCACTTGCCCGGCTTGGCGCTCGATCTCCTCGCGCAATAACGCCGGTTCCGCGCCCTGACGATGCCCGATCATCGCCGTGTGCACGATCGCAACGATTGGATTGCGGCGCCGGCCGTTCAGGCACGCGATCGCCTCCTGGTGCCGGCCGGCCTGCCATGCGTCGAGGGCCTCGCGCACCGGCCGCCGGGCGCCAGGGGCGACCCGCAGGTACTGCCAAAGCTTGACGAACAGGATCGTCAAGGCCAGCACCGACAAGACCACCAGGATGTACATCACGGGCCCGCCGGTCTGCAGCAGGGCATGGGCCTGTTCCGGCAGCGTGAGCAACCCCGATGGATCGGTAGAAGCAGGATCCATGCCTGGCGCGATCGCCTCCGGCCCTTCGCCCGGCACCAGGTCCAGGCTATCGGCGGCTGGGGGATCGGCGCTCGTTTCGTGCATGACGGTGGCCGAATCCTCGCCCACCGGCGTGCCCGTTTCCGGATCCTGAAGGCCTTCGCGCGCATCGGCTGGCCCAGTTTCAGCTGCACCGATCGGCATCGGGGACTCCAGATCAGACCCGGTGGTCGCAGCCTCGGCCAGCGTCGTTTCGTCTTCCATCTTGCTCGGTCTCGGTACTTGGATTCGGATTCAGTGGCTCGGCCAGCCAGGCCGCCCGTGCGAGACACCCAGACTGACCCTCGAAAGATCCTGCCGGGGTCGTCGCGTATTACCAATCACCCCCACGTGCGCATAGGTTACTCGCCGGACCCGGCACCCGCTACGCCCTTGCTTAGGCCATATCAAAAGAACCAGCGCGCACCGGCGCGAAAGAACCGACCGGGATCGGCATACAGGGATGTGTCGTTCTTCGCGGCGAACAGGTTGTCGATCCCGGCATAGACCTGCACGCCGGGCCAGCTAGGATGCGCATAGCTGGTCCCCAGGTTGATCAGGGTATAGGGATCGGCGGACGCGATATTCGCGACATCTTCGTAACGCTTCCCGACATGCACCAGGGCGCCGGTGACCGACCAGGCCGGGATTAGTTGCCAAGTGGCGCGCAGGCTGGCCGTGATGTCCGGGGCACTGGTCAAGCGCCCGCCGGTCTCGCGGTTCTCGGTATCGAGCCAGGTCGCCGACGCGCCCAAGCGCAGATCCCGACTGACCCGGGCATCGAGGGCCATCTCCAAACCGCGAATCCGTGCCTCGCCGATGTTGCGAAACGTGATATACGCCGCCTCCGACTCCCCGACCGGTACCAGCAGCCAGAACGACTACCGGAAAAACTCTCCAGGCCCAACCGCCCGGCCCGCGGCGGACCGGATGCGCTGCACTCCCCCGACTCCCATCGAGGGCTATCATTCGGCTCGCTCTGGCATCTGATATTCGATTGCACATATCGTTATGATAACGATTTCGATTACCATGCGCGACTACTTTGTGGACTTCCGCTCCGATCAGATCGCTGTCGGGCTGATGATGAAAGCAAAAACCCAGCACCGCTTTGGGGTCCGCGACCCCCACTGGCGGCGAAGCCTGTGCATGCCGATCGATTGGCCGCGCCAACGGCCGTGACTGAGGACGGCCAGCAAAATCAGATGCCAGGCGTCCTGATCGGGAATGCGAACGCTGCGTATTCCAGCGAAACCGGACACCCAGTCCGAAGGAAAGCGGAGGGATTACACAGCGCCCGCGGATTCGATAGGGCGTAGGTGAACGGGTGTTGGTCGGCGATCAGACCCGGCGAAAGCCGCGAGGGACCATGCCCGATGCCGAGCCTGGGCGAAATATTTGCGAGGTGAGGCGCAAGTCACGCTCGTGTCAGGGGCCGGATGGGCCTCTGCCCATCCGGCACGGCGGATCATGCCGCGTACTTGGCCTTGGCCTCTTGGGCGGCCTTGGCCTGTTCGGCATCATAGGCGGCCCCGGACCAAAGCATCTCGTAGGCTATTTCTTCATTGCCGTTTTCGCACAGGTCCAGCACTTCCTTGAAAAGTGGCTGAAACGTCTCGGATTTGTGTGACTCCTCATGCTCGGCAAAGGACTTCCAGAAGGTGATGATCAACGCCTCTTTCCCCTTCAGCGGGCTCACCACCGCCTGTCCGATGGTGGAACCTTCGTTGGAGACCGCACCCGAGTTCAGGGCGACGAAGCCGCCAACGAAGCCGGTGGTCGAGTGGTAGGTCTTGACGTTTTCGCACAGCATGGCGACACGCTCCTCCAGATCGTCCACCGTGTACTCAGGTTTGAGTATCACCCGGTTGATGGTGACCACGCCATCATGGGGGAAATTGTTGACCAGGTTGGCAGCCATGGGACACCTCCTCAGTTTGGCTCATTGACTCGACATCGTTAATAAGCATTTGCTTATTTTCGAATGTAGTAATCCCTACTGCTTTTATCAAGTATCGTTGGAGCCATGAGCACGAGCGCCACCTCCCTCTCGGCGGCGGTCATCCGGCGCTTCTTCGTCTGCCAGCGGCAACGCCAGACCTTGGCGGCGCAGCCGCGCCGGAGAGGCGGCTAGGGCCAGATGAGCTGCATCACGAACAAGACGGCAAAGGTCGTCGCGGCAAGACTCGCGATCCGCATTCGGGCCTTGGCCTGTCGGAAGAAGTTCGAGCGTTGCAGGCCCCAGGATGCCCCCATGACGGCCAGGGTGCCGACGAAGGCGAAGACAAGCTTGGCGAGTATGGTCCCGTCCATCGATTTCTCTGAGTCAAAGTCGGAAGAGGTGAGCGCCGCCCTCCGTGTCGCCTATCGACAGCGCGCAGACTCGGTGGCGGCGTGATGATCCGTGCTGGTTCGGAACAGCGACGGGGCACCGGGCTGACGCGGCTCGGTGCAGCGTCAGCACAGTACCCGAGGTGGCGCCTCGCCACAACTGGGGCCGTTGGCGCGTACCCCACGAATGGTGTCAGGTCTTGCGTTTTGCCTCTTCGGCGGCGCGAACGACGCGACTGATCCGTGCGTAATGCAGGCCAAATCGTTCCCGATGGCTTTGAGCGCGTACCCGCCGCTGGCGTAGGCGGCGGCAATGGCCTGGTCTCGATCGCGGTACAGGCTGATGTAATCGATGTCCTCGCGCGCATCTCCGCGCGAGGTGATGTGGTACAGAGCGCCGGCCGCATCACGCACAGCGAAATGCAACGATACGGGACCCCGCCTTCGGGCCGGCGCGCAGCCCGGATCACGGATCTGCTGCATTTCTGCTATCCTGCCTCCCATGAAAGTCACTCTCACGATCAATAGCCGGGGCGTCGTTACGCTGCCGGCCAAGCTGCGTCGGGTGCTCGGCCTGAAGGCCGATGACCACTTGATCGCCGAAACCACGCCCGACGGTCTGCTACTGCGGCCAGCCGTCATGCTGCCGATCGAAATGTACTCGCCTGAGCGCGAGAACGAGTTCGACGAGGCCGAGGCCGAGCTGGCGGCCGTGTTGGCGCCATCGCGGCTATCGCCGCCGGCGCCCGGGCGACCGGCTGCGCACAAGCGCTGACGCACCCGCGGCGATGCGGGTATTTCTGGACGCCAACATCTTGTTCTCCGCGGCCAAATCCGATGGTGCCGTGCGTGCGCTGCTAGGCCGGCTGGTGGAACGAGGGCATGAAGCCGTAGCCGATGCGTACGTTGTAGCCGAGGCGCGGCGCAACCTTGTCGCCAAGGGGCCGCAGGCGCTGGACGTCCTCGATGCACTGTTGTCGCACGTCACCGTGGCGGCGGTAACCTCGCCCGCTGCGAGTGCGGCCAACCTGGGTCGGGGCGACGAGCTGGCCTGGTTGCCGGAGAAGGACCGTCCAGTGCTGGCGGCGGCGATACGCCTGGGCTGCGACGCGCTCGTCACTGGCGACCGCACGCACTTCGGCGCCGGCTATGGACGGGTGTTCGGCGGTGTCGCCATCCACTCGCCGCGGTCGCTGGCCGAGCAGATCCTCGCCTGACCGCTGAGCACCCCCCCCGACCCAGAAGCTCTGGAGCTGCCGCAACGTCCTGCGCGACGAGGGCAGGAGATCGGATGCCCGCCACGTTCGGCGTAGCGCTGTGCTCGTACGCGGCCTTGTTCATGGTTCCGGCCAAGGCCCATTTTTGTGATGGAAGATCGGCGATAATTTGATGCCAATTCCGAGCTTTATATCAGCCGCTCGGCAGGCAATCACCGAGCGGAGTTATGAGCAAGGCCCTCGTACGCCGACTTTACTTCCGCATGCAGTTGGCGGGAGTGGCCCGCATCATGCGGACCGAAATGCAATAATGGGAGACCTCACCCTGCGCCCCCTGCAGCGCGCCCAGGAGAGGAGAGGTGGAACCATGACCACTGTCATCCTTGACGTCCGCTCTTTGGCCGACAGCCTATCCGACGTTGCGAGCACCATGGCATCTGGCGCAGCCGAGAGCGCACCACGGATCAGTTTCGCCACACCGGAGCTGTTGTGGGAGGTGCTGACCGCGGAACGTTGGGCCTTGCACAAGGCCATCGGCGGGGCCGGGCCGATCTCGATCGGCGAGGTAGCGGCGCGGAAGGGCCGAGACGAGGCCGCGGTGCGCGGCGATCTCGAGGCGCTGCTGCGGGCCGGCATTCTCGATACGGCCGGTGAGGGGTGCATCGAATTCCCGTATGACACGGTCAAGGTCGAGCTGCTGTTACGCGCCGCGTGAGTATCGATTCGGAGACCGATACACGGTCCCCGAGACAAGCCGTCCCGGTGCGCCGGGCAGCCAGCCGATTCGGCTCGGTCGAGTCGGGTCCGGACGCGCATGGTGTCAGGTCTTGCGTTTTGCCTCTTCGGCGGCGTGGACGACGCGGCTGATCCGTGCGTAATGAAGGCCAAATCGTCCCCGATGGCTTTGATCGTGTACCCGCCGCTAACGTAGGCGGCTGTAATGGCCTCGCCTCGATCGGGGTACAGATTTGATGTAATCGATGTCCTCGCGCGCATCTCCGCGCGAGGTGATGTGGGACAAAGCGCCGGGAACTTCGAGTCGGAGGGGGCTAGCCATGGATCAAGCGTAACCCGAAACGGGCAAAAGACAAGACCTTACACCCTCCTTCTGACACCCCTGACACCCTTCTTCCCAAGGAATCGTGAACGCCCTCAAGCTGTGTTCGTGCTCTCCTGCCCTATACTCCATTACGACATCCTAGACGCTGGTCGTCCGAAAGGCTCGTAACGATCCCGGACAGGCGGGCATCGCGATCGTCGCCTTGATGCGGCATTTTGGCGGAATCTGCACACGATCAGGCTTGCCGGTGTGACGATGATCGGTCTAGGATGCCCGCGGCATCAGGAACCTTGGGGAAGGGTGGCAGGAGTGCATATAAACGACACGCCAAACAACGGCGGAAGCTTTGCGGCAAGTTCGGTGCCGACGACGGCTGCCCAAAGGCCCGACCCGCCGCAGGGCGTTATTTGCCATCAACACGATAGGCGTCCGGTCGAGTTCGACGTGACCAACTCCCTTGTCGCTATGGCGCAATCGACGAGCCTCGAGCTTTTCGATGCCGTATCGACGCTTCCGACACCATCTCAGTCGGCATGCTACTGCTATTGCATCGAGGCCGCCTACCGTAAAAACGTGACACGCACCGTTCAAAATGGCCGGAAGCGTCTTGCGGCCCTAACTCTCGCGACAACCCGCTATGAGAAAGCGGGTCGACTACAGACCATACCATTACCCACAAGTCTGGCAGTTTTGCCAGATCAGGGGGATACGGCGTCGCCTACCCACGACCTGTATAGTTGCCCAGTGCGGCCGATCAGACACTTGCGCCGCCCGGCGACGAAGGGCAGCCGAGATGTAGGTAATGATGTGGTTTACGGTGGCTGGATAGGGACGGTTTCGGTTCTTCCACTGCTGGGGAGCGGAGAAAACCACGGTTTAGGAACGCGTCGCCGAACTTGCGGTTCCATATGGAAGGGGCGCGCTAGCGCCAGAAGAACAAAACCTCCTTGAGGATTGCTGTCGTCTCGGGTATCCCGCTCGCGCCAGTGCACAGGCGGCTACTGATGCGATTGCTGATACGAGCGTTGGTGTGGCGGAGGTGGACTTCGCAATAGGGGAGCGCGCAGTGAGGGGAGCGCGCAGTGAGGGGACTGCTGTACCGACACCTTGAGCCATCCGCCTGGGGTCGACCAGGGATTTCGAGGACGAATTCGGCGGTCATGATCTTGATCGTCCTGAGTTCGTTGATTGCGATTCTGGAAACCGAGGCGGCGATCCGAGACTCCGCCCCGCAGTTTTTCATGGGCGCACAGATCCTGATCGCCCTCCTGTTTACCCTCGAATATGGCGTCCGTGTCTACGCTGCTGGGGAAGACCCTCGCTTCAGGGGACTCAGTGGCCGTGTCCGGTACATGTTTACCTGGTGGGCACTGGTGGATCTGCTGGCAATCGTCCCGTTCTACGTAACGGGAGGTGCTCAGAACGCCTTCTTGATTCGGCTGCTGAGATTTCTGCGATTGGTGCGTCTACTTCGGTTGGGCGCACTTTCGAGTGCTTGGGTGTTTCTGGCAGACGCAGTTCACGCACGTCGTTTCGAACTTGCTTTGAGTGCCGCAGCAGCCGGCTTCCTCCTGATCTTCTCAAGTGCATGCCTCTACCTATTTGAGGCCAGGCATCAACCCGAGGCATTTGGCAGCATACCCCGAGCGCTTTGGTGGAGCGTCGCCACACTGACGACCGTTGGCTATGGCGACGTCACACCCATTACCCCGCTCGGAAAACTTTTTGCGAGTGTGACGGCGTTGGCCGGCATTGGCTTGATTGCCATGCCCACCGGCATTCTGGCTGCGGCCTTCAGTGATGCTCTGCGACGGCAAGCGGACTGTACCCGTGAAACAGAGACGCCAAACACAGCAGGGGATTAGAACGATGGCTTTGAGGTTTCAGAGACGAATTCGCATAGCCCCAGGCATGCGCCTGAATCTGAGCAAGGGTGGTGTAGGGTTCTCAGTTGGTCCACGCGGAGCCAGTGCTTCCGTCGGACGTCGTGGCGTGTACGGTCACTTCGGGTTACCCGGGACCGGATTGTCCTATCGTCAACGACTGAACACGCCTGGGCGCTCGGTGCCCAGCAAGGACAAACCCGGCGGGGCGGGCAAAGATACACAGAACAGCATCTTTCAGATGCTGAACGAAGGGAACCTGCGGATCAATGTCCAGGTGCGCGATTCGGGTGAAGTGAATCTTCAATACCTCGATGGCACTCCCCTTCTGCCAGACGAAGTGACGCTAATTCGCACGCATTTTGGGGACTTTCTGAGATCTGAGGTCAAAGGCCTTTGTGAGCGCATCAACAGGGAGCTCGAGGCTCTGGGCAGAGTTCATGAGCAAACCCCTGTGCCAACCGATGCTCCGGTGTTTCAACCCCGGGCACTGAATGTTCCCGAGCCGGAACACCTGCCTGACCTCAAACCCAGCTTCTGGCAGAAGATATGGCCTTCTGCGCGCCAAGCTTTGGCAGAGGAGAACCGGAAGCGGAGCAACGATTACTTACATGCGGTTCAAGTATGGAACGATGAGCGCCGCCGCTTCGAACGGCAGGAAGCACTCCGAAAGGAAATCGAGACGGTTCACGTTCTCGAATCCGTCGATGCCATGCAGAGGGTTCTCTCGGACTATCTCGAGCGCATTTCTTGGCCGAAGGACACGGAGATCGACTTCGATCTGGGAGAGAACTACCACACGATCGCGATCGACATCGGCCTGCCGACAGAGGATGAGATGCCGACCACGCATTACACGATAGCCGCAAAGCAGCTGCGTGTAATCAGCAAGAAGCTCAGTGACACCAAGCGTCGCCAGCTCTATATGCAGTACGTGCATGGCATCGCGTTTCGTGTGCTTGGTGAAGTCTTTGCGCGGTTGCCTGCGGTGCGGCGCGCACTGGTTTCCGCTTATACTCGGGGCGTTAACTCCGCAACAGGCGCTGCAGAGGACCACTATTTATACAGCGTAATTGTCGAGAGGAGCGAGTGGACGCGAATTGATTTCCGTGCGTTGGATCGCGTGGATCCAGTGGCCGCGCTTAATGCCTTCAACATCCGCCGGTCCATGACCAAAACCGGCATTTTCAAACCAATTGAACCATTCGGCCTCGAGGACCTGGAGCAGACCACCGCGAAGTAGGGAGGGAAAGGATGGGGGGCCCGTCTTCTTGGCATTCGCGATCTTCTTGGGCGGCTCCAGATCGGTAACCGGCAACCGGCTGGTGTTCTGTTCTGCGCGCGGGAGATGCGGGCAATGGTCCCTGTCCTTGATCACGACAAGAGACCACGATGAGCACGGGGATGCGGCGCAGCCGCGCTGAATGGCAGGCCCTTGTTGAGCGGGCCAGTGGCGTCTGACAGTGGGTCGTCGTCGGTGTTTCTCGATCTGCGTGTGCTGTCGGCGCCGCGCACGGATGGGCTCTCCCGGGATCTGAAACTGGATCTCGGCGGGAGTGTGGTGCTGCGCCTGGGGCGCGGGTGATGTTCTTCCCGGAAGGGCGCACGCAGGCATCCCTACTACGGCCGTTTCATGGACATGCGCAAATCCTCCGCCGGGTTGATCGCCTTGACGCAGCACGCGGTTGCCCAGGATCTGCTGTCCGGGCATCTGTTCGTCTTCGTCAACCGTCGCGCGGATGCGCAAGAACAGCTACGCGCTGCGCGTGCGCGGCCACTCGATTACCGACGACCAGATCCAGGACGGCGACATCATCCTCGTCGAACAGCGCCAGACGGCCGAGGACGGCGAGACGGTGGTCGCCCTGATCAACGGCGAGCGGGTGACCCTGAAGCGCTTCTAAGTCGAGCCCGACGGCGCGGCACGAATCGTGTCACCATTTAGCTGCCCTCGATCAACAAAGCGCATTTCTTCGTTCGTGACCGAGGCCACGTTGTTGAAATTGGCGTCGAGCGACGGTCTTCGATCCTGTGCGCGCCTTCAGCTTTCATTCCGGCGGTGACGGAGCCTCACAGATCCGCACCAGTCACCCTTCTGGATCAAGGCCCTGGTCTCGCCTCCTGAGAGGTCGAGGGCCGGCCCCTGGCTCGCTGGAGCCCCAGAAATGCGTCGGTTCCCGGCCATGTCCACGTGCCGCGGGCGTGGCTCTTCAATGGCGCCGCCCGCGTGTGAGGGACGCCGTTGGTCCGTCACGCGCGGGCGGCTATTGAGCCGCCCGTGTTCACAGATCATTGGCTCCTCCGGCTCGGAGGTCCAACCCCATTCTGGCTCATGACCGAGGCGCATCCGTCTTAACCTGCTCTGACGTCCGGTTGGATGATGGGAGACGACGCCGGCCGAATCAGTTCTGGTGGTTGTCAGCCAACCCCATCGCGAGCTCGGCGCCGCCGCCCGATTCAGGCAAAGGCCTTAGTGACATCGAATCTCACCTGATCCCTCAAGATGTAGAAGCACGCCCGGGCCAGCTTGTGGGCGACCGTCTTGATGGCGATGAGGCCGTTCGTGCGGGCGCGCTTGCGCTGGTAGTAACGCTTGATCCGCGGGTTGTAGCGCACCGCGAAGTTGGCCGCCTCGATGAAGGCCCAAGCCAGATATTTGTTGCCATTCTTGGTGTTGCCCTGTCCCTTGCGCTTGCCGTTGCTCAGATGTGCACTGCCCACACAGCGGCAATAGGAGGCGTCGTTGCCGGCCTTGGCAAAGCGGGCGATATCGCCGGTCTCGAGCATGATGGTCAGGCCCAGGATCTCGCCGATGCCACTGACGGTGAGCAACAGCTTGAAGGCCGGGCGCAGCCGGATCTTGGCCTTGACTTGCCGCTCCAGCAAGGCGATGACCTCCTCCTGGGTGCGCATGACCGCCAATGTGGCCTGCACCGCCAGGGCCATGTCAGCATCCGGCAGCAGGCGGTTGATCTCCTCATAGCTCAAGTGCCGGATCTGGTTGGCACTGAGCGAGTGACCCAGGTCGCGCGGCAGGAGATTCTGGATCGACTGTAGGTTGGCGGTGTGCTGATGGACCAGTTGGCTGCGCTTGCGCAGCAGATCGCGCACCGCGCGCTCGTGCTTCGGGTAGATGTAGCCCTCGGTAGCTGGCAGCGGCCTCGAATGTGGTTGAACGTCCGCTGACAGCCTACTCAACCAGCGCCTGACTCTGCCTTCAGAGCCCGTGAAGGGTTGTTTCAGCCTAACGGGCTGCTGCCCTGGCGCTCGCCGCTACCAGATCAAAACATTTTCAATACATGCTGTTACGAGGTCTTTCATGGCAAGGAACTAATCGTCCCCTTCCGGCACATAGATCAGGCTGCCATCGGCGAGCCGATAGGCGATGCCGGCCCGGATCCCCTGCCCTTCGCCGATTGCGCCGGTGGCCTCGTACTGGGTCAACTCCTGCCCCTCCTTGATCAGGATCTGCATGTCCTCCTGGCCGGGATTGACGACCACGACCACGTCATCCTGGCGGAACGGGTTCAGCGGGTTCTGCATCAGGATGATCACGAGCACGGCGATGACCACGAGGAAGACATCGACGATGTTGACGACCGACAGCACCGGATCGTCGGCCTCCTCGCTCTCCAGATAACGGCGGCGCACCGGCCGCAGCGCCTCGTCAGACATGGCCCTGCTCCTCCATCGCGCGCAGATCGCCGAGCAGCCAGCGACGCCGGACGGTCAGCACCCAGAACGAAATCGATGCGGCGATCAGGGCCACGATGACGGCCGCGAAGGCGATGACCAGGTGCTCGCTGACGCCGGCCGCATCGCCTGCGGTCAACGACATCAGCGCCGGACCCATCGGGATCATGGTCGCGACCAGGCCCAGCATCGGCCCGGTCCGGGTGGCGAGGCGCAGGACCTCAAGACGGCGCAGGATCCACAATTCCAGGTCTTCGGCGCCGCCCCCGGCACGTTGCCAATGCCGATACAAGGGCGACGCCTGCCCGCGACGCCGCTGCCAGGCCTCCATCGCGAAGCTCCCCAGGCTGAAGAAGGCGAACAGGAACAGCGCGAGGATGATCAACAGGACCGGCGCGAGGAAGAGCTGCGCCAATTGGTACATCAGGGTTTCCAAGGCTTGCATGCGGATTGGCTCGCTTCAGGTGTGAGAAGAAGAAACAAGTGCTGGATTCGATGTCGCGACTGTCGTTACCGATCAGGCTGGCGCGCGCTGCGCACGCCACTGATGGACCGCGCCACCGGCCGTGACCGCGATGAGCAGAATCAAAAGCCAAACGACCTGATCGGCCGTCGAGAATGCGGCGGCATGATTGGCCTTCGGCTCCAGGACCTGACCCGTAACCGGCGGCGGATTGCCGACGGCGGCGTCGGCATCCGGCGGCACGAGACCTTCGAGTCCGAAGCCGGCCGCGAGCTCGCGCACATAGGGATCGACCAGGCTGCTCGCGGCCCGGTAGCCATGGCGCTCGACCGCGTCCAGGTAGACCTCGACCAGGGCCGACAGGGTCGCCTCGCTGGCCTCCCAGTAGTCCTTGCGGATCGCCTCCAGCATCCGTTCGGCGACCTGGGCCAGGGCGGTCGGATTATGGCTCTCGAACCATTCGCGGATAGCGAGCCCGAGCGAGTCCTCGACGTAGACGTCGAAGAACGCCTGCCACTGGTCATCGCGGACGATCTCCGGCGCGGTCGCCTGCCAGCCCCAGAAGTTGTTGATGGTATCGACGATGTTCAGCGTGCCGCCGTACCCTTCCGCCTGCATGGCCTGGATCCACTGCGGATGAAGGTAACGCGCGCGCAACTCGGTGGCGAGGAAGCGGGCCGCCGAGTCGATCCGATCCTGCGTGTTCGGATCACGCAGGTTGCTGATGTACAGGCTCGGACTCTGTCCGGTCAGGTGGCGAACCGCGAGCGCGAGGCCACCGAGATACTGGAACGGATCGTCGGTCGAGAGCATCCCGTAGAGGTTCGACGAGCGCGACAGCACGGCCCCGTCGACGCCCTCGAGCTGCTGGGCATAGAGGTTCAGCCCATCCGGCTTGCGACCCCACCTCGCGGTATCTGGGCCGTAGGTGTACTGCATCCGCGCCAGATAGAGCTCGGCCAGTTTCGCCTCGTCGTCCCAGGTATCGGACGCGAGCGTCGCGTCGTCGAGATTCGTCCCGTAGGTGCCGCTCTGGTTCGAGAAGATCCGGGTCAAGGCCAGATCCCGGGCCTCGTCGGCGTCCATCCCGTCGGCCAGGAAGCGGCGCTCCAACGCCAGCGTGTTGGCCCGCACCGCGTTGTCGGGTTCATCGAGCTCGGCGACCCGAACAACGGCCTGCGCGATGTGATTCATCACGTTCGGGAAATGATCGCGGTACAGGCCCGTCGCCGAGACCACGACGTCGATCCGTGGTCGGCCGAGCTCCTCGCGCGGGATCACCTCGATATCGGTGATGCGCCCACCCCGATCCCAGACCGGGCGCACACCGAGGGCATGGAAGACCTGCGCCTCGAGCACGCCCAGATGACGCATCGCTTCGACCGACCACAGCGAGAAGGCGAGTTTCTCCGGCGGGCGGCCCTGCTCCCTTCGGTGGGCCTCGATCAGCGCCGCCAAGGCCGCCCCGCCCGCGATGTAGGCCTGCTCGGTCGGTAGCTTCGACGGATCGAAGCCATAGTGATTGCGGCCCGTCGGCAGGCTTTCGGGATTGCGGATCGGATCACCCCCGTAGCGGGTCGCTAGATAACGCCCATCGAGGACGGTCGAGAGCCCGGCCAGCTCCTCGGCCGCCGCGAGCCGCGCGTAATAGTCGCGGGCCAGCGCGACCAGCTCCGATGACTGCTCGTCGGGTGCGGGTTCGCCATCGATCAGATGACGCTCGAGAAAACGAAAGGGTTCGGTCTCCGTCAGGCGCTGATAGTCGTCGACGAACAGTTCTTCGGGTTCATCGATCGGCAGCAGCCGATACAGATCCTCGCCAAGCATCTGCATGACCGTAGTCAGGCGATGCTTCGACACGGGGGCCACGCCCAGCGTATGCAGACCAAGCGGTTGCGCCGACTGGGCGAGATCATGCAGGTAGTCGTGCAATTCCCGCTCGAAGCCGACGAAGTCCGCGACGGCCTCATCCTCGGACCAACCGAGATCCTCGAGCAGGTTGAGTTTCCCGGCCTCAGCGATGATCGCCTGCTCGGTCTGCAACTTGACCGCACCTTGATCGAGCAGCTCCCACTCGTGAATCAGATCGTGCAATGGCATCAGCTCTTGATGGAGCCCCGCCGGTGCGAAGGGCGGGGTCTGATGGCTGATGGTCACGGCTCGACCGCGACGTTTCGCCTGTGTCGCCTCGCCGATGTTGTCGACGATGTAGGGGTAGGCCACCGGCAGATCGCCAAGCACCAAGTAGGGGTCGTCATGGATCGACAGGCCGCGCTCCTTGCCGGGCATCCATTCTTGGGTCCCGTGGGTCCCCAGATGGATCAGCGCGTCGGCGCCGAACACCTCGCGGACATACAAGTAGGCGGCCAGATAAAAGTGATTAACCGGGACGCGGGTATCGTGGTAGATCGAGCGTTCCGGAGGTTCTCCGGGCTGGCCGCGCGGCGGCTGCGGCAGAATGATCAAGTGATCGCGCGCGATGCGCGGGATGACGAAGAAGGCCGAACCTTCGTCCTCGATCACCATCGGATGCTCGCCCGCCCGCCCCCAGCGCTCTTCGATCCGCTCGCGTACCTCGGCCGGCAGGGTCGCGAACCAGGCCTCGTAATCGGCCAACGGCAGGCGATCGGCCAGGCCCCGTTCGAGCAGTCCACCGACTTCCTCGGGTCGATAGAAGGGGGCCAGCAAGGCCGGCCCCTCGGCGATCATCTGCTCCTCGTCGACCGGCTCGACCCGATACCCGGCCTCCGCGAGCGCCTCGCTGATCACAGCCAGGCTGCGCGGCACGTTGAGGAATGAGGCCGCCAGGTTCTTCTCGCCGGGCGGATAATTGTAGAACATCACGGCGACCCGCTTATCGGCATAGGGCGTGTCGCGCAACCGCGCCATGCGCAAGGCCTTGTCGACCAGCGCCTGCGCCTGCTCGGGGATCGCGACGAGACGCCCCTCGTCGACGGCGGCCACGACCAGCGGATCGATCAGACCGGCCTGTTCGGGGATCGCCAGGTAGAAGGGCACCCCGCCCATCGGCAATCCCTCGGCGCTGGCCGCCCACTCGGCCTCGTCGCCGCTACGCCAACTGATCGCCTGCAACACGGGCACATCGAGCCGCGCGTAATCCTCGCTGCGCTCGCCCAGGTACATGACCTGGTAGTTGATCAACACATCGATCGCCGCTTGACCATCGTGGAACAGCAGATCCAGATCGCCCGGGCTCGGCATGACCGGGTGGTAGAAGACGACCGGCACGGCCCCGGCGGCCTCGAGCCGCGAGATCAGGTCGTCGACGAAGTCGGTCACGGCGTTCGAGACGGCGGTGTGGTGGATCGCAACCCCGATCCGCGGCCGTGATTCGGCGCGCTCGGGGCCAAGCCAATCGAGGTAATCGGCCAGATCGCCCAACACGAGATCCGGATGCCGCGGGTGGTAGATCCCCTTTTCCGGAAAAACCAGCGGCGGCGGCACCGCGACCAGGCCATCACCCCAGAACTGATGTTTCAGATACGCGAACAGACGCTCGAAGTTGGTGACCCCGCCCTGCCGGTAATAGTCGTAGAGGATCTCGACCCGCTCGGCGTCGAGCCCTTCGGACTGCGGACCCTGCGCCGCGACCAACAGCCAGGGAGTGCCCGTCTCCTCGAGCGCCTCGCGAGCCATCTCGAGGGCTTGCTCCGCATCGGTCTCCCGCGGCGTGTCGAGCAACGCCAGCCGGGCACCCGCCAAGGTCTCCGCGAGCCGCGTAAGGTCCGTGTCGTCCAGGTTCACGACGTCCAGATTCAGGCCGCTGCCGCGCGCGGCGTCGGCGACGGCCTCGAACTTGCCGGCCAGCACGAAGTCATTGGTCAGGATCACCAGATCCGGGGCCGCCGCGCTGGCACCCCGCGGCGCCGTTGGCGGTTTGATCATGAACACCAAGATCAGCGCCGCGATGGAACCGAGCAGAAGCCACGTGGCGGCCGGCCAACGGTTACCGATACCTGTCATGCGTTACTCCCAAGATGTTGGCTAGTCGAATTGCGCTTGGAGACTGGCGTAGAAGAAGCGACCCCGTTCCGGGTAGCCGAAATCGGCGGATTTCTCGAGCGGGTTCTCATCGGTCAGGTTCTCGATCCCGAGCCCGACTTGAACCCCGCGCGCGAGGTCCTTGCGCACATTGAGGTGCACCAGGGTGTAGTCGGGCAGGTCGTAGCGCGTCGTGCCGGCGCCGTAGAGCACCTGAGTGCCCGTGTACTCGGCGCGCAGTTGCGGCTTCAAACCCCACGGTGCCTGATCCCAGCTCAGGCGCAGGGCACCGGTCCCCCACGGACGCCCGGCCAAGCGCCGCCCGTTGCTTTCGTCGCGGGCCTCGAGGTAGGTGTAGTCGAGGGCCACACCGACGCCATGCGGCAGCGCCAATGCGACCGAGGATTCGATCCCCTGCGTGCGCGCCTGATTGATGTTGATATGCTCGAAGGCCCGACCGATGCGCTGATCGCAGTTCTCGACGCACAGGTTCGCGAGCAGGTCCTCGATGTCGTTGCGGAACAGCGTCAGACTGGCCTCGACGGGGTCACCATAAAAGTAGGCGCCCAGTTCATAGTTGTCCGAATGCTCGGGTCTCAGATCCGGGTTGCCGCGGAAGCTGTGCGCCCCGGCGAAGCTGTATTCGGGTGACAGTTGCTTCAGCGTCGGGGCCTTGAAGCCCTGGCCATAGCCGCCGCGGACCGTCCACTGGGGCGTGGCGTGGTAGACCAGATAGGCCCGCGGGCTGGTCTCGGAGCCGAAGAAGCGCTGATCGTCGTAACGCACCCCGAGCGTCAGAGTCAGGTCGTCGAGCAGGCTCCACTCGTCCTGGACGAAGAGCGCGCGGTTGTCGGCACTGTCCTTGCCCCGTGCGAGGGCTGGATGCTCGAGCGTCTCCTCGCGGTACTCGCCGCCAAAGGTGACCAGATGGCGCTCCAGGACCGGGACCGTCACGTGCCCGTCGATGACGTCCTCGAGCAGGTTTTGCCGGGTCGTCGGCGGAACCGCGGGATCATCGGTGCGGTTCTTCGCATCGAAGCGGGAACGGTAGGCGTTGAGCGCCAGGGTCGCTGGGCCGGCCTCGCCGCGGTAGCTCAGGAAGTACTGAGAGCGGAAGAGATCGTAGCTGCTGGTGTGGATCGGCGGCCCACCGCGGTGGTCGGTGTCCCGCCAGCGCTCTTCGTCACCGCCAAGCGCGCCGATCTCGATGCGCTGCCCAGGAACCGGCACGAAGGTCACGGAGCCCGTCGCGGCCCGCACGTCCTTGCCTTCGAGCTCCGTCAAACGTCGATCCGACTTCAGCGCCGTATCATCGACTCGCGTCGTCAGCGCCGAGAACTTGACGCCCAGGCGGTCCTCGACCAGCGGCCCCGAGACCGATGCCGAGAGCTGGTATTCATCGCCGCCGCGACCATGATCCGTCACCCCCCCCAGGACCCGGACGGCGCCGCGCCAGGTCTCGCTGACCGGCCGCGTGATGACGTTGATGACACCACCCATCGCATCCGTGCCATAGAGGGCCGACAGGGGGCCGCGTACGATCTCGATCCGCTCGACGTCGGGCAACGGCACCCAGGCGTAGCCGTAGTCCGAGTGCCCGATGTATTCGTCGGTCGCCGTCACGCGGCGACCATCGGTCAGCAGAAGGACATGCTTGCTGTCGAGCCCGCGGATGTTGACGACGCGCCGACCCGATAAACCGACACCGGAGATGGTCACCCCCGGCGCCTCGCGCACGGCGTCGAAGACGTCGCGCGCCGGCGACGCATCGAGGTCCTCGCGGGTGATGACGGTGACCGAACCCGGCGCATCGCGCACGTCGCGCTCGGTCAGGGTCGCCGTCACGACCAGTGACGGCAATTGCCCGGATACATCGGCGAGGACCACCGGCGGCATCGCCAACGCGCATGCCCACAGGATCGCCGATCGCGCGACCCCTCGATGGCGGTGAGATGATATGTCTTCCCACGAAAGGAATCGAGAACCAGGTGCAACCATGACGCCTCCGCAATGGCCGCCCTCGAGAGGCGGCTCGGATTTCGGTACATGGCTGCCCGGCCCCTCGGAACGCGATGCGAACAGCGGGGACCAGGTGGCTGGCTACGGCCTCGAGAAGTGGCCTTCCGGGCCGCGCCTCGAGACGACAAACAGGGGTAGGCCTTCCGCGCCATCGGCTCATCCTGACCCGATCGAGCACCCTGAATCGGTCAAGGCCCTCAAGGAGCGCGAATGGTAATCGCTGTCATTTGATCTTGCAAGGGAGGACAAGAGGGCGGCTGGCGCCGCGGCCCGTTCACGGCGCCGATAGCAGGAGTATCACACCGATCAGCACGGCGGCCTCGGTCAGTTCGACGAGTGCACCGGCGGTATCTCCGGTGAAGCCGCCTAGCCGTCTCAGCAGCGCGCGACGCCACGCCAACAGGATCAAGAGCGCGACCATGAGCGCGACGAGCCCGGCGACACCGCCGATCCAGGGCACAGCCAGGATCACAGCGGCGACGACCACCCAAGCTGCCCGTCGCGGGAGATGGGCAACGGCCGCGCTGGCCATACCGACGGGGCGCGCATAGGGCACCGTCAGCATCAACGACAGGATCTGAACCCTCGCCAGCACCGGGATCCAGACCAGCATCCAGACCGAGCCGGTGGCCAGCAGCGCCATCAGCGCCGACCACTTGACCAACAGCACCAGGACGATCGCCACGACCCCCATGGCCCCAGCGCGCGGGTCGCGCATGATCTCGAGGGCTCGCTCGCGGCTCCCCAGACCACCGACCCAGGCATCCGCGGTATCGCTCAGCCCATCGAGATGCAAGGCACCCGTCAGCCACACCCACAGCACCAGGATCAATGCCGCCGCGACACCAACCGGCGCCCACGGCAACAGCGCCGCCAGCCCCCACAGCATGACGCCGATGACGAGACCGATCAGCGGATAGAAGAGCGCGGCGCGCCCAGCCGTGGCCTCGGTCACCGGCCCGGGATCCGGCCACGGCAAACGGGTCAAGAAACGCCCGGCCGTCAATAAGGCCGCCCACATCTGGAATCGATCAACCAAGCTCGTCATCCGCGGAGGAGGCCGACCAGGTCGCGGGCCTGGCCGTATCGCAAGGTCGGCACGATCGGCAAAACACCCGACCGTGTCAAGCCAATCCATGCGCTTTGCAACGGATCCCATGGTAGCCAGCCCTTGTCGCCCTGCCGATCATGTCGCCAGCCTGATCATCCCTGAGCACTGATCACGATGAGCGCCCTGGATCAACCTACCCTGATAGGATGCGAGCATTCCGGCCTTCGCCTGGCGCGACCGGTCGCCGTCGATTGACAAGCCGACCAGTCACGCCTACAAAGGGCGTGGTATTCGATCGCTATTCGATGCCGGCCATCCTGTTGCGCCAACCTCGGGCTCGGGGCGTGCGAATGCCGAGACCCGCTGGTGGCCGATCCGCTTGTCGCCCCCGAAGGATAACTCACAGGGCCTTCCTCCATGTTCAGCAAGCTGCGTCTCTGGGCCAACATCCTGATCGGCATGGGGTTCGCCATCCTGGTGGCGATGGTGACGCTGACGCTGATCAACCTGCGGAATCTCGAGTCCGTGATCGAGGCCGGCGAAGAAGCCGAGCTCCGGCGTATCGCCAACACGATTCAAGTCAATATCGCGGCGGAAACCGAGACGGCACAGGCGCTCAGCGCGCTGGTCGCCAACATGCCCGAGGTCCAGACTCGCTTCGCGGCCGGCGATCGCGCCTGGCTACGCGACCAATTGCTGCCAGCCTACCGCGTCCTGGAGGCGAACCACGCGGTGGTCCAGTTTCAGTTCCATCATCCGCCAGCCCGCTCGTTCCTGCGCCTGCATTTGCCCGACAAGCACGGCGATGACCTGGCGGCTTTCCGGCATACGGTGGTCGCAACCAACACCGAGCTGGCGCCGCATCGCGGTCTCGAAATCGGCGTCGGCGACCTCGGCGCCCGGGGAATGGTCCCGGTGTTCGACGAAGGCCAGCACATCGGCTCCGTCGAGTTCGGCCTGTCCTTCGGTCAAAGCTTTTTCGATGCCTTCAAGCGGGACTACGGAGTCGATGCCGGCTTGCATCTGTTTCGCAATGACCGTATCGAGACCTTCGCCGGTACTTACGGCGAACAGCCGTTGTCCGGCGCCGCAGACCTGGAGGCCGCCTTCTCGGGGCAGCCCAGGACGACACGCCTCATGCTCGATGGGGTGCCCTTCGCGGTTTACGCCGAGGCGGTCCTCGACTACTCGGGTCGCCCACTCGGCGTCATCGAGGTTGCGATGGACCGGCGCGACCACCTAGCGAACCTCGCCCGCGCGACGCGTACCTCTTGGCTCGTCGGTCTGCTCGCGGTGCTGCTCGGTCTCGCCGTGTCCTGGTTCATGGCGCGTGCGCTGACCCGCCGCATCGCGCGGCTCGGCGATGGCGTTCGCCAGGTCGCCGCCGGCAATCTCGCCGGCGCGATCCCGATCGCTGGCCGTGACGAACTAGCGAGCCTTGCCGTCTCGATCGAACAGATGCGTGAGCACCTCCATGACCTCGTTGCCGAGGTCGATGCAAACGCCCGCGAGGTCCACGTGGCCGCCGAGGAGATCGCCCATTCGGTCGATGGCCAGGCGGCCAACTCGAGCGAGATGTCGGCCTCCGTCGCCGAGATCACTTCGACCATGGAAGAGTTGTCGGCCTCCTCGATCCAGATCGCCGAATACTCGGGCACCGTCGTCGAGATCGCGAAACGCACGTACGACGACAGCCTGCAAGGGGCCGAAGCGATGCAACGTCTCACGACCCGCATGACCGAGATCCACGACCGCAATCAAGATTCGCTGCGTGAGATCATCGATCTGGGGCGCAAATCCAAGGAGATCTCGCGGATCATGGTGATCATCGACACGGTCGCCGACCAGACCAAGCTGATCGCCTTCAACGCGGCGCTCGAGGCCTCTTCGGCCGGCGAGGCCGGACGGCGTTTCGGCGTGGTCGCGGCGGAGATCCGCCGCCTCGCCGATTCGGTGAGCGAATCGACGAACGAGATCGAGACGAAGGTCGCGGAGATCCAGGAGGCGATCAACCGGCTGGTGATCACATCCGAGAAGGGCGCGGTGGGCATCGAACAGGGCATGGAAGAGACGGCGCAGACCGCGAGCTTTCTCGAGACCCTCGTCGAGGCGGCCAGTGAGAGCAGTCGCTCGGCGCAGCAGATCAACCTGTCGACCCAGCAGCAGCGGACGGCCAGCAACCAGGTGGTCATTGCCTTGCGGGAGATCGTCGCCGCGAGCGCCGATACCGCCCAAACGGTGCAACGCATCGCGCAGGTGACACAGCAGATGACCCGATCCTCGGCGCTACTGAGAAAACAAGTCGCCACCTTCACGCTGGCCCGGGCGGAACCGTCACCTGACAGCAAGAAGCCGACCCGGATCTGACACTGGCGTCTGGCCGCCCGATATTCGCCACGTCGACCAATGAACGGACCTATTCGTGTACTGGTCGTCGATGACAGCGCGTCGGCGCGCGGCCTGATCGGGGCATTGATCGCCGCCGCGCCCGGCTTGATCCTGTGTGGCGAGGCCAAGCACGGTCGCGAGGCGGTCGCGCAGGTGCTGGCGCTGAAACCCGACATCGTGACGATGGATATCAACATGCCAGTGATGAACGGCATGGACGCGATTGCCGAGATCATGGCCGTTCGCGCGACGCCGATCCTCGTGCTGTCGGACCTTGCCGACGCCTCGATGGCGGTCGCTGCCGTCGCTCGCGGTGCGCTCGAGGTGGCCGGCAAGCCAGCGCTCGACGAGGGCCCAGCGTTCGCCGCGCGCCTCGAGATGCTCGCGCGCGTGCCCGTGATTCGCCACATCCGCTGGTCGAGTCGACCAGACCGGCCGGAGATCCCGACCACCCCGGACACATCGTCCGCCGCCGTCCAACGGTCAGGCCTAGCACCCTATCGCGTCGTCGCGATCGCCGCGTCGACGGGCGGTCCACAAGCGTTGGGCCAGCTTCTGCCGTCATTACCGGCCGATTTCCCCGCCCCGGTGCTGATCGCCCAGCATATCGCCGACGGCTTCGCCGCCGGCATGGCCGCATGGCTCGACACCATCAGCCCGCTGTCCATCAGCTTGGCGCGCGATGGCGACCCCCTGGCCGCGGGACGTGTCTACCTCGCCGATTCGAGAACGCATCTGCTGGTCGGCGCTAGCGGTCGGTTGACCCTGGTCCCCCGACGCGACGAGAACATCTACCGGCCCAGTTGCGATACGCTGCTGACCTCGGTCGCCCGATATGCCGGCGCGCGGGCCGTGGGCGTGATCCTGACCGGGATGGGGCGCGACGGGGTCGACGGATTGCTGGCGATTCATCGGGGCGGCGGCATGACCATTGCCCAGGATGAGGCCTCGTCGGTCGTCTTTGGCATGAATCAGGAAGCCATCCGTGCCGGCGCCATCCGCTGGGTCTTGCCGCTGGCCGAGATCGCTGCGGCCCTGTGTCGACTGACCGGTGCGCCGCATCCGATACACGGACCGATGATCGCGTCATGACCCCGAACGAACTCCCCGAGCTCATCCGGGAACGGATCGGACTCCCGCTCGACGACCTGCTCGCCAATGAACTGTGCCTGGCCGGCCTCGAGCACATGGACGCGGCGGATATCGTCGGCGAGCTCGCGCGCCGGGATACCCTCGACCAGGCCTGGCAGGCGGTGATTCGACGGCTCGCGATCCACGAGACCTATTTCTACCGCGAACCACAACATCTGCGGTTGTCGACCCAGATCCTGCTTCCGCCTCGCCTTGCCCGTTTGCCCGCTGGCGAACGGATCCGCGTCCTGTCGGTCGGCTGCTCGACCGGCGAAGAACCCTATTCGATCGCGATCGCGCTCCGCGAGCAGTTCGGTGAGCGCGCGGGCCGCCTGTTCGAGATTCACGCCGGCGATCTCGATCAGGCCGCGTTGGCGCGCGCTCGAGCCGGCCGATATGGACCCTTCGCCTTTCGCGCGCTCCCGGTGCCACTGCGCGACCGTTACTTCCTGCCCATCGATGATCGACACTGGCAAATCGCCGAGGTGATCCGTGAACAAGTCCGGTTCACCCCCTTCAACGTCTTGTCGCCGACCCTGCCGAGGGGCGACCCGGGTCAGGACCTGATCTTCTTCCGCAACGTCTCCCTCTACTTCGACCGCCGGACCCGGGAACGTGCGCTGCGGCACCTGGCCCAACGGCTCCGGCCTGGGGGGCACCTGATCGTCGGCGCAGCCGAGACGCTCGCCAATGACCTGGGGCTCTTCGAACTGTGCGAGCAGGAGGGGATCTTCTTTTTTCGCGATCGAACCTGGGCGGGCCACGACCCCGGTGTCGCCTCGCTGCCACCGCGCCCGCCGGCACCGATGGTCCGTCCCGGTCCCGATCGACGCCGACTCCCGGCCATCGGTCGCCCTAGCGCCACACTGGTGCGGCCACCCGAAACATCTCGTAGCCAAACGGCGATCCTCCGGACACGAGCGATTGCCGCCGCGGCCCGAGCGGCTACCGCGACGACCGATGATCGCTACCAGGAGGTCGTCGCGCTGGTCCGCGCCGAATGCCTCGACGAGGCCCTCGCGCGCTTGACACCGCTCTGCGAAGGCCCAGAGGCAATGGCCGAGCACCTCACGCTGCTCTCCCACATCCTCGTCGAACGCGGTGATCGAGCACGCGCGGCGACGGCTGCCGAACAGGCCTTGGCCGACGACCCCTGGTGCACCGACGCCTTGCTGATCCTGGCCCGGATCGACCGCTCGCGCGGAGACGACGACAGCGCGACCGAACGGCTGCGTCGAGCGCTCTACACTCGGCCCGACCACTGGCGGACCCATTACCAGTTGGCCGAGATCCACCGTGACGCCGGCCGGGTCGATCAGGCTCGACGCGAGTTCGGTATCGCATTGCGCCTAGCCACGACGAATCCCTCCGCCGAACCCTATACCGGACCGCTGCCCCTGATCCTGTCGCCACGGGACATCCGTCACCTGTGCGAGACCCAGCTGTCGCGGCTCGCGACAGCGACGAATCGACACGGCCACCATGGCGCTTGATCTTAAAAAGTTCATCGGACGTTTCGTCGGCGAGGCGCGCGATCATCTGAGCCGTCTCGAAGCCGGCCTCGCCGACCTGATCGAGACCGGTCGACTCCCCCCTGAACAGCTCGATGCACTGTTCCGCTCGGCGCATACGATCAAGGGCTCGGCCCGGATGCTGAAACTGACCGGCCTGGCCGAGACCGCGAATCGGGTCGAGGACGTGCTAGGAGCCGTGCGCGATGGCCGCATCCCGACCACATCAGAGCTCGGCCAGCGGCTGATGCGGGCGGTCGACCACCTGAGCCGGGTCGTCGATCGGATCGAGGCCACCGAAGGCAACGACCAGCCGTGCGATGCAAGCGTGAACGAGGATTTGCTCGCCGCGAGCACCGGCGCGACGGAGCCCGGGCCGAAGCAGATCGCTGTCGACGCGCATCCGGGCACCACGACGGCCTCCACGACCGAAGCCGCTGCCGATGGCGATGGCGATGGCGATGGCGGCGAGGCGACATCGGGCCCCGCTACGCTGCGCGCGTCCGATCAGGTCCGGGTACGGGTCGCGAAGCTCGATGAACTGATCAACCTGCTGGGCGAGGTCATCTCGAGCCAGACCCGGTTACGCCACAGGTTGTTGGAGGCCCGCGCGCTGGAAGCCAGACTCCGCCCGCTTCTGACTCCTCTCGACCGGACGGGACCCGGTCCGGCCGCCAATGCGGCCTTGCACCAGTTCGTGCTGTCGTTGCGAGAGCTGGTGCAGGAGCAGGAACGGCTCGTCGGAGAGCTCAATCAGCGGGCCTTGACGATGCGGATGCTGCCGTTGTCGACGGTCCTGGATCCGAGCGCGCGCGTCGCTCGCGAACTCGCCCGATCCCTCGGTCGGGAGATCCACTGCGAGGTCCGAGGCGGCGAGATCGAGATCGACCGGTACATCATCGATCGCCTTGGCGACGCCCTCGTCCATCTGTTGCGAAATGCGATCGACCATGGCATCGAGCCGCCCGACGAACGGGTCGCCGCCGGCAAGCCGCCGATCGGTCACCTGCGCCTCATCGCGCGTCAAGAGGGGGCCGGGGTCCTGATCGAGATCGCCGACGACGGGCGTGGCCTCGACCGCGACCGGATCGTTGCGAAGGCCGTGCAACAGGGGCTGATCGAGCCACATCGAAGCATCGAGATCAGCGACGACCAACTCGCCGACCTGCTGTGCCTGCCGGGGTTCACGACCAGCCCGATCATTACCGAGTTGTCAGGCCGCGGGGTTGGTCTCGATGCCGTCAAACGCGCGATCCACGACGAGCTGCAAGGCGCCATGGCCGTCGCGAGCCGCCCCGGTCGCGGCACCAAGCTGACGCTGCGCCTACCGCTGTCCTTGGCGCTGATCAGGATCCTGCTGCTGCGGGCTGGGGATCAGCTCTTCGGTTTGCCGGCCCAACACATCGTCGAGCTGATCCTGATCGACAAGGCCGAGACGATCCAGGTCGCCGACCGCCCCGCCGTCGTGCTCCGCAACGAAATCGTACCGCTGGTGGCTCTGAGCGACCTCCTCGGCGACGCCGGGGCCAGCGCCCCGATCAGTCCCGACCGGGCCACCGCGTCTCGCACCAGGAGCCTGGTGGTCGTACTCGGCCTGCGCCAGGCCAAGCTTGGCCTCGTCGTCGATCAGATCGTCGATGAACGGGACATGATCGTCAAACCACTCCCGGATCATCTGCGCGACTTTGGTCCGGTCGGCGGTCTGGTCAGTGGGATGGTGGTCACCGGAGACAACGATCTCGTCGCCGTCCTGCAGGCCCCGGCGCTCCTCGAGATCGCCCGCCAAACCCGCCATCAGGCCGTCGCGCGGCGTGCCTCGCGCCAAGGCGAGGCCAGGCCACCGGCCGCCGGGCAGCGCATCCTGGTCGTCGATGACTCGCTGAACACGCGCGAGATCGAGAAAGAGATCCTCGAGGCGTACGGTTACCGCGTGACACTCGCCGAGGATGGGCTCGAAGGCTGGCAAAAGGCGCTAGGCGGGCAGTTCGACGCGATCCTGACCGATGTCGAGATGCCCGGCCTCGACGGTTTCACATTGACCGCCAAACTGCGCGAGAATGAGCGCTATCGCGCGACGCCGATCGTCATCATCACCTCGCGACAGAAGGAAGAGGACAAGCAGCGGGGCATTCAGGTCGGCGCCGACGCCTACATCGTCAAAGGGGCCTTCGACCAATCGAGCCTGGTCGAGACCCTGCGCAACCTGCTTGGCTGAAGCAATTGATACCTTGGTGAGCTCATGCGTATCCTGGTGGTAGACGACGACCCCCTCGCCGGCGAGATGGCCGTTGCGATCCTCGAGGCGTCCGAGCATCGCTGCCGGCGCGCGGAGAACGTGCTCGAGGCCTTGGAGATGCTGGCCGCAGCCGAAGGATTCGACCTCGTCGTATCGGACATGAACATGCCGTTGCTCAATGGCCTGGAACTGCTCGGCGAGATGCGTGACCGCGGCATCGGGGTGCCATTCGTGCTGCTGACCGGGGACGACCCGGCCACACTGTCCGCGAAGACGACCGATCTGGGCGGCTGCTTGATGAAGGATGGATCGCTGGAGACCAGCCTGCCGCGACTCGTCGCTGAACTCGATGCCACCTCAGGCTCGACCGTGCAGCGCTGACCGGGACCGGCGCGCGGTCACCCGCCGCCTGGATTCGTCAGCGACCCGCACCTTCCGATACAACCAGGGCTACCGATGACACCCGCCCGCGACACCGAATCGCTCGATCAGATCAAGTCTCGCCTACGCGGTTCCTTTCTGAGCCAGCTACCCGATCGGCTGCACCAGGCTCGGGCGCTGCTCGCGACGCTGGGGCCAGGGACCGAAGATCGGGACGCCTTGCAGACACTGCACCGCCTCTTCCACACGCTCAAAGGCTCCGGGGCCTCGTTTGGATTCACCAGCATCGAGGCCCCGGCGAAGGCGGCCGAACAGGCCCTGGCGCAGGTCCTCGACGGGCGCCTCGCGGTGACCGAGGCGTTGTTGACGAGGTTGCACGAGCAGGTCGATACGCTCGCGCGGTTGGATCTCGATCCCGCCGACGCCAGCGATACGCCACATCGCCCGAGCTTCGCGCTCCCCGCCCGCCGACCCGGCGCCGACCGGGGTGGCGATCGTCGGGAACGTTTGATCTACCTCTGCGACGACGACCCGGATCTCATCCAGCAGCTGGCGCAACAGCTGGCCTGCTTCGGCTACCAGGTACGCCCCTTCCCGACCCTGGCGGCGCTGCATGAGGCCATCCGGGCGCAAACCCCGGCCGCCGTCATCATGGACGTCACCTTTCCGGAAGGTCCGTTCGCCGGCCCGGAGGCCCTGGACCTGTTGCGTGAAGACGCCGGGCTCGCGGCACCCTGCGTCTTCATCTCCAACCGCGATGATTTCGCGGCACGCCTGCGCGCGGTGCGGGCCGCCGGGGCGGCGTATTGCCCAAAACCGATCAAGACCGTCGAGATCGTCGAGATCCTGGATCTGATCACCGATCGCACACCAACCGAGCCGTTTCACGTCCTGATCGTCGACGACGACCGCGACCTCGCTGAATACCATGCGATGGTGCTCGAGAGCGCGGGGATGGTCATCCGCGTCGCGACGGCGCCGGACCAGGTGCTCGGCCTGCTCGGTACCTTCAGTGCCGATCTGGTCCTGATGGATCTCTACATGCCCGACTGCTCGGGCCCCGAGCTGGCCAGGGTACTGCGCCAGATCCCGGATTATACGAGCCTGCCGATCATCTACGTCTCGTCGGAGACGAACATGGACCGACAGTTCGAGGCCATGGAGGTCGGAGTCGATGGCTTCCTGACCAAGCCCATCGCCGCCGAACGCCTGGTGACCGAGGTCCGCCTGCGGGCGGAGCGGATGCGCATGCTGCATGCGCTGATGGTCCGCGACAGCCTCACCGGCCTGTTCAACCACAACACCATCCTGCAGTTTCTCGAAGTCGCGGTGGCCTCCGCGAAACGCGTCGACCGTCCGCTGTGTTTCGCCATGATCGACATCGATCGCTTCAAACAGGTCAATGACACCTACGGCCATGCGACCGGAGACCAGGTGCTGATGGCTTTGAGTCGAACCCTGAAGCTGCGATTGCGCAACAACGACCTCGTCGGACGCTACGGCGGCGAGGAATTCGCCGTCATCCTCGCCGATGCCGCCATCGACGAGGCTCATCGCATCATCGAAACCCTGCGTGCAGGCTTCGCCGAGGTCGTCTTCACATCGGACGATCGCGAGTTCAGCTGCACCTTCAGCGCGGGTCTCGCCGGCTTTCCGGCTTTCGCAACGGCCGAGGCCCTGACGGAGGCGGCCGACCAGGCCCTCTACCGGGCCAAAGATGGTGGTCGGAATCGGGTCGTGCTGGCTCGGGCCGAGGCCGGACCGATCCCTGATGCCGCTGTCCTCCGAGAGACCGAGGCGCCCAATATCCCATGACGCAGACCGACACCGACCAGCTCGCTGAGATCCTCGCCCGACGCCACCGAACCGAGTTGGATGCCGATGCCGATGCCGCTATCGTCGACGTCGAGACACCGACGACGCAGCTGGTCCTGTTCGCGGTGGGCGATAGCCTCTTTGCCTTCCCCGGAACCAGCATCCTCGAGATCCTGCCTTGGGCCCGCATTTACCCGATACCGGGCTGTCCACCCTCGCTCGAGGGTGTCCTCCATCTGCGCGGGGAGATCGTCTCGGTGGTCCGTCTCGGTGACCTGCTGGACAGGGGCCACGCCGAACCAGACCGCAAGACCGCGATTCTGCTCGGGCAGGGCGCCGGCCTGCGCAGCGGGCTGCATGTCGATCGCGTGCTCGACGTGCTCGAGCTCGCGTCGACAGGCATCCAACCACCGCCGACGACGCTTGCCGAGTCGCTGCGGCGGCTGGCCACCGGGGTCTTCCACTATCGCGACCAACCGGTGATCCTGCTCGATCTCGATCGGCTCTTTACCGACTATCTCAGAGACCCATCGTGACCCTCTCGCCGACAACCAGCGCGGGACTGGACCTGGTTCTCTTTCACGCCGGAGGCCTGACCTGCGCCGTCGAGGCATCCCTGGTGGTCGCGCTGCGCGACGCACGCACCGCGCCACCCGCGATAGCGCTCGCCGAGCTGCTCGATTTGGCGCCAGCGTCACCCATTGCCCCGCCCAGCCAAGCCCGCCGGCTGTGTGTCCGACAGGGTCATCGCGAGCGTTGGCTCGCGATCGATGAGCCGGTCCGACACCAACATGCGCCAGCGGCGGCGCTATACCCGCTCCCACCGTTGGTCGCGACACGATGTCGCATCCGGTGCGTGCGCGCACTCGCGTGGCTCAGGGCGCACGACGCGGAATCGCTGGCCATCCTTCTCGATCCCCGGCACCTGCCGGAACGCGCCATTCGATCCGGGAAGCCACTGGTCTGAAGCGGCCCTCGGCCGACGCCTCACCCGTCATCCGGCAAGGCGCCATGACGACCGCCCCAACATCGTCGTCGGCCGAGAAACCAGGCGCGCGCTCGCCGGTCGAGCGGCAATCGAGGCCGAGCCAGTTCCGCAGCGGCCAGATTCGGGCCATCACGCCGCTAGGCGATACCCCCGCGGGTCAGCGTCAGCGGATCGAGGAGTTTCTCCAGTTCCTCCCGACTCATGCCGGTGGTTTCGATCGCCACCTCGATGATCGGTCGACCCTCGGCATAGGCCTGCTTCGCGGTCGCTGCACCCTTCTCGTAGCCGATCACCCGATTCAACGCGGTGACCAGGATCGGGTTCTTGTCCAGGGCTCGCTTGATGTTGTCCTCGCGCACCCGGAAGTCGGCGATCGCCTGATCGGCCAGCAGCCGCGCGATGTTGGTCATCAGGGTGATCGATTCGAGCAGGCTGGCGGCGATCACCGGCAGCATCACGTTGAGCTGGAAGGTACCGGACTGGCCGGCGACCGTGATGGTCACGTCGTTGCCCATCACCCGCGCGCAGGCCATGCAGGCGGCCTCGGGGATGACCGGGTTGACCTTGCCCGGCATGATCGAGCTGCCCGGCTGCAGGGCCTTGAGCTCGATCTCTCCAAGGCCGGCCAACGGCCCGGAATTCATCCAGCGTAGATCGTTGGCGATCTTCATGACCACGGTCGCCAGGGTCTTGAGCTGACCCGACAGCTCCACCGCCGAGTCCTGGGCCGCGATCGACTCGAACTTGTTGGCCGCCGATTCGAAACCGAAGCCCGTGGCCGCGGACAGATGCGCGCAGAACCGGTCGCCGAAGTCGGACGGGGCATTGATGCCGGTGCCGACCGCGGTGCCGCCCTGCGGCAGGCGCCGCAAACGCCCCAGGGCCGCATCGATCCGCGCCCGACAGGACGCCACCTGGGAGGCCCAACAACCCAGCTCCTGGCCGAAGGTGACGGGCATCGCGTCCATCAGGTGGGTGCGGCCGGTCTTGGCCACCGACTCGAGTTCGCCGGCGCGCCGTTCGATGATCTGCTGCAAGTGTTCCAAGGCCGGCAACAGCCTCTCCGACACAGCCAGGCAGGCCGAGACCTGCAGCGTGGTCGGGATCACGTCGTTGGAGCTCTGGGACATGTTGACGTGATCGTTGGGGTGAATGCCTCGGTCGCCGGCGGGGTCGGCGAGGTGGGCGATGACCTCGTTGGCGTTCATGTTCGAACTGGTGCCCGAGCCGGTCTGGTAGACATCGATCGGGAAGTGCTCGTCGACCTCGCCGGCGGCGACCCGCTCGGCGGCCTCGACAATGACTTCGGCATGGGCGTCTTGCATCAGACCGAGCTCGCGGTTGGCCCGGGCGCAGGCGGCCTTGACGCGACCGAGAGCATGAATGAAATCCGCCGGCATGGGCACGCCCGAGACCGGAAAGTTGTTCACCGCGCGTTGCGTCTGGGCGCCCCACAGGGCATCGGCGGGGACTTCCAGCTCGCCCATACTGTCGCGTTCGATTCGCGTCTTGCTCATGGATACCGATTCCTCATTTGAACGATAGCCGCAATTATATCGGCCGCCGAAGCCATGCTCACCCTCTTCCAACGGCGCTGCGCTTCGCGCGCAATCGGCCCGGCTACCTTTTTGACGGTTCGCTGTACCCCTTTCGCGGGTCCTTGGCGCACCTTGCTCACTGGCGTACCAATCGGCTAAATTAAAGCCTCACACTTGACAACTGACGCCCCAGACATGATCAACGCAGTCCAAATGCGCGCGGCACGGGCGCTGCTGGCGATGGACCAGCGGCAGCTCGCCGAGCTTGCGGGTCTGTCCTTGCCAACCATCCAACGGATGGAGGCCAGTGACGGTCAGGTCCGCGGCCAGGTGGAGTCGCTGGTCAAGGTCGTCGCGGCCCTCGAGAAGGCAGGGGTCGAACTGATCGGCGATGGAGCAACGAGCCATGGCGGCGGGCGCGGCGTGCGACTGAAGACACCGGGCATCTGAGGACCGCCGCCACGACGAGGATCGAGACCTTGGCCGTTGCTCGCGACCCGGCGATACCGATCGGGGCGCACCACCCATCGTGGCCGCACCGATGGCGGCGGAGGGCCGACTCGTGACCATGTCTACGGCCCTCGCGCTCGCGATGAGCGCCATCTTCTGCGCGCTCGGTTCGGCGGCCGTCGCGTTGGCCGCCAGTTGGCGACCGGCGCTGCTGCGCCTCCTGGCGATGCCATTGCTCGGGGTCGCTGGCCTCGCCGCCCTGGCGGCCGGGCTCGGCGCGCTGATCGTAGCGGGGACGGCCACGACACAACTGCCGCTAGGACTGCCCTGGCTGCCCTGGCACATCGCGATCGACCCGTTGGCCGGCTTCTTCCTGGTCGTGATCGGCATCGTCACGGTCGCGGTCGGCTGCTATGGCGTCGGTTACGCGCGCAGCCTCGAACATGGGCGCGATTCGGTTGCGGTGTTGGGCGGCTTCACCGGCCTGTTCCTCACTGGCATGTTATTGGTGGTCCTGGCCGCCGATGCCTTCCTGTTCCTGGTGTCCTGGGAACTGATGTCGCTCTCCTCGTATTTCCTGGTCGCCTTCCAGCATGACCAGGCCGCCAACCGGCGCGCGGCCTTCCTGTATCTGCTGATGGCGCATCTGAGTGGCCTGACGATCTTGTTGGGTTTTGGCGTGCTGGCGGCCTTCGGTGGCGCTTTTGATTTCGGGAGCCTGCGCGTCGCGGAACTGACCCCGCTCTGGGCCAGCCTGGCCTTCACGCTTGCCCTGCTCGGTTTTGGCCTAAAGGCCGGCCTGGTGCCGCTGCATGCCTGGTTGCCGGAGGCGCACCCGGCGGCACCGTCGCATATCTCGGCGTTGATGTCGGCGGTGATGCTCAAGGTCGCGGTCTACGGCTTCATTCGCGTCGTCTTCGATCTGGTCGGCGACTTGCAGTGGCAATGGGGTGTCGTGGTGCTGATCCTCGGCAGCCTGTCGGCCTTGGTGGGTATCCTCTACGCGCTGGTGCAGACCGATCTGAAGCGCCTGCTCGCCTACTCCTCGGTCGAGAATCTCGGCGTCATCTTCGTCGCGCTCGGCCTGTCATTGCTCTTTTATGCCGGGGGTCACTCGTTGCCCGGCACCCTGGCGTTGATTGCCGCCCTCTATCACACGCTCAATCATGCGGTATTCAAGGGCCTGCTGTTCCTCGGTGCCGGAGCGATCCTACACAGCACGCACGAGCGCGATCTGGAACAGATGGGCGGGCTGCTGCGACGCATGCCCTGGACGGGCTGGTTTTTCTTGGTCGGCAGCCTCTCGATCGCGGCGTTGCCGCCGTTCAACGGCTTCGTCTCGGAATGGCTGACCTTTCAGGTGGCGCTTCAGGCCTGGCAATTGGAGAGCGGGGTCCTGCGCACGCTGATCCCGATCGCCGCCGCCGTGCTCGCCCTGACGGCGGCGCTGGTCGCGGCCTGCTTCGTGAAGGCCTTCGGGATCGCCTTTCTCGGTCAGGCGCGGAGCCGCCACGTCCGGCGCGCTCGCCCCGAACCGGTGACGATGCGCCTCGCGCTCGGCCTGCTGGCCTTCACATGTCTCGCGCTCGGCGTCCTGCCGACGCTGGTCATCGGGTTGATCGAGCCGATCGCGATTCAATTGCTTGGACAAGGGTTGCCGCCGATGACAGATCGGGGCTGGCTATGGTTCACGCCGGTCTCGGCCGAGACCGCGAGTTATAGCGCGCCACTGGTGTTACTGGTCCTCGTCCTTCTGGTGACACTGGTGTTCTGGGGCTTGCAATGGGGATCGGTCGGACGAATCCGCCGTTGCGACGCCTGGGATTGCGGTCTGGCGCCGCCGTCGCCGCGCATGCAGTACAGCGCGACAGCCTTCGCTCACCCGCTGCGCCGCGTCTTCGCCCCGCTGTTTCGGATCGACGAGTCCGTCGAGCAGCAGGAGGACGGCCGGTTGCGCTACCGGCTGCAAGCGGTCGACCGGACCTGGGATCTCCTATATCGGCCCATCGCGCGGTCCGTCGAGGCGGCAGCGCGCCGCGTCAGCCACTTGCAATCTGGCCATGTGCGCGCCTACCTCGGCTGGACCCTGGCGACCCTGTTGGTGCTCTTATGGCTGATCTCGTGACACCCTGGCCCTGGGCATTGGTCATCGCGCAGGGGTTCCTGTGCGCCGCGCTGGCACCCTGGCTCGTCGGCTGGGTCCGCCTGATCAAGGCACGCCTGCAGAACCGCCGCGGTCCCTCGGTATGGCAAGCCTATCGCGACCTCTACAAGCTGTTCGCGAAGGAAGCGCGGGTCGCGCACACCGCATCGCCGCTCTTCCGACTCGCGCCCTATCTCGTGTTCGCCGCGACCTGGCTGGCCGCGGCCATCGTGCCACTGGTCGTCGTGAACCTTCCGACGGCCGCGATCGCGGACATGATCGTGCTGGTCGGACTCCTGGCGCTCGCCCGCGTCTTCCTGGCGTTGGCCGGCATGGACGTCGGGACCGCGTTCGGGGGCCAGGGGGCGTCACGCGAGATGCTGATCGCGGCCTTGGCGGAGCCGGCATTGCTGGTGGCGATCTTCACGTTGGCGATGACCGCGCACAGCACGAACCTGGCCAGCGTCATCGACTACCAACTTGCGGCCGACATCATCGTGCGGCCATCGTTCCTGTTCGCGCTGGGCGGATTGTTACTGTTGGCGATCGCCGAGACCGGGCGAATCCCGGTCGACAATCCGTCTACGCATCTCGAGCTGACGATGGTCCACGAGGCGATGATTCTCGAGTACTCGGGCCGCCACCTCGCGCTGATGGAGTGGGCGGCGCAGATCAAGCTGCTCCTCTATGGTGCGCTGATCGCCAACCTTTTCGTCCCCTGGGGTATCGCCACCGATCTGTCGGTGACCGGCCTAACGCTCGGCCTGGTCGCGATCGTCGTTAAGCTGGCCCTGCTCGGCGCCGCATTGGCCATCGCCGAGACGGTGCTGGCCAAGATGCGGCTCTTTCGCGTGCCCGACTACCTGAACCTGGCGTTGCTGCTCGCGCTCCTCGGCTTGCTGATCCACGTGATCCTGGAGGTGGGGACCTGATGCTGGCGCAAGTTCCGATCCTTCAGCAATGGCTGCTGCTGCTTGCGGCCTTCGTGCTCTTTTCGTCGTTCGTATTGCTGGCCCAGGCCCGCCTGGTTTCGGCGATCCATGCCTTCGCGTGGCAGGGGGGTCTGGTCGCCGCCGTGACCCTGGTCGTGGCCTTGGCCGAACAGTCATCGCACCTGTATTTCTCGGCCCTGCTGACGCTGGTACTGAAGGCGCTGCTGATCCCCTGGATGCTGCACCGGCTGACGCGCCGACTGCGAATCGAGCGCGAGACCGAGTCGCTGCGGCGACCGGCGCTCGCGATCATGGCCGCCGTGGCGCTCGTGATCTTCAGCTATTGGCTCGTGCTGCCGATGGTCGAGCAGGATCTGACCTTCACGCGCAACCTGGTCGCGATCAGCCTCGCCGTGGTGTTGATCGGCCTCCTGATGATGGTCCTCCGCCAGCAGGCCGTCGCCCAGGTTCTGGGATTCATGTCGATCGAGAACGGCCTGTTTCTCGCCGCCGTCTCGGCGACCGGCGGCATGCCGCTGATCGTCGAGCTCGGCGTCGCCTTCGACGTGCTGGTCGCGATGGTGTTGTTCGGGATCTTCTTCTTCCAGATCCGCGACAGCATCGATTCGCTCGACGTCGATCGGCTGAACCGGCTGACCGAAACGCCCGAGGAAGGCCCATGACCGCGCTTCTCACGGTCTTGCTGGCCCCGTTGGCCGGGGCCGTCGCACTGGCCCTGCTCCGTGCCCCGCAGGCGGCCGGCTGGCTTAACATCGCGACCAGCGCCGTCTCGTTCGGCGCTTCGGCGGTCCTGGCCTGGCAGATCGCCGGCACTGACGAGATCATTGGCTTCGGCCTGCGTGTCGACGCCTTCAACGTCTACCTGGTCGTCTTGACAACCTTCGTCGGCCTGACCACGGCGGTCTTCTCGCGACCGTACATGCTGCACGTCTGCGCGCAGGGCCGCGTCGGACCCGGCCGGCTGCGCCTGTACCACGCGATGTATCAGGTGTTCCTGTTCACGATGCTGCTCGCCTTGACGACCGACAACCTCGGCGTCCTCTGGGTCGCGGTCGAGGGCGCGACCCTAGCCACCGTGCTCCTGGTATCCCTCTACCGGACGCCGGAGGCGATCGAGGCGGCCTGGAAATACTTCATCCTCTGCGGCGTTGGGATCGCGCTGGCCCTGTTCGGTACCGTGCTCGTCTATTACACGGCCCAACACGTCCTGGCCGATCCCACCGCCGGGCTGACCTGGAGCGCACTCTTAACGGTCGCCGATCGTCTGCATCCGGACGTAATGGCACTGGCGTTCGTCTTTCTGCTGGTCGGCTATGGCACCAAGGTGGGTCTGGTACCGATGCACCAGTGGTTGCCGGACGCCCATTCCGAGGGACCAACCCCGGTCTCGGCCGTGCTCTCCGGATTGCTGCTGAACGTCGCCCTCTACGCGGTGGTCCGGCTCAAGATGCTCGTCGACGGCTCGCTGGCGGCCACCGACAATCCCCATCTGGCCGGCCAGCTGCTGATGGGATTCGGCCTGGTGTCGTTCCTGGTGGCCGTGCTGTTCCTGCACCGCCAGCGCGATATCAAACGCTTGTTCAGCTACTCGTCGATCGAACACATGGGGCTGATGACCTTCGCGTTCGGCGTCGGCGGTCCGCTGGCGACCTTCGGCGCCCTACTGCACATGCTGGTCCATTCACTGACCAAGTCAGCGATCTTCATCACCGTCGGTCATGCGACCCATCTCGCCGGCACCCAGTCGATCGACCACATCCGCGGCCTGATCCGCACCCAACCGGCCATTGGCTGGTCGCTGCTGATCGGCGTGGCGGCGATCGCTGGGTTTCCGCCGTTCGGCATCTTCACCAGTGAGTTCCTGCTCCTGACCGCGACCATGCAGGCCCAGCCCTGGTTCGCCGGCGTGCTGCTGACGGGACTGGCCATCGCATTCGCCGGCCTCTTCCGCCACCTGCATCCGATGGTCTATGGACCGGCGCCAGAGGGCCAGCACCGGGTGCCGGCGAACATGCTGCCGGTCGTGATCCACCTGGGACTGGTCCTGTGGCTGGGGCTCGCAATCCCCGATTTCCTGGCCCGCTGGCTCGATCAGGCCGCCACCTTGATCACCGGAGTTCCGTTGCTATGAGCCGCTTCGCCTGGCTGCCGGACTTCCTGGCCCGCCTCGAAGAAGAGCAGGCGCTACCCCGTGATGGCCGCCCCGAGGCGCTGGGTCCGACCTACCGGTTGCGGCTGCCCCCGGAGAACTGGGATCTCGCGGCACACATCGCCGCCGCATCCGGACTACGCTGGGCCGGATTGTGGGGCGATCCCGAGGCCGACCGGATCAGCGTTCAGGCGTGCCTCGTCCAGGGCGGCGATCACCTGCTGCTCCAGACCGAGGTACCAACGGCGCGACCCGTGCTGGCGTCGCACGCCCGCTGGTTCGTCGGCGCGGATCGGCTCGAACGGCACGCCCGGGACCTGCTCGGCCTTCGATTCACCGACCATCCTGACCCACGCCGCTGGACCCGGCATCAGGCCTGGCGCGAGGATGTCCAGCCGTTGCGCTCGGACGTCCCTTTGACCGATCTGGCTGCGCGCCGTACGCCGGCCGATAGCGACTACCCGTTCGCTCCAATCCTCGGCAGCGGGGTCGTCGAGATTCCGGTTGGTCCGGTCCATGCCGGCATCATCGAGCCGGGGCATTTTCGTTTCCAGGTGGCCGGCGAGGACGTGCTACGGCTCGAGGCGCGGCTCGGTTACGTCCACAAGGGGGTCGAAAGGCTCGCCGTTGGCCGCGACCCCGCCGGGCTCGCGCGGCTCGCCGGGCGGGTCTCCGGCGACAGCACGGTCGCCCATGCCTGGGCCGCCTGCCAGGCCATCGAGCAGGCCCTGGGGTGGCCGGTCCCGCCGCGCGCGCTGGCGCTGCGCGGGATCCTTGCCGAACGCGAGCGCATCGCCAACCATCTGGGCGATATCGGTGCGATCTGCAACGATGTCGGCTTCGCTTTCGCCCACCAGCAGTGCGCCCGCTGGCGGGAGCTGTGGCAACGGCGCAGCGACGCGGTCTTCGGGCATCGGCTGTTGATGGACCGCATCGTCCCCGGTGGCCTGGCCGTCGATCTGCCACCGGCCGCGGCGGAGGCTTTGCGGACCGATCACGACACCTTGCGCCAAGGGCTGATCCCGCTCTTCGACATCATCGGCGATCACCCGTCCCTCGATGATCGCCTGCAGACCACGGGCCGCCTCGATCCCGACACGGCCCGCGCCCTCGGCTGCACCGGCTATGTCGGCAAGGCGAGCGGTCAGGCCAGCGATCTGCGCCATGACCACCCCTACCCGCCCTACGACACGCTGAACGTGACGGTCGTGGTGCAGACCACAGGGGACGTCGCCGCGCGGGTGCGCGTGAGGATGGACGAGATCCGTCAGAGCCTGACGCTGCTCGATCAATTGCTCGACGGCCTGCCCGACGGGACCTGGTTCGCGCCAGCCCCGCAGCCGCTTCGCGCTGGCGTGGGGCTCGGGGCGATCGAGGGCTGGCGCGGCGACATCCTGACCTACGTCCGTCTCGATGAGGCCGGTCGGATCGCGCGCTTCTTCCCGCGCGATCCGAGTTGGTTCACATGGCTGGCGCTGGAGCGTTTGATCCATGGCAACATCGTCCCGGACTTTCCGGTCTGCAACAAATCCGTCAATGGCTCCTATTCCGGCGTGGATCTGTAGGAGGCACCATGTTTCGTATCCTCCGGTTGGCCCTGAGCCAGGGTTGCGTCACCGAGACACCCCCCGATGCCGGGGCCACCACGGTCGAGACCCTCGGCATCGCGCTGCGGCGCGTGCTGAAGGCGCGGCTCAACGGCAGCCTCGCGATCCGCCATGTCGATGCTGGCTCTTGCAATGGATGCGAACTGGAACTCCATGCGTTGAACAACCCCTACTACGACCTCGAGCGCTTCGGGGTCCACTTCGTCGCCTCACCGCGCCATGCCGATGCCCTGCTGGTGACCGGACCGGTCGCGCGGCACATGGAGACGGCGCTGCGCCGCACTTGGCGAGCCACGCCGGCGCCCAAACTGGTTATCGCCGCCGGCACCTGCGCGTGCGACGGCGGCGAGTTCGGCATCTCCTACGCGAGTTGCGGCGCCGTCGAGAACGTCATCCCGGTCGACATCAAGATCCCTGGTTGCCCACCGACGCCGACCGTCCTGCTCCAAGGGCTGCTCGCTGCGACCCGTGCCGAACGGCTGGGCCTGCCCATACCCAAGGTCGGCAGACGCGACTAGCGCGGCGTCGTATATCGGCTCGCTGGCACCGCGTCATCGGGGCGGCGGGCTGCCTCGCTCCTGGATCCTCCGACGGATCGTCCCTCTCCCGCTGATACGTCACGCGCGAAGAGGTCGCCCGGTCGGCGCGCGAGCCAGATCAATGCGGCCGCAGGCCGACGGGGTGGCGCGATGGGTTACGATATAGTGAAATACCCCGCGACCACCAACCTGGATGGGCGCGCCGCGCCTGGCCCATTGATCGGAAGAGCAAGGTTTCACTCATGCCAGACTACAACGCCGAGGACGTCCGCAATATTGCCCTGGTCGGCCATTCGGGGGCGGGCAAGACGACGCTGACCGAGACCCTGTTGGCCACCGCTGGGGTGATTCCGGCACCGGGGTCGATCGAGAAGGGCACGACGGTGTGCGATTTCGATCCGCTCGAGAAAGAACTCCGGCATTCGCTCGACACGGCCATCACGAGTCTCGATGCCGACGGCAAGCACATCAACCTGATCGACACGCCCGGGGCCCCCGACTTCCTCGGCCGCGCCATCTCGGTGTTGACCGCCGTCGAGACCGCGGCCCTGGTCATCAACGCCCAGGCCGGCATCGAGCCGATCACGCAGCGAATGATGAAGGCCGTGGATCGACGCAACCTGTGTCGCATGATCATCATCAACCAGATCGACGCGCCCGAGGTCGATCTGGCGGGCTTGACCGACCAGATTCGCGAGACCTTCGGTCCGGAGTGTCTACCGATCAACCTGCCCGCCGACAAGGGTCGCCGCGTCATCGACTGCTTCTTCGAGCCAAGTGACGAACAAGCCGACTTTTCGTCGGTCGCGGAGGCCCACAGTCAGATCATCGACCAAGTCGTCGAGGTCGACGAGGAGTTGATGGAGCTCTACCTCGAGCAGGGCCAGGAGTTGAAACCCGAGCAGCTGCACGACCCCTTCGAGGCGGCCCTGCGCGAGGCGCATCTGATTCCGATTTGCTACGTCTCGGCACAGACCGGTGCCGGCATCCCGGAATTGCTGAACATCCTGGTCAGGCTGATGCCGAACCCAGCGGAAGGCAATCCGCCGCCCTTCATGAAGGGTGAAGGCGCGAAGATGATCCCGGTCGAGGTGCTTCCCGATCCGAATCGGCACGCGATCGCCCATGTCTTCAAGGTCATCAACGACCCGTTTCGCGGCAAACTGGGCATCTTCCGCATCCACCAAGGGCGCATCACGCCGGACTCGCAACTCTTCGTCGGCGATGCCCGCAAACCGTTCAAGGTGAACCGCCTCTATCGCCTGCACGGGGCCGAGCAGATCGAGGTCGCCGAAGGGGTACCGGGCGACATCCTGGCGGTGTCGCGGATCGATGAGATCCATTTCGACGCGGTGCTCCACGACTCTCACGACGAGGATCACCATCATCTGAAGTCGATCGAATGCCCGGTGCCGCTGTACGGACTCGCGATCAGGCCGGTCAAACGTGGCGATGAGCAGAAACTGACCGACGCGCTCCATAAGCTCCAGGCCGAGGATCCTTGCCTGCATATCGAGCACAACGCCTCGGCGAACGAGACGGTGATGCGCGGCCTCGGCGAACAACACCTGCGGGTGCTGCTGAAACGCCTGTCCGAGCAGTTCCATGTCGATGTCGACACGAAACCGCCGAGCATCCCGTATCGGGAGACCATCTCGGCACCGGCCGAGGGGCACCATCGCCACAAGAAGCAGACCGGGGGTGCTGGTCAGTTCGGCGAGGTCTTTTTACGGGTCGAGCCGCTCGAACGCGGTGCCGGATTCGAGTTCATCGACGCCACCGTCGGTGGCTCGATTCCAGGGCAGTTCATCCCTTCGATCGAAAAAGGCATTCGCCAGGTCCTGGACGAAGGGGCCATCGCCGGGTTCCCGCTGCAGGACATCCGGGTGTCCGTCTACGATGGCAAGCATCATCCGGTCGACTCGAAGGAGATCGCCTTCGTGACCGCCGGACGCAAGGCCTTTCTGGATGCCATCGAACAGGCCAAACCGGTGATCCTGGAGCCGATCGTCAAGATTCGGATCACGGCCCACAACAGCGCGATGGGGGACCTCGCCGGTGATCTGTCGAGCCGCCGCGGCCGCATCAGCGGCAGCGAATCCAAGAGCGATGGGCGCGTCGTCATCGACGGCGAGGTACCGTTGGCCGAGCTCGACGGGTACGAGTCGCGGCTGAAATCGCTGACCGGCGGTGCCGGCACCTACGGCATCGAGCTCAGCCATTACGAGTCGGTGCCGGCCAACGTGCAGAAACAGCTCCGCGAGGCCTTCACACGCAGCGAGGATTGATCCGCCCTCGCGACCACCGAAGCACTCGGTCACTTCCCCCCTGGCGTGCCTGGGACCTCTCAGGCACGCCGGTCACCGATCGCCCGGCGGGCTCCAGGCAGCCCGTATCACTCCTCCCCGTTCGATTCACGGGCACCGTTCTCCTCGGTGCCGATGACCTCCAACGCCGCACGCAAGGCCGCGTCGCGGTCCTGTATCCAACGCGCCGGCGGGATCTGTTTCAGCAGGCCCAGATGCGCGAGCCGCTCGCGCGGCTGACCATGCACACCCGCGATGAAGACCCCGACCCCTTTCGCGACCTGTTCGCGAATCGCGGCTTCGATGGCGACCGCGGTCGTCACGCCGAGGTGCGGAACGCGACTCAGATCGATGATAACGGCCTCGGCACCTTCGAGCTTGGCCCCATGGCGATTGATCGCCGCCGCCGCGCCGAAGACCATCGGCCCGCTCAGGTGCAGCATCTTCAAACGGCCCCGCCCCTTTGCCAACAGACCGCGCTCCTCGCATGTCAGCTCGGCGCAGTATCCCTCGTCGCGCTTGCGCCGCGCCGGCAAGGTGCACACCCATTCGGCTTGCACATCGGCCAGGCGCCGGATCGTCAAGATATTCGCGACGAACAGACCGATGGCAACGGCCGTGATCAGATCGACGAAGACCGTCGTCATGATCACGCCCCACATGATCAGCGCCCCTTTGACCGACACCCGATGCGCGCGGCGCAGGAAGCGCCAATCGATGATGTCGATGCCAACCTTGACCGCGATACCGGCGAGCACCGCGAGCGGGATATTGGCCGTCAGGGCACCGGCCCAGATCACGACGACGGCCAGCAAGGCGGCTCGAACGAGGCCCGACAGGGCACTGCGACCGCCGGCCTGGATATTGACCACCGTGCCCATCGTCGCCCCGGCACCGGGAAGGCCACCAAAGAGACCGGAGGCCAAATTGCCCAGACCCTGGCCCACGAGCTCCTTGTCGGAGTCGGCGGTCTTGCGGGTCAAGCTGCCAGCGATGACCGACGTCAACAAGGCGTCGACCGAGCCGAGCAGCGCCAGGACCAAGGCATCGATGACGATGATCTGCCATTGTTCCGCGCTGAACACGGGGATCTGTAGAGACGGCCAACCGGTAGCGATTTCGCCGATCACGCGCACGTCGCGATCAGCAAGCCAAAAGGCGACGATCAGCGTGCCGATCACCAGCGCGAGCAATTGCGGCGGTAGAACCCGCTTGATCCGCGTGGGCATAAAAAATAGGATCGTCAGGGTAAAGCCAGCCAACAGGGCTTCCCAGGGATTGATCGCGCGAACGAGATCCGGAAGCGCCTGCAAGGTGCCCAGGACTCCACCGCCGGGCGACTCATGGCCCAATAGCCCCGGCAACTGCAGGATGATCAGGATCAGCCCGATGCCGGACATGAACCCAGAGATCACCGTGAAGGGCATCATGGTCACGTAACGGCCCAGCTTCATCGCACCGAAGGCCATCTGAAAGACGCCGGTCAACATGACGACCGTGAAGGCCATGGCCATCCCTTGCTCGGGGTTGGCCGCGATCAAGGACGCGATGACCGCCGTGAAGACCACGGTCATGGGTCCGGTGGGTTCCGAGATCAGCGTCGGAGTGCCGCCGAAAAAGGCGGCGAAGAGACCGATCAGGACGGCGCCGTAAAGGCCGGCCTCCGGGCCCGCGCCGGATGCGACGCCGAACGCGAGGGCCATCGGCAAGGCCACGACGGCGGCCGTGACGCCGCCCAACAGGTCTCCGCGGAGATTATCGAAACGGATCTCGTTGAAAACGCGCATGCAGTCGTCCCCCGGCTTGGTCCTGACAAGCAGTATCGTTACGGAGCACCTTAAACAATAATCGAACTTTTCTAAGATATTGATCGAATATCATCTATGAAAAGTCGCAGCATAGCCCCTCGATCCGGGGAGATACATAGACCATAAATAATACGACAGATAGAAACAATCGATTTTGTTCAATACAAATTCTTGCTATAAAGTTGCCGGACAGACTTCGAAACGGCCTCCCTCGCAGAGGCGGACAGGGCACAGACCACAGGAGCAGACCATGAGCGTAAAGACCTACGACGCCGGTGTGAAAGAATACCGGGAGATGTACTGGACGCCGGATTATGTCCCCCTCGACACGGATCTTCTGGCCTGCTTCAAGGTCACCGGCCAGCCCGGCGTGCCGCGCGAGGAGGTTGCCGCGGCGGTGGCCGCCGAATCCTCGACCGGCACCTGGAGTACCGTGTGGTCCGAATTGCTGACGGATCTCGAGTACTACAAGGGTCGCGCCTACCGGATCGAGGACGTGCCCGGCGACAAGGAGTCCTTTTACGCGTTCGTGGCCTACCCGATCGACCTGTTCGAGGAAGGCTCCATCGTCAACGTCCTCACCTCGTTGGTCGGCAACGTGTTCGGCTTCAAGGCGTTGCGCCACCTGCGTCTCGAGGACATCCGTTTTCCGATCGCCTACGTCAAGACCTGCATGGGGCCGCCGAACGGTATCCAGGTCGAGCGCGACAAGATGAACAAGTACGGGCGACCACTGTTGGGCTGTACCATCAAGCCCAAGCTCGGTCTGTCCGCGAAGAACTACGGTCGGGCGGTCTACGAATGCCTGCGCGGCGGGCTCGATTTCACGAAGGATGACGAGAACGTCAATTCCCAGCCTTTCATGCGCTGGCAGAATCGCTTCGAGTTCGTCGCCGAGGCCGTCGCCGCGTCCCAAGCCGAGACCGGCGAACGCAAAGGCCATTATCTGAATGTCACCGCCCCGGACCCCGAGCAGATGTACGAGCGCGCCGAGTTCGCGAAGGAACTCGGTCAACCGATCATCATGCACGACTTCCTGACCGGCGGTTTCACGGCCAATACCGGCCTCGCCAAATGGTGCCGCAAGAACGGCATCCTGCTGCATATCCACCGGGCGATGCACGCGGTCATCGACCGTCATCCGAAGCATGGCATCCATTTCCGGGTCCTGGCCAAGTGCCTGCGTCTATCGGGCGGTGACCACCTGCACACCGGGACCGTCGTCGGCAAGCTCGAGGGCGACCGCGGTTCGACGCTCGGGTTCGTCGATCTGCTGCGCGAATCCTTCATCCCCGAGGATCGCTCCCGCGGCATCTTCTTCGATCAGGACTGGGGCTCGATGCCGGGTGTCTTCGCCGTTGCGTCCGGCGGGATCCACGTCTGGCACATGCCGGCCCTGGTAACCATCTTCGGGGATGATTCGGTGTTGCAGTTCGGCGGCGGCACCCAGGGTCACCCGTGGGGCAACGCGGCCGGTGCAGCGGCCAACCGGGTCGCCCTCGAGGCCTGCGTCAAGGCCCGCAACGAGGGGCGCGAGGTAGAGAAGGAGGCCCGCGAGGTCCTCACCGAAGCGGCCAAACACAGCCCGGAACTGGCGACGGCGATGGAGACCTGGAAGGAGATCAAGTTCGAATTCGATACCGTCGACAAACTCGACGTCTCGAAATGATCCGAGACTGGGACCTGGCCCCCAGCCGGGTTCCAGCCATCGAACCAGACGGTCACGACCCGTCATACCGTGGAAAACAGGAGCAACCGCCATGCCATTTCAAAACACCATGGGTGACTACCAAACCCGGCAAACCCTGGAGACCTTCGGCTTCTTGCCGCCGATGACCCAAGAGGAGATCTACGATCAGATCGCCTATATCCTCGCTCAAGGCTGGACGCCAGGCATCGAGCATGTGCATCCCAGCGGTGCGATGAACCACTACTGGACCATGTGGAAGCTGCCCTTCTTCGGTGAAGTCGATCTCAATCACGTCGTCGGTGAACTGGAGGCATGCCACCGCGCCTATCCGACTCACCATGTGCGGGTCACCGGCTATGACAATTACACCCAGAGTCAAGGCGCCTGCTTCGTGGTCTTCGAAGGCCGCGCTTGACGGTGGGGAAGGCCGCGCCGGCCCGCTGCACGGCCGGCGCCGGTGGCATGAGTCGCTGCGATCTTGGGCTACGCAGTCTTTCAGCATCTTGCGGGCGGCAACCTCGATGCACGCGAGGAACGGGCCGCGCTGCGTCCGAATGACCGGGCACGAATCGCGACGGGGTCAGGCTTAACGGGGACGACCATGGCAAGCAAAGCGAATTCACAATCGAACGGGCGCGAGGCTGCGCTGGCGCGCCGTCGCGCACTGTCCGGCCGCGGCAAGGCAGCGGCCACGACGAGCCACCCAGCGACGCCATCCGGCGCAACCGGTCGTGCGGCGGGTAACACGGCGCCGTCGCATGCGACTCCTCCGGCACGACGAGCCGACCACGGCGCACCCGACGGTGC
>NZ_JBDKXB010000016.1:0-75938 GCF_041197575.1 Thioalkalicoccus limnaeus | reverse complement strand
TTTCTGTCGCGCGCCGTCGCGGTAGTCCTTGTAGCGCAAGGCAACGCGCTCGCCGTCGAAGTTCACGAGCCGCGCGTCGCTCAGCGCAATGCGGTGGCTGTAGCGCCCAGGGTCGTCGACGACCGTCTCGGTGTGGGTGAGGCAGGGCTTGGAGTAGACCACCCAGTCGCGGGCCATCAGGGTGCCAGGTGCCGTCGGCGCCGAGCGCCCCGCCAGGCACCAGGCAATGCAGGTGAACGTGGCACACCAGGGTCTCGCCCCAGGTGTGCAGCACCACGCTCATCCCGAGCTGCCCATCCAGGCGCTTGCGGTCGGAGAAGAACTGGGGCCAGTGCGGCCTGGCAAGGCCGCGTGTTCTAGCCCGACTTCGACTATTCGACCCTGGATTTCTCGATTTTCGGGCCAGATCGACCTCGGGAAGTGGGGCAAGTATTTGATAAGAAATGGAGACAGACCACGTTTTGGGCGTTTCCGATCCTCCAGCTGTCGGTCGGTCCACATAGCGGTATGGACTTGTCGCCACCCGATCAAACCCCACGAAAGCCTTGCGGCGCATCCAGCTTCCCTGAGTGGAGTATGGTGTAAACGCCCCAAGATGCAAATCGGCTGCGCGGGTCGGAATGTCAGCCTTGTCGCTCCGTCCTCCACGGTCACACCCTCGTCATGCATTCCGGCTATGCTACGACAATCCTCGATTGTGCAGCGCAACACGCCCAGCCAGGACGGTACTCGCCCCCTCCCCTTGCCCAGCCGGAGACACGCCGATGCCCCAGTACCTCGAGAACCGGGTGTTCGACGAGATCGAGATCGGTCAAACCGCGGAACTACAGCGCACGCTGACGCGCGATGACGTGGCCTTGTTTAGCAAGGTCTCGGGCGACCTGAACCCGACCCACATGGACGAGGAGTACGCCCGCGCGCGCGGCGCCAAGGGCGTTGTCGGGCACAGTCTGTGGGCCACGACGCTGATCTCGAGCCTGCTTGCGAACGTGCTGCCGGGGCCAGGGACCCTTTATCGCCACCAGGATTCGACCTTTCATCGGCCGGTCGAGCTCGGCGATGTCCTGACCGCGCGCATCGCGGTCATCGAGAAGGCCGCCGAGGCCCTGGTGACCTTCGAGTGCCGGGTCATGAACCAGCGCGACGAGCCGGTGATGACCGGCCGTGCGACCGTCGTTGCGCCGACCGAGCCGCTGCGGATCGAGGTGCCGGAGCTCGCCGAGATCTCGGTCCGGCATCATGACAGCTTTGGTGCGCTGTTCGATCAGGTGCGCGCGCTCGAGCCAGTCCCCACCGCGGTCGTCCATCCGGTCGACCAGGTGTCGCTCCAGGGGGCGCTCGAAGCGGCCGAGAGCGCGTTCATCCGGCCGATCCTGGTCGGCCCCGAGGCCCGCATCCGGGCCGTCGCCGACGAACATGGCCTGTCGCTCGCCGGGATCGAGATCCTCGATGTCGCGCACAGTCACGCAGCCGCCGCACGCGCCGTTGCGCTGATCCGCGAAGGCTCGGCCGAGATCCTGATGAAGGGCAGCCTGCACACCGACGAGGTCTTGAGCGCCGTGCTCGACCGGGCGAACGGCATCCGCACCGAGCGGCGCATCAGCCACATCTTCGTCATGGATGTGCCGACCTACCCCAAGCTGCTCTTGATCTCGGACGCGGCGGTCAATATCGCGCCGGATCTCGACGCGAAGCGCGACATCTGCCAGAACGCCATCGATTTGGCGCGCACCCTCGGCGTTGCGCAACCGAAGGTCGCGATCCTGTCGGCGGTCGAGACCGTCCGACCCAAAATTCAATCGACGATCGATGCCGCGGCGCTGTGCAAGATGGCCGACCGCGGCCAGATCGAGGGCGGCCTGCTCGACGGGCCGCTGGCGATGGACAACGCGATCAACTTGGAGGCGGCGCGGATCAAGAAGATCGACTCGGCGGTTGCCGGCGTCGCCGATGTGTTGATCGCACCGGACCTCGAGGCCGGCAACATCCTCGCCAAGCAGCTGATCTTCCTCGCCAACGCCGAGGCGGCCGGGATCGTGCTCGGGGCACGGGTGCCGATCGTGCTGACCTCGCGCGCCGACAGCGTCCGCACCCGGCGCGCCTCGGCCGCGACCGCCGTGTTGCACGCGCACGCGGTGCGCCGCGGCCAGCTTCAGCCGACGCATTAGGGGGCGACATGGACGCACCCGCCAAAGAGCGGATCCTGACGCTGAATGCCGGCTCCTCGAGCATCAAGTTCGCCGTCTACGAGATCGCGGACGAGGCGCCGGTGCTAAGCGTCAAGGGCCAGGTCGAGGGCATCGGCAGTGCGCCGCATTTCGTCGCCAGGTCGGCCACCGGCCAGCGCCTCGCCGAGAGCTACTGGGAGCCGACGGACCCCACTCAGGGCCATGCGCGGGCCTTTCAACAGATCTGGCGTTGGCTCGCCGAGGCCACCGGCGACGGCCAGATCCTCGCCATCGGTCACCGCGTCGCCCACGGCGGCGATGTCTATGCCGAGCCCGTGCAGATCACGGAGCAGGTGATCGAGGCCCTGACCGCGTTGATCCCGCTCGTGCCACTGCACCAGCCGAACAACCTGGCCGCGATCCGGGCCGTCGCGCGCGATCACCCGAATCTTCCGCAGGTCGCCTGCTTCGATACCAGTTTCCACCAAGGCCGCCCGCGCGTCAGCGAGCAGCTCGCGCTGCCCCGAGCGCTGCGCGCGCGCGGCCTCAAGCGCTACGGCTTTCACGGCCTATCGTACGAATACATCGCCGGGCGCCTGCGGGAGCTCGCGCCCGAGGTCGCGGACGGCCGCGTCGTGATCGCCCATCTCGGCAGCGGCTGCAGCATGACGGCGATCAAGGACGGCCGCAGTCAAGAGACCACGATGGGCTTCTCATCGCTCGACGGGCTGCCGATGGGCACCCGGTGCGGGGCGCTGGACCCGGGCGTGCTGCTGTTCCTGATGCGCGAGGACGGGCTCGGCGTTGCCGAGCTCGAGCGGCTGCTCTACAAGCAAGCTGGCCTGCTCGGCCTCTCCGGCGTCGGCAACGACCTGCGCGATCTGCACGCGAGCGACGATCCCCATGCCGCCGAGGCGATCGACTACTTCGTCTACCGGATCGGCCAAACGCTCGGTGCGCTCGTTGCGTCGATCGGCGGCCTCGATGCGCTGGTCTTCACGGCCGGCGTCGGCGAGAACGACGCCGAGATTCGCGCCCGCGTCGGGCGCGATGCCGCTTGGCTCGGCATCGAGATCGATGCGGTCGCCAATGCCGCTCATGCGCTGCGGATCAGCCGACCGGGTCAGACGCCGTCGGTCTGGGTCATCCCGACCGATGAGGAGCTGATGATCGCTCGCCATACGCTGCGGGTCGTGCGGTCCGAAGGCGCCCGCGCGGTCACCTGACGGCGCGGGCGTCGAGTCGTCCGACTCGCCCCTTTCGATCTCGACATCGATCTCGACACCGGGTCCGCCCGGGCGGAGCATGACATGCTGGACAAAGACTATTTCTCGCTCGAAGGCAAGAAGGGGATGGTGCTCGGCATCGCCAACGAGCATTCGATCGCCTACGGCTGTGCCCGCGCCTGCCGCGCGCTCGGCGCGGAACTGGCGATCACCTACTTGAACGACAAGGCGCGACCCTTCGTCGAGCCGTGCGCGAAGGCGGTCGACGCCGAGCTCTTCCTCCCCTGCGATGTCACCAAGCCCGGTGAGCTGGAGGCCCTTTTCGATGCGATCCGCGCACGCTGGGGCCGGCTCGATTTCGCGATCCACTCGATCGCGTTCGCGCCGCGCGAGGATCTCCACGGGCGGCTCGTCGACAGCTCGGCGGCGGGCTTCGGTCTCGCCGTCGATGTCTCGGCCCACTCCTTCCTGCGCATGGCGCGCCTGGCCGAGCCGCTGATGACCGATGGCGGGTCGCTGTTCGCGATGACCTTCCAGGGCGCCGAGCGCGTCGTCAAGACCTACAACCTGATGGGGCCGGTCAAGGCCGCGTTGGAGGCCGCGGTGCGTTACGTCGCGGCCGAGCTGGGGCCGAAGGAGATCCGCGCCTTCGCGGTCTCACCGGGACCGCTCCCGACCCGCGCCGCCTCGGGGCTCAAGGATTTCGACGAACTGGTCGAGGAGGCGCGCACCAAATCCCTGCTCGGGCGCCTCGCGACGCCGGACGATGTCGGCGCGCTCGTCGCGCTGCTGGCGACCCGCACCGGGGCCATGTTGACCGGCCAGACCATCTACGTCGACGGCGGCTATCACATCAAGGGCTGAAGCCCGGCGGTCACCGACCGGCGCCCCCGTCGCCCCGCCCTTCCCGACCACCCGGAGCACTGCGATGTTCGATGCGACCCCTTTCTTCAAGCAGGCGGATCTTGCGAAGGCTCTCGACCATTGGCCCAAGCTCGCGGATTCCGCCCCGGGCGATTATGCCCAGTACGCGAAGGATCTCGGCGCCGTCGCCGAGGCGCATTACAAGCGCGCGCTCGACACGGCGCTCGAGCAGACCAAGAAGAACCTGGCCACCTCCAGCGCGATCGCTAGCGCCTGGGCGAACCCGATGCTCGGCCGCTATTGGTTCGAGTACCTGGTCGACGCCGCGCAACGCTCGGTGCTCTTCACCGATGCGATGCGCCAGCGCGCCAACTACTTCGTCGAGCACGAGGAGGGCAGCGACAAGACGGTGCTGAGCTGGGAGCACGAGCTGATCCTCGACGGCACCAAGCTGGCCCGTCCGGTCAACTATTCGCTGGTGCAGATCGTGCCGCCGAAGGGGGTCGAGATCCGCCACGACGGTCGGCCCTACATCATCATCGACCCGCGTGCCGGCCACGGCTCGGGCATCGGCGGCTTCAAGGACGCCAGCCAGGTCGGCGCTGCGATCCATCAGGGTCATCCGACCTACTTCGTCACCTTCAGCCGGTTGCCGGTGCCCGGGCAGACGCTCGCCGACGTGACGGCCGCCGAGGCCGACTTCGTCCGCGAGGTCCGCCGTCGTCACCCGGATGCGCCGAAGCCGGTGTTGATCGGCAATTGCCAGGGTGGCTGGGCCGCGATGCTGCTCGCGGCCACCAACCCCGACATCACGGGTCCGGTCGTCGCGAACGGCTCACCGCTCTCCTATTGGGCCGGTGAAAAGGGCAAGAACCCGATGCGCTACCTCGGCGGGCTCGTCGGCGGGACGCCGATCGTCAAGTTCCTCGCGGACCTCGGCGATGGCCAGTTCGACGGCGCCCATCTGGTCTTCAACTTCGAGCGCCTGAGCCCGAGCAATACCTGGTGGGGCAAGTACTACAACCTCTGGGACAAGGTCGACACCGAGGTGCCCCGTTTCGTCGGCTTCGAGCGCTGGTGGGGCAGCTTCTTCTACATGACGCGCGACGAGATCAGCTGGATCGTCGAGAACCTGTTCGTCGGCAACCGGCTCGGTCGCGGCACGGCCAACCTGAACGAGCGCACGCATGTGGATCTGCGCGACATCAACTCGCCGGTCATCATCTTCGCCTCGCACGGCGACAACATCACGCCGCCGCAGCAGGCTCTCGGCTGGATCCCGGATCACTACCGCGACGTCGAGGAGATCCGCGCCCGCGGTCAGCGGATCCTCTATACCCTGCACGAGAATGTCGGTCACCTGGGCATCTTCGTCGCGTCCTCGGTCGCGAAAAAGGAGCATGATCAGATCGTCTCGACGCTGAAGGCGATCGAGGCGCTGGCCCCGGGCCTCTACGAGATGGTCATCACCGACGAGGTCGGCGAGGGCATTCACAAGCAGTTCAAGGTCGCCTTCGCCGAGCGGACCATCGAGCAGGTCATCGAGCAGAGCGGCGGCGACGATTCCGATCGACCCTTCGCCGCCGTCGCCCGTCTCTCGGAGCTCAGCAGCGAGGTCTACGAGCTGACCATGCGACCCTTCGTCCGGGCTCTCGCCAACGAGACCAACGCCCAGGTCCTCGCCCACACCAACCCGATGCGGCTGCAGCGCTGGGTGCAAAGCGACCGCAACCCGTTGATGCCGGCCGTCAAGGACCTCGCCGACGAGGTGCGCAAGCAGCGCCAGCCGGCCGCCGACGACAACCCGTTCCGCGAGATGGAGCGCTTCGGCGCCGCGCTCGTGAGCCAGTGGTGGGACGGGATGCGCGACCTGCAGAACGCGCTGATCGAATGGAACTTCCACCTGCTGTGGGGGGCACCGCCGATGCAGCGGCTCGGCGAGGGTCTCGACCGGACCATCAGCCAGGCGCCGAGAGAAGACCTGCGGACCCTGACCTCGGTCCAGGACGCGCTCGACCGGATCGAGCACGGCGACTTCGCCGACGGCCTGATCCGGATGCTGATCTTCCTTGCCCATTCACGCAAGGAGGTGCGCCGTTCGCGGCTCGAACGCTCCAACCAGATGCTGCTGTCGACCGAGCCCTTCGCCAGCATGAAGCCGAAGGCGCGGACCCGGCTGATCCACAAGGAGTCGCTGATCGTCGGGTACGAGCCCGAGGCGGCCCTTGCGGCCTTGCCTCGGCTGATCGTCTCGCCCGAGGAGCGGCAGCGGGCGCTGGCCCTGTGCGAGGAGATCGCCGGCCCGCGCGAGGAGATGAGCCCGGAGACGCTGGAGATGCTGAACCGGCTCGCGCTGGCCTTGGGCGAGAACCCGCTCGATCGGGCCAGCACCCCGGAGGATCTGCGCAAGATCGCCTGACAGGCGCGCGCTGCGGGGCCGCGGGCCAGGTTGGGCCAGGCCGGCCCAGGCCAGCCCGAACACGGCGGCGATCGGATAAGATGCCAGTTACTGGATCCGATCGCTCGCGACGGGGGCGGTCGCCCGACGGCCCTGGCCGCTTCCCGGCCAGGGCCAAGCGCCAACAGGAGACGCCATGGAGAAGCCACGCGATGTCGAGATGCCCGAGGCGCTGCGCGCCTGGCTCGTCGAGGTCGACGAGATCAAGCGGAAGGCGCGCGAGCGCGGCTTCCGCCGCACGGTCACCAACACCCGCGAGACCTGGGATACCCTGACCCGCCGACTCGTGACCGAGGTCCCCGAGCTCCCGTGGATCCAGGACGAGATGATCGCCGGGCCCGACTACCGGGTCCCGGTGCGTCTTTACGATCCAGACCCAGACGAGCCGCTGCCGGTCGCGCTATTCGTCCACGGCGGCGGTCACATCTCGGGTAGCGTCGCCATCTATGACCCGATCGCCCGCAAGCTGGCCGAGGCGACCCGCCACGTCGTCGTCGCGATCGAGTATCGTCTCGCCCCCGAATGCCCCTACCCGGCCGCGCTGAAAGACACGATGGCCTGCGCGAAGCGCGTCTTCCGCCTGCTCGAGGCCCTCGGGGTGCCGCATCGACCGCGGCTTGCGCTGATCGGCGACAGCGGCGGCGGTGCGCTCTGCGCGACGGCCTCGCACCTGGCCCAATACGAGCCCGGCATCGAGATCGACCGCCAGGTCCTGCTTTATCCGGGCCTCGACTACACGCTGTCGCAGCCGTCGGTGATCACGAACGGCGAGGGCTACCTGCTCGAGCGCGAGCGCATCATGTGGATGTTCGATGCCTACTTGCAGAACGCCGAGAACCGCCGGTCGGTGTCGCCGCTGTTCATGGACATCACGCCGGCCTACCCGCCGACCCTGATCGTCACGGCCGCGTTCGATCCGCTGCATGACGAGGGTGCCCTCTATGCCACGCGGCTGCGCGAGGCCGGGATTCCCGTCGAGCATCTCGATCTGCCCGGCGTGATCCATGGCTTCCTGAATCTCGAGCAGTTGGTGCCCGACGCCTGCCGTCAGACCTACGCCGCCATCGGCGACTTCCTGAGAGCCTGACCGCGACCCACTCGCTCGGATCGACCATCACAGGAGCTCGACAGGACATGACCCAGCCCGACCCAAAGGTATCACCGACGATCGCGCACCCGATCACGCAGGACCCGCACAAGGGGATACTGGAGCGCAGCAAGGTCGTCTCCTCGTCACAGGCCGTGCAGTTGATCCATTCCGGGGACACGGTTGCGACCGGCGGCTTCGTCGGCATCGGTTTCGCCGAGGAGATCGCCTGCGCGCTCGAAGAGCATTTCCTCACGACCGGCGAGCCCCGGGACCTGACGCTCGTCTACGCGGCCGGACAAGGCGACGGCAAGGAGCGCGGGCTCAACCACCTGGCGCACGAAGGCCTGCTCAAACGCGTCATCGGCGGCCACTGGGGGCTGGTCCCGCGGCTGCAGCAGCTGGTCAACGACGGCCAAATCGAGGGCTACAACCTGCCTCAGGGGGTCCTCGCGCATCTGTTTCGCGACATCGCCGCCGGCAAGCCCGGCACCTTGACGCGCGTCGGCCTCGAGACCTTCGTCGATCCGCGCCAGGGCGGCGGTCGGCTCAACGACCGCACGACCGAGGACCTGGTGCGACTCCTCGCGATCGACGGCGAGGAGCACCTCTTCTACAAGGCCTTCCCGATCGACATCGCGATCGTGCGCGGCACGACCGCGGACCCCGACGGCAACGTCACGATCGAGCGCGAGGCCCTGGTTCTCGAATCCCTGGCCCTGGCGATGGCGGCGCGCAACTCGGGCGGCCTGGTCCTGGTGCAGGTCGAGCGCCTCGCCGAGCGGCGCAGCCTCAGCCCGCGGCAAGTGCGCCTCCCGGGCATCCTGGTCGACGCCGTCGTGGTCGCACCGCCCGAGCGTCACTGGCAGACCTTCGCCGAGGCCTACAACCCCGCCTTCAGCGGCGAGATCCGCATCCCGATGCAGTCGATCGAGCCGCTGCCGCTGACCGCGCGCAAGGTCATCGCACGGCGCGCGGCCTTCGAACTGCGACCGAACGCGGTCGTGAATCTCGGTATCGGCATGCCGGAGGGGATCGCGAGCGTCGCCAATGAGGAACGGATCCTCGACCACCTGACGCTGACCGCCGAGCCGGGCCTGATCGGCGGCCTGCCCGCCGGCGGCCTGAACTTCGGTGCCGGCACCAACAGCGCGGCGGTCATCGATCAGCCAGCCCAGTTCGATTTCTACGACGGCGGCGGCCTCGACATCGCCTTCTTGGGCCTCGCGCAGGCCGACGCGCTGGGCAACGTCAACGTCAGCCGCTTCGGCCCGCGGTTGGCCGGCGCCGGCGGCTTCATCAACATCAGCCAGAACGCCAAGAAGCTGGTCTTCGTCGGCACCTTCACGACGGCCAAGACGGCGCCCAGGATCGGCGAGGGTCGCCTCGCGCTCGGCGACGGCGCCGGTGGGCACAAGTTCATCGAGCGCGTCGAGCAGGTCACCTTCAGCGGCGAGCGGGCCCGTCGGCTCGGCCAGATGGTCCTCTACGTGACCGAGCGCGGCGTCTTCGAGATGCGCCCGGACGGGATCACGCTGACCGAGATCGCGCCGGGTGTCGACCTCGAGCGCGACCTCCTCGCGCAGATGGGCTTTCGGCCGCGGATCGCCGAGCCGTTGCGGCTCATGGATGCGCGCATCTTCACCGATCAGCCGATGGGCCTCGAGCGCGACCTGCTGGAGGTCCCGCTCGCCGATCGCCTGACCTACGATCCAGCCAAGAATCGGCTGTTCGTCAACTTCGAGGCCCTCGCGGTGCGCGAGCCGGCCGACATCGAGCGCATCCGCGAGGCCGTCGAGGCCCTGCTCCAACCGCTCGGCCACAAGGTCTTCGCCGTCGTCAACTACGACAACTTCAGCCTCCGCCCGGACCTGATCGACGCCTACGCCGACATGGTCCAAGGCCTCGTCGAGCGCTACTACCTCGACATCACCCGCTACACCACCAGCGCCTTCCTGCGCCTGAAGCTCGGCGAATCCCTCGCCACCCGCGGCCTCGCCCCGCACCTCTGCCAAAGCCGCACCGAGGCCGAGCGCGACATCGAGCAACTCGGCGGGTGAACTGAGATCCCGGTGGGGCACGATGGAAAAACGGCCGGACGCGAGCGCCGGCAAGGATCGCGGACGTCGCGCCTATCGATCGGAAACGGAAACGCGGCGATTTGCTCCCGCAGGGCCTTCGGGACGCTGTCACGCATCAGGCCGCATCGGCGTCCGCCAGCAGCCGCTTACCGCTGCGGATGCTGAGCAGCGCCATCGCCCGCGCCGCGCCGTCGGCGCGCGCCACCAAGGCTTCGGGCAGTTCAAGCGTGATGATCGTCATGGGCGGGCTCCGGTAGCGCGAGATCCTCGTCCTAAGCAGATTCTAATCGTTCAGCCTGGGGCGAGTCATTTGGCCGCTGCCTGTCTGTTTCACGTTAGCGCAAAGGCTGTCGGCTGTCGTCGCGGAGATACCGTAGCCGGTGAAGTCGCCAGTCCTGATAGGGAGTCGTGCGGCAGAACCCGTAACGAAAGGTGTCGGGTAGCGTGGGCAGATCGTAGCGTAGGTCGGTGAACCAAACACAGGTCTCACCATCACGAAGGTCGACGCTTGACAGGCTCGGGTACACGGCGAAGCGGCGGAAGGGGGCGAAGTCCCGGCGCCGCCAGAGCTCTTGCGCCAGTGCGCGCTGCTCCTCGGTCGCCCCCCACCGGTCCAGGCTTTCCCAGCGCAGCTCCGTTGGCGACCGGTAGGACTCGGCGAGTGCCCGCAGCGGGCGGAGGCCGATGAGATCGGGTACCGGCGGCCGATGGCCGACGAGATTGGCCTGGGCCCGATGGTAACGATCGCCGTCGATCACCAGTAGGGTCCAGTTGAATGGCGAGAAGGGTTGCGGCAAGACCGCAACCTCCGGATTCTCGATGCCACCTTGTCGGGCATGGAGCTCGGCCAGGTTCAGTGCCTGCTCTCTCAGCAGGGCCTGATTACCGACATAGCCGCACAGCGCGATAAGGCCGGCGCGCGCGACCCACTGGAGGCTCCGAGCTCGGAGGCTCAGGAGCAGGGCCAGGCCGACGAGTCCAGTGAACAGCGGATCCATGACGAAGGTGAAGCCCAGCGCGGGCCGCCAATCCGACCAGGGCGCCAGGATCGCGGTGCCGTAGACCGTGATCAGATCGCTGACAATGTGGGAGGTCAGGGCCAGCGCACAGACCAGCGTCGCTTCGACGAAGGCCGACCTGCGCCCGGTCAGCCACACGAAACCCCCGCCGAGCACCAGCGCCCACAGGGGCATCAGCAGCAGCGAATGCGTGGGGCCTTGGTGCCAGTCCGCGAGAAAACGCAGCGGGTCGATCAGGAACCCAGCGAAATCGACATCGGGGAAGGCGGCGGCGGTGCCGGCCAATACCAGCCGTTCGCCCGTGCTCAGGCGACTTCGTCGGGGCGCCGCGGCCTGCGCGACCAGGGCGCCCAGCAGGGCGTGGGTGACGGTGTCCAAGGTCAGCGGTCGCGCGGCGATCCCGGCAACCAGCTGCCGAGACCCAAGGCAGCGCCCTCGGCCCGAGCGAGCAACCGATCGAGCAGCGCCCGGGTCCGCTGTGCGCCGGGGGAGTCGTCGCGCAGCCAGCGGCCGAAGGCCAGCAGATAGGTCGTCGTCAGCACGGCTTCCTCGAGCTCCCGGCGCAGACCTGTGGTCGGCAGGCAGGCGATCTCCCGGATCCATTGCACGGTGCGGCTGATTCGGGTGACCCCGTGCGCCTGCAGATGCAGGTGTTCCGGATGCAGCTTGTAGCCGATCATCGCCGCCGTGAGACGGCGGTGCGGAGCCAGGGCGTCGAACCAGGCCATGATGGTTCGAAACAGTCGTTCCCGTTGACTCAGCAACGCCCATCCAGGTGCTTCGTACATCGCCAGAAGGGCTCGATCGGCCCGGTCGAACCAGGCCTCGGCCAAATCGTCCTTCTGGCGATAGTATCGGTGGATGTCGGCGAGACTGATATTTAGGAACTGGGCGATCTCGTGCAGGTGCAACTCATCCCAGCCACGCTGTTCGCCCAATTCCAGTGCGATATCGAGAATCCGCTCCGCCAAGTCGGCGCGATCATCGGTCATACCCTATCCCCCGGTGCGAGTTTGGAGCACGAGACCCCGTCCAGCTCGGTCGTACCTCACCGTCAATGATGGGGACGGATCAGGCCTTCCGAACCGGACCCGCGCGGCCTGTTCCGGCGTCAGCCGCAGAGGGACGTGGTTGGTCATCAGGAGATTGTCAGCCGCTGACCTCGGTGCGCGAAGTCGACGATGGGTCTTCATCGAGCGATAGCAACGCGGCGTCGCCGCCGGTGGCCGCCGTGTTGAACGAACGCACGCGCTCCACCGCAAAGCGCGGGAGGTAGTGCGGGCCTCCGGCCTTGGGGCCGGTCCCGGAGAGCCCTTCGCCACCGAACGGCTGCACCCCGACGACGGCGCCGATCATGTTGCGATTGACATAGCGATTGCCCGCACGGATGCCCGCACGATCGGCAGCCGTGAGCAGGTTGATGTGCCTGTCGATACGGCTGTGCACGCCGAAGGTCAGGCCAAAGCCGGTGCCGTTGATCGCGGCGATGACCTCGTCGAGCGCGTCGGCGCGATAGCGCACGACGTGCGGCACGGGTCCGAACACTTCATCCTCGAGCTGCTCGATGCCATCGATCTCATAGGCGACCGGGGCGATGAAGCTGCCGGATGCGGTTTCCGGCGGCAGCGGGCAGCGATAGATCAGCCGGGCCTCGCGGTCCATGCGCGCGCAGTGGGCCGCGAGCGCCTGCTGCGCGTCGGCGTCGATCACCGGCCCGACGTCGGTTGCCAGGTCCCACGGAGCTCCGATCCGCAGCTCCGCCATCGCGCCCGCAAGCATGGTCAGCATGCGCTCGGCGACATCTTCCTGGATGAAGAGCACCCGCAGCGCCGAGCAGCGCTGTCCGGCGCTCTGAAAGCTCGATTGCAGCACATCGGTGATCACCTGCTCGGGTAGCGCCGAGGAGTCGACCACCATCGCGTTCTGGCCGCCGGTCTCCGCGATCAGCGGCACGATCGGGCCGTCGCGCTCGGCGAGCCGCCGGTTGATGGCGCGGGCGGTCGCGACCGAGCCGGTAAAGGCGACGCCGGCGATGCGCGGGTCCGCGACCAGCGGCGCACCGACGCTTGGCCCATCACCGGGGACGAGCTGGAGCGCCGCTTCGGCGATGCCGGCGGTGCGCAGCAGCTCGACGGCCCGCGCGGCGATGAGCGGGGTCTGCTCGGCCGGCTTGGCGACCACCGTGTTGCCGGCTGCGAGCGCGGCGGCGACCTGGCCGACGAAGATCGCAAGCGGAAAGTTCCACGGGCTGATGCAGACGAACACCCCGCGGCCATGCAGCGAGAGCTGATTGCGCTCGCCGGTGGGGCCGGGGAACTCCAGCGGTGCGGCGAACGCCTCCCGGGCGCGAGCCGCATAGTAGCGGCAGAAGTCAGCGGCCTCACGCACCTCGGCGATACCGTCCGGAATCGATTTGCCGGCCTCGCGGCAGCACAGCGCGACCAGTTCGCCGAGATGGGCCTCGAGCTGGTCGGCGGCCGTCTCGAGACACTGCGCCCGCCGAACGGCGGGCGTTAGATCCCAGGCCGGGAAGGCGTCCGCGGCGGCCGCGATGGCGCTGCTGACCTGGGCTGGGGTAGCGTCCTGCACGCGCAGGACCTGATGGTGGTCGGCCGCATCCATGGCGCGATACAGGGCTGCGACCGCGTCCGGGTCGCCGAGGTCGAGGCCGGCCGAATTGACCCGATCGGGCCGATACAGGTCGCGCGGTGCCGGGATGCGCGGATGCCGTGCGTCGTGTTGGGTCGCAGCGACCTCGATCGGATCGGTGACGACCTGCTCGAGCGGCTGGGTTGCATCGGCGATGCGGTGCACGAAGGAGCTATTGGCGCCGTTCTCGAGCAGGCGCCGCACCAGGTAAGGCAGGAGCTCGTCGTGGCTGCCGACCGGGTCATAGGCGCGGCAGGGGGTGGCGGTATGCTTGAGCACCTCGGCATGCAAAGCCTCCCCCATCCCGTGCAAGCGCTGCAGCTCGAAGGGCCGGCCGTCGGCCATCTCGAGTACCGCGGCGATGCTGTGGGCGTTGTGGGTCGCGAACTGCGGATAGACCCGTTCGCCGAGGTCGAACAAGCGTCGAGCACAGGCGAGGAAGTTGAGGTCGGTGTTGACCTTCCGGGTGAATACCGGATAGCCAGGCAGGCCAAGCTGCTGGGCGAGCTTGATCTCGCTATCCCAGTAGGCACCCTTGACCAGGCGCACCATCAAGCGGCGGCCACGGCGATCGGCCAGTTCGCCGAGGAGCGTGCAGGCGTCGAGTGCACGGCGCTGATAGGCCTGCAACGCGAGGCCGAGGCCCTGCCAGTCGGTAAGCGCGGGCTCGGCGCAGAGGGCGGCCAGGACGTCGAGCTGTAGATCGAGGCGGCTGGCCTCCTCCGCATCCATGGTGAGGCCGATGTTCGCCTGCGCGGCGTCTCGCGCGAGCGCCAGCGTGCGCGCGACCACCACTGGGCGGACCCGAGGCCACTGCGCGGGCTCGAAGCGCGGATGCAGGGCAGAAAGCTTGATGGAGATACCGGGGCCATCGATCGGCCCGGCACCGGCCGCGGCGCGACCAACCACACCAATTGCGTGTTGGTAGCGCTCGAAGTAACGTTGGGCATCGTCTGCCGTGCGCGCCGCTTCCCCGAGCATGTCGAACGAATGCCGGTAGCGGGCCTCGTCGCCATTCTTGCTGCGTGCGAGCGCCTCGTCGATGTCGCGGCCCATCACGAACTGGCGGCCTAGGATGGCCATCGCCTGCCGCATGGCTTGGCGTACCAGCGGCTCGCCGCCGCGCCGGATTCGCTGGCGCAGGGACGCGAACAGGCCGGTTTCGGGGTCGGCGGGGTCGTCGTCCGGTTCCAGCAGCCGGCCGGTCAGCATCAGCGCCCAGGTCGAGGCGTTGACGAAAAGCGAGCCGCCGCCTTTCTGACCGCCGACGCGCCATTCGATGCCGCCAAGCTTGTCGCGGATCAGCTCGTCGAGTGTGGCGTCATCCGGGATGCGCAGGGCCGCCTCGGCTAGGCACATCAGCGCGATGCCCTCGCGGCTGGTAAGCCCGAACTCGGCCAGGAACCGATCCAGCAGGCCACCGTCGCCGCGACGGCGCACGGCGCGCACCCAGTCCCTGGCGCGCTCGAGGACGCGGGCGCGAGCCGGGGTCTCGAAGGCAATCGCGTCGATTGCTCGGTCTCGTAACTGTTGCTCGTCGGCGAAGCGGGCAGCATTCATGTCGCGCCAGGCCGAAAGGTCTGTCAGTGCTGGCAATGAAAGCGTCATCGTTCGGTCCGAAAGAGGCCGAGAGGGCAAGACCATGCGCTACCCATCCCGAGTCACGCCGATCAGCTACCTCGAGGCCAACGCCGCCGAGGTGCTGGCGCAGCTGGCTCCGCAGCGCGAGCTCTTGATCACCACGCGAAACGGTCAAGGCAAGGCCGTGCTGCAAGGCCTGGCTTTCTTCGAGGAAACCCAGGATTCGTCGCCCGACTGATGGGGCAGGCGCGCCACACAGTAGTGGTTGACGATCGCATAGTCGCAGCGATCATCCAACCGGTTCACGCTGGCCATGGACGGTGTTGGCCCAGGCGCGGGCGCCCTCCTCCGCTTGCGCCTGGCCGGCCATCAGACCCAGTGCCAAGCCTACCCCAAACCAAGGTCGCGCTACTCGCATCGGATACCCCCTTTCGCGATAGGATGCCACCGCTGGCTGGTCACGGCTCGAAGCAGCCGGCTTGCTCGTGCGCCGGATGTTAGTGCAAAAGATTCTCAACAACAAAGAGGCTCGGTCCCGATCATGTCCGACTATCTGACCCTGACCCGCGCGGCCCGGTTGGTCGGCGTCAACCGGGCCAAGCTGCAACAGCAGATCCGCCGCGGCGAGATCGCGACCTTCGAAGGCAAGGTGTCCGTCAGCGAGTTGCTGCGTCTGTACCCACAGGCGACGCTGAGCGACGACAAGGAACTCGACCGCGTCACGCGGATCAAGGCCACCGCCGCACCGAGCCGTCAGCCGCCGGAGGTGGCCTGGCCGGCGCCCGAGGTCCTGATGGCTCGGCTCCGCGGAATCAGCGATCTGTTGACCGAGAAGTTGGCCGCGCTCGAGGCGCGCGAGACCCTTCTTGATCAGGTCGCCGATCGACTTGATAGAATCATTCAGAACGCACCGGAGCCCACCGCTGAGGGGGTGCGCGCGGTCCGCGCCTGGTTGAGCGCGTCGCGCGCTGGCACGGCGGGCCAGGCCAATCCCGCGACCCCATCACGCTTGTTCGCCAACGACACCTTCCTGCGCATCATGGCCGCCACCGTCAAGATCGAGCCCAGCGGACACGAGTTCTTCGTCGAGGGTCAGGAAACCATCCTGGATGCCGCCGTCCGCGCCGGGTTGCACATCGCCTATGGTTGCTCGAGCGGCAACTGCGGTGCCTGCAAGGCGCGCGTCGTCAGCGGCGAGGTGTTCAAGGTTCGTGAGCACGATTATGTGCTCAGCGAGCGCGAGAAACAGCTCGGCTACTGTCTCACCTGTTCGAATACGCCGGTCACGGATCTCGTCCTCGAGGCTATCGAAGCCTTGTCGGTCGCCGATCTGCCCGAGCAGGAGATTCGTGCCAGCGTACGCAAGACCGAGCACCTGACTGCGGATCTGATCCTGTTGCAGATCCAGACGCCTAGGACCCAGACGCTGCGATTCATGGCCGGTCAAGGGGTCAGATTGACGCTCGAGGATGGAGCGGAGGCCCGGCTGCCGATCGCAAGCTGTCCGTGCAACGGGAGGAATCTGCATTTTTTCGTCTCGCGCGCCCCGGGCCATCCCTTCTCGGACGCGGTGTTCGCCGGCCTTCGACATGGTCAACTGGTCCAGATCAAGGGCCCGATCGGGCATTTCGTGCTGGACGAGGAGACCTCGGACCCGGCCGTCTTCATCGCCTTCGGCGATGGCATGGCACCGATCAAAAGCCTGATCGAGCACGTCGTATCGATCGACCTGATCGAATCCCTGCACCTGTATTGGGTCGTGACTCGCCCCGAGGAGCATCATCTAGGCCAATGGGCTCGCGCGCTGACGGACGCGCTCGATGAGTTCCATTACACGCCGCTAGTCACCGATAAAGTGGCCGATCTGCTCGTTGCGCTGCGCGCCGATCTAACCGACCTGACCCGTCAGCGTTACTATATCGCCGGTCCGGCAACCGAGGTGCTGGCCGTGCGCGATGCGCTCCGGGCCGGTGGTGTCGCCGAGGAAGCCATCCGAGTCGAGGTCGTCGCGGGTTTGTCGGCCCCCTTCGCTGGCGACGGGTGAACCGCTCAACGGGGCCAGGATGGAATTCTATCAGCCACTCCTTAGAGCATCGTCTTAGTGCTCCTCGCTCCCCTCTCGGTGGAGCCGTTTCCTCGTGCGCTTCAGTGCGAACCAGGCGATGCCGACCACGAGTGGCATTGCCAAGCCCATGCCGAGCACCGCGTCGATCGGCAGGCCCTTGGCCTCGAGCCCCTTCAGCGCGTAACCGATGAGGCCGACGCCGTAATAGCCGATCGCGATCACCGACAGGCCCTCGACCGTCTCCTGCAGGCGCAGCTGAATCTTCGCGCGACGATCCATCGACTCGAGGAGCCGGCGATTCTGTTCCTGAAGGCTGACCTCGACGCGCGCGCGCAGCAGACTGGTCAGGCGCGCGGCGCGCTCGGCGAGGTCCTGTTGGCGGTGGCTGGTCGAATTGCAGGTGGCGATGGCCGGGGCCAGGCGGGCGTCGAGGAATTCGGTGAAGGTCTGAAATCCTTCGATGCGTCCTTGGCGCAGCTGGTCGAGGCGTTGCTGGACGACGCGGTAATAGGCCCGCGAGGCCTCGAAGCGGTAACTGGTGCGCGCCGCGACCGCCTCGATCTCGGCCGCCAGGCTCGTCAACTCGGCGAGCAACTCCTCTTCGAGGACCGGATCCTGCGCCCCCTCTTGTTGCGCTAGACGGGCCGCGACGGCAACCAGGCGTTGGTCGGCATCCCCCAGGCAGACCGACACCTCGCGTGCGAGCGGCAATCCGAGCAAGGCCATGGCGCGGTAGGCATTGATCTCGAGAAGCCGCCGAATCAGGCGTCCGGCCTGATTCTCGGACAGGCCCCGGTCCTGCACTAGGATCCGCGAATAGCCGTCCGAATGGATGCGCAAGGCCGACCAGGCTCGGCCCAATCCGCCGACGACTTCCGAACCGATGATCGGATGCCCTTCGAACAGCGCGGCCAGGTCTTCACCGGTGCGTTCGCGCGCGTCGCGCGGTTCGAGCGCGACCAAGGCCGCCGTGACGATGTCGCCGGGGATATCGCAAAGCCAATCCTGTGGTAGCGCGTTCAGCACTGGATCGGCGAAGGGATCGGTGAAGGCCCCCGGCTGGGTGAAGGTGTAGGTGACGAACTCGGTATGGCGCTCCCAGCGCAGATGAATCGAGCCGAGTTCTTCCGTGTGGTGTTGGCCGACGAAGTCCGGGACTGGCCGGTCGTAGTGGCGCAACAGGCGTTTCAGATGACGGACATTGCGCCCGGTGCCCTTTTCCCCGCACAGGGACGCGAGATGCGCGACACGGGCGGGGGCCTGCATCCGATCGTAGGCACGGGCGTGCAGTTCGGCGGTGACCAAATGGCGCTGCGGATGTTCTCGGAAAGGAAGGCTCATGCCAACGATGCTCGAAATGTTCAATGTTCAGGGAACGAAGCCGATTATCCACAGTTTCATGACTGTTGGCCCTTTCCCCACAGGGGCGAAGTCGGGTTACGGCGCGCATCGAGCGCCATACCGGACTCTTCAGGTTCCGAGTTGGCGCGCCTAGTTACCCCGCGCGGGCACCTTGAATTTTCAAGGTGCCCTTACGACCGCGGATCTTCCAGCGCCGGGGCGAGCACGACCCAAGCGCCCTCCCCGTCCCAATCCCAGGGGTCTTCACCGTAGAGACCGCGTTCGAGTCCAGCCAGGAGACCCGCGGCCTCATCGGACTCGAGGCGCGCGGCCAGCGATAAGAGGCCGTGCGGCGGATCCTCAGGCCAAGCTACCCGGCCCCAATCGAGCAGGGCTTCGCGCGCGTCGCGCGGACCGCGGCGCCGACAGGCCCGCTCGATCGCTCGTCGGCTTTCGGCCAAGCGCTGGCCGCGAGTCATCTCGGGCGGCCGGTCATCGATCGCAGCCGTCAGGGTCGCAGCCTTCAGGGTCGCAGGGCGGCGGCGCCCGCGCCACCACAAACCCAGCGTCGCCAACCAGGTCACCGCGAACGCGGCCGCCACCCAGAGCCAGGCACCCTGTGCTCCGAACCACTGTGAGAGCCCGCCGAGGCCGGTTCCGATACCAGGGCCCGCGATCACCTCGAGCGATCGGGCCTCGAGTCGGGCCTCGCGCGGACGATCGGCAACCGTATCCCACCAGGCCACGCGGATCTCGGGCAGGGTCAGAACCCCCGGTTCGGTGACGCGCAAGGCCATCCGAATCCGACGCTCGGCGACCGGGAGCCCGGCCTCGACCCGGTCCTCGTCCTCGATGGCTTCGGGATACAGGGCTACGCCATCAGGCGCTTCCAATGCCAACTCGGGCAGTTGTTCGCTGAGGACACCGGTTGCGGTGATCGTCAGGGTCCGGGTCATGGTCTGCCCGATGTGGATCACCGGCATCTTCGGTGTCCATTCGTCGCGCAGCGCGACGGACTCGGCGGGCAACCAGCGTGGATCAGCGCCATCCGGCGGTGGGCGCACCCCGAGCGTGATCGCGCGACCGCTGACCCGTACCTGGCGCGTTGCCTCGAACAGGCCATCCGGGCCGGCATCCTCATCCATGACCTCGTCCAGCGGTGCGAAGGGATCTCCGCCGAGGCCGTTGAAGTCCGGTGACGATCGCTCGATCGGCATCGCGGCGTTCAGACGTGGGGGTTGGATCTCCAGCGGCCCGGCCTGTTTTGGAAAGATCGCATAGCGGCGTTCGGTCACCGTATAGAGATCGGCACCGATCTGCTCGCTCGACTGGCGATCATCGCCGATTTGCCGAATGGTCATGCCCTCCCCCTGGGGGTCGGTCAGTCGCGGTTCCTGCAAGGGCACGCTCGTGAAGAGCCGCACCTGATAGTCGACCCGACCTTGGACGTAGGGATCCATTGGCGCGGCGATCACGTCGATGAAGACCGGCTCATCGGCGCGGGTCATCAAGGCCAGGCCGGCGTCGAGCACCTCGAGGGTCAAGGGCTCGGTGGTCAGCTCCCCCACCGTCAAAGCTGGCACCGTCAGCCAGCCGGTCCGGCGCGGCGCCAGTTCCAGGCGCCATTCGTGTGTGGTGGCCGGCGCGCCGTCGACGGCGAAGGCGCGACTCGTGTGCGCCACATCGACCAGATCGAAATCGGCCTTCAAGGCATCCAAGTCAGGCTCGTCGGGACGCTCGCCCGAGACCGTGACGAACAATGCCACGGTTTCGGCATCCGTGATCAGGTCGCGTTCGAGCCAGGCCTGGAGCTCAGCGGCAAGGCTCGTGCTCCCGAGGGAGAGGCAGATGGCCAGCAGCAGGGATCGCATCGGTCAACTCCGAAAAAGGCGGCCGCGTGACGCGCCGCTGGGGAAGGATTCAAAAATAAGCGGTGCAACTCGGCCCACGATGTCGTGGTTACGCTGCGCGAACCCGACAAGGGCTACACATGCACCGGTCGTTGCTGAACCGATAATCGGATTCGTCGAGGGTGGGCGGCAGCGCCGCTCGCTCGGCGCCGCCTCTAAGGAATCGGGACACGGGCGAGCCAGTTGGCGATGTAATCGTCCGGGGTGCGACCATCCGCCGTGGCAGCGTCGGTCAACCGGATGCGGTGGCGCAGGACCGCCGGCGCGATCCACTGGATGTCCTCGGGCGCGACATAGTCCCGTCCATCCAACCAGGCCTTGGCCCGGGCGCCGCGCTCGAGGGCCAGTGTCGCGCGGGGACTGACCCCGCCACCTAACCATCCGACCAAGTCTCGGTGATAGGTGGCCGGCACGCGCGTGGCCATCACCAAATGCACCAGGTAGCCCTCGAGATCCGGCGACAAATGAAGATCCAGGATCTGCTGTCGTGCCGCGCGGATCGCCGCCGGCCCGACCCTCGGTGGGACCGGCGCGCCGGGTTGCTGGGGCATCAACCCGGTTCGGAACGCTTGACGGGATCGGCGCAAGATCGCGCGCTCGGCCGCGTACCCCGGAAAACGCGGTTGAACACAAAAGGCGAACGAATCGAACCAGGACGGTAAAGGCGCCGCCGCATCACTCGGGTTGCGGGTGGCCATGACCAGAATGGCGCCGGTGCCGGGCACCTGATCTCCGATCCCCGTATTGGGGCGGCGCGGCTTCAAGATCCGATTGATGGCCAGGTCGACACCCGCGGTGGCCTGCTCCATCCCTTCGATGATTAGCAGGCTCGCAGGCCACCGATCAGTGCCGGCCGCATCGGGATCATCGGCTGCGGTCGCGTCGGCCTGCTCGAGGAGACGCGCGGGATCCATGTCAGGGGACACTTGCTGCCATCGCACCGGCCCTTCGAGACCGGCCGCCAACAACTCGAGCGAGCTGGACTTCGCCAGGCCAGGCGGGCCTTCGATCAACAGGTGGCCACCGGACAGCAAGGCCACCCACAACATCTCGACCATCTGTTGTTGGCCCACGAAGGCCGAGTGCATCGCGCGACGCAAGGCATCGATCTCGGCCCATGCCGCCGGGGTGCAATCGTCCTGCGGCCCGCCAGCCGGTGGCGTCGCCGGGACAATGGCTGCCGATCTCGAAGATGTTGCCTCTGTCATCTACTGCGCCTTCGCCTTGGATGAATACATCGAAACCGGGGAAACGCCGACGATGAGCGGCGCCCGTGGGATGTCGATGCCATGGGGCTATTGTCCGGAATTCAGCTGCCTATTGGTACTCTTTTGCGGTTTGTGTAATGGAGACAGGCATTTGTCGAGTGTGCTAGCCTTAACCGGGCTCATCGCGTCTTAGAAATCAGGTTCACAATGGCATCGACACGAGACGGTTTCAGAGCGCTGGCGACGGCTGTACTCGGACCTCTGTTGATGTGTGCCGCGCCGGCTGGTGGGAGCCCCGGGGGCGGCATGCCGAGCGACCGAGGCGAACGCGAGGCACTGGTGCACGCAATTGAACTCCAGGTGCAGGAGACCCGTCACGCCCTCGGGACGGACCGTCTGGATCCGGCCGTGATCGCAGCCTTGCGCGCGGTGCCGCGTCACGCCTTCGTCCCGCCTTCGCTGCGGCATCAGGCTTATCAGGATCGGCCGTTGCCGATCGGCGGCGGACAGACCATTTCCCAACCCTATATCGTCGCCATCATGAGTCACCTGCTCGGGGTGGGTCCCGGCGACCGGGTCTACGAACTCGGTACCGGCTCCGGGTATCAGGCGGCCGTGCTGGCGGAGATGGGCGCCGAGGTCTACTCGGTCGAGATCGTACCCGAACTCGCCGATCGCGCTGCCAAGACGCTGGCCGAACTCGGCTATCAAAACGTCAGGGTTCGGGCCGGCGATGGTTATCTGGGTTGGCCGGAAGCGGCTCCCTTCGCGGGAATCATCGTCACGGCCGCCGCCGGCCATGTCCCCCAACCGTTGCTCGACCAGCTCGCGCCGGGTGGTCGGCTCGTGATGCCGGTCGGTGACCCGGGGCGGGTTCAGCAGCTCGTGGTGATCGAGAAAGACCTCGACGGAGCGATCGTTCAGCGCAGTATCCTTCCGGTGCTTTTTGTCCCGGTCACAGGCGACCGCGTTCGCTGATCTTGTTCGCGACGAAAGACTGGAATTCGCGACTGGCCCAGAAAGACCACATCAGGGATCGAGCTGCGCCATGCAACAACAATAACTTTAGAGACGAAGGGGGAATGGACGATGACTCGTGGATCCTTCGCGAAAGACTGGGTATCGAATGGCTTGACGAGTTACCTGAAGTGTTGGTGGAGAAGGATCATCGCCGACGAGGTCAGCGCTGACTTAGCCGCCTGTGAGTTTGATTGCAGAGCGCTCGAGTGCTGCCAGGAATGCTGGGAAAACTGCGCGCGAAGAAGGGAGACCCAGCGCGCACTGGACCAGCCGCGCCGGGATCGACGCGATCGAGGCTGACCGCGCGGCTTGTCCCGGCGCCTCCGGTACCAGCGAAACCCGCCGTGCTGTTCGTCTGACATGGCCTCTAACGGCGAGGTGCAATCGACCCTGAAGGGGTTTGACAGGGCTTAATCCTGTTGGGGCCTGCCGCGCTGCGATAGAATTTGTGCATCGCAAAACAGCCCCTGTCTCCCCCCGCCTTGATGAACAGTTCCCCATCCCTCCGCATCCGCGAAATCCCCTACAACTACACGTCCTTCTCCGATCGCGAGATCGTGATCCGGTTTCTCGGCGCCGCGATGTGGGAGCGGATCGAGTCGTTGCGCGGGACGCGGCGAACCGGACGCTCGGCGCGGATGCTCTTCGAGGTGCTCGGGGATATGTGGGTCGTGACTCGCAATCCCTATCTGCAAGACGACCTGATCGACAACCTCGAGCGGCGGCGCCTGCTGATCCAGGCCCTCGTGCATCGGCTCGATCAGTTCGAGCAGCGTCTGAACAACAACGCGCAGGCTGCGGAACTGCTCGCAGCCGCGCGAGCCGCGGTGACCCGGTTCGGTGATGGGTTCGCGGCCGAGCGGCAGGTGCGCGACCGGCTGCGGCGTCGACTCGCCGGGGTGACACGGCCGGACAACCTCGACTTCGATGGGCTTGCCCGGGTCGCGCACGCGACCGACGCGACCGACTGGCGCGTCGAACTCCCATTCGTCGTGATCACGCCCGATACCGAGGACGAGGTCGCGCCGATCGTCGCCGGGTGCATCGACTGCGGTCTGACGCTGATTCCGCGCGGCGGCGGCACCGGCTATACGGGGTCGGCGGTCCCACTCGACCCGCGCTGCGCGGTCATCAATACCGAAAAGCTCGAGAGCCTGTCGCCGATCGAGTGGACCTGGTTGCCCGGCGTCGTCGACCCGGCCCCGACCGTGCACTGCGGCGCAGGGCTCGTGACGCGGCGGGTCGCGGAACTTGCCGAACGCCATGGGCTCGCGTTCGCCGTCGACCCGACCTCGCAGGATGCCTCGACGATCGGCGGCAACATCGCGATGAACGCCGGCGGCAAGAAGGCCGTTCTGTGGGGTACGACGCTCGACAACCTGGTGTCCTGGCGGCTGGTCACGCCAGCCGCCGACTGGCTCGAGGTCGAGCGGCTCGACCACAATCTCGGCAAGATCCACGAGCAAGAGCTGGTCCGGTTTCGGCTGACGCGCTTTGCGCCCGACGGCCGCACGCCGCGCGGCGCCCCCGAGATCCTCGAAATCCCCGGCCGCACCTTTCGGCGCCGCGGGCTCGGCAAGGACGTCACCGACAAGGTCCTGGACGGGCTGCCCGGCGTCCAGAAGGAAGGCTGCGACGGCCTGATCACGTCGGCGCGCTTCCTGCTGCACCGCATGCCCGGGCAGGTACGCACCCTGTGCCTCGAGTTCTTCGGCACCGATCTCGCCCAAGCCGTGCCGGCGATTGTCGAGATCCGAGATCATATCGCGGCCTTTCCTGGGGTCGACATCGCCGGCCTCGAACACCTCGACGAACGTTATGTGCGGGCCGTCGACTATTCGACGAAGGCGTCGCGCCGCGAGCTACCGAAGATGGTCCTGCTCGCGGACCTGGTCAGCGACGACCCGGCCGCGGTCGAGGCCGCGTCGGCTCAGGTGATTGCGCTCGCGCAGGCACGCGATGGCGAGGGCTTCGTCGCGGTCAGCGCCGAGGCGCGGCGCCGTTTCTGGCTCGACCGCGCGCGGACCGCGGCCATCTCGCGGCACACGAACGCCTTCAAGATCAACGAGGACGTCGTGATCCCGCTCGAACGGCTCGCCGACTACAGCCGCGGCATCGAACGGCTCAACATCGAGCAATCGATCGCGAACAAGCTGCGGATCATGGAGGCCGTGCTCGAGTACCTCGGCGGACCGCTGGCGGAGGCGCGGGATCCGGCCGATTACGAGGCATCGGCCGAGGCGGCAGCGATCCTGGCGGCGAAGCGCGACGCGGCCCGCGAGATCGTGAACCGCGCCTTGCGCCGTTGGCGAACCGTCCTCGATCAACTCGACGCCGCGGCGATCGACCATCCCACGCTGCTCGACGACAGCGCATCGGCCGATCTGCGGCCCGATGACACGCTGCTCGATCTGATGCTGCGGCGGACGCTGCGACAGTCGTACCGTATCGAGGTCGCGGCCCAGCTCGATGAGATCTTCGCGGGGCAGGATCTCGCGCGGGTTCGTGACAAGCTCGCGGCGATCCATCGCCGCGAGCGCGATTCGCGCCTTTTTATCGCGCTGCACATGCACGCCGGGGACGGCAATGTCCATACCAACATCCCGGTCCATTCAGCCGATTATCGGATGCTGCACGAGGCCGACCGGCTCGTCGAGCGGATCATGGCCCTTGCCCAGTCCCTCGACGGCGTCATCTCCGGCGAGCACGGGATCGGCCTGACCAAGATCGGTTTCCTCGAACCCGACAAGATCGAGGCCTTCGTCGCCTACAAGGACCGTGTCGATCCGCAGCATCACTTCAACCGCGGCAAACTGATGCCGGGCTCGGGGCTCGACGCGGCCTATACGCCGTCGCTGCGGCTCGTGCAGCAGGAGGCGATCATCCTCGAGGAGACGGAGCTCGGTGCGCTCAACGACGATATCCGGCATTGTCTGCGCTGCGGCAAGTGCAAACCCGTTTGCATGACCCATGTGCCACGCGCCAATCTGCTCTATTCCCCGCGCAACAAGATCCTCGGGGCCGGGCTCATCATCGAGGCCTTCCTGTACGAGGAGCAGACCCGCCGCGGTCTGTCGCGGCGCCATTTCGCCGAGATGAACGACCTGGCCGATCACTGCACCATCTGCCACAAGTGCGAGACACCTTGTCCGGTCGACATCGATTTTGGCGAGGTCACGATGCGGCTGCGCCGGATCCTCGTCGCGCGCGGCCACCGGCGATTCAGCCCGGGGGCCTGGGCGGCCCTGCGCTTTCTCGATGCGAGTGACCCGCGCATGGTGCGCTGGCTGCGCCGTGGGTTAGCCGAATGGGGTTTCGCCGGCATGAATCTGACGCACCGCTTCGCCCGTCGTCTCGGCCTCACGGAGCGGTGCAAGGCCCGCCCCGGCGCGACGAGTCACGCGCCGCGTCTGGCCTCCCAGGTCGTCGAGTTGGTCGCCCGCCCGGTGTCGGTCGGCCTGCCCAAACGGACCTTTCGCCAAGCGCTGGCCCTCGAGGACCGCACCCAGATCCCGATTCTGCGCGACCCAGCCCGGACCGCGGACGAGGCCGAGGCCCTGTTCTACTTCCCGGGCTGCGGCTCGGAGCGGCTGTTCTCGGATATCGGTCTTGCGACCCTGGCGCTCTTGTACGCGGAGGGCGTGCAAACGGTGCTGCCGCCCGGCTATCTGTGCTGCGGCTTTCCGCAGCGGGCCGCCGGTCGGGCCGAGCGCGGGCGCCAGATCACGATGGAGAACCGGGTGCTCTTCCATCGGGTCGCCAATACGCTGAACTACCTCGATATCCGCACCGTCATCGTGTCCTGTGGGACCTGCATGGACCAGCTCCTCGAATACGACTTCGCGCGGATCTTCCCCGGCTGCCGGCTCCTGGACATCCACGAATATCTGATGGAGCGTGGGGTTCGGGTGCCCGAGGTCTCAGCGACCCGCTACCTGTATCACGATCCATGCCATACGCCGATGAAGACCCATGCGCCGCTGCGCGTCGCCTCGGCGCTGATGGGCCGAACGGTCACGCTGTCCGATCGCTGTTGCGGCGAGGCCGGCACGCTCGGCAGCGCCCGGCCCGATATCGCAAACCAAGTGCGTTTCCGCAAACAGGAGGAACTCACCCGCGGCATCCGGGAACTGACCGGTCAGGATCGCGTCACAGACGACGCGGTCAAACTGTTGACCGCGTGCCCGGCCTGTCAACAGGGCCTGGCGAAATACCGAGAGGACACAGGGTTAGCGACGGAATACATCGTCGTCGAACTCGCACGCCACCGGCTCGGCGACGGCTGGCAGGATCGCTTCGTCGAGCAGGTCAAGGCTGGCGGGATCGAACAGGTGTTACTCTAAGCCGAGTACTGTCAGCTTTCATGCTTTCGGACTTGCCTTGACGCCGGCCTCTGGCGTTGCACGAGCGGTCACACAGGGGGAGTACCCAGACCTCATGTCCCATTGGTTGCTGCTTGGCCTGGCCATCCTATCGGAGGTGATCGGGACAGCGTTTCTGAAGAGTTCCGAGGGCTTCACGAGGTTGTGGCCCTCGGTCATCGTCCTGGTCAGTTATGCATCGGCCTTCTATCTGTTGTCGCTCGCGATCCGGACGATCCCGGTCGGTATCGCCTATGCGGTCTGGGCGGGCGTCGGGGTCGCGCTGATCGCGTTGATCGGTTGGGCCTTCCTCGGTCAGGCGCTCGACCGGCCGGCCATTGCCGGCATCGGCCTGATCATCGCCGGCGTGGTCGTGCTGAACGCCTTCTCATCGAGCGCCCCGCATTAGGGCCGCGGTCAGCGCGGCCGAGAATCAAGCCAAGGGTACACGCGGATCGCCTTTTCGCGACCACGGATGAATCCGGATTCTCCGCTCGAGCTACTGCTCTATCCGCGTTCATCCGTGCGCATCCGTGGCTGTTTTCCACGTCCGCTCTAATCGATTCCTGGCCTCAGGTCAGGTCGCCCGTTTCGCGTTTGCTGAGCCGTCTACCCGTGATCCAGTAGACCAGATCCTCGGCGATGTTCGTCACATGGTCGCCGATGCGCTCCAGCGACTTTGCGATGAACAGGACCTGGGTGCAGCTGGTCGCGGAGTTCGGGGTCTGGCACATGGTCTGCAGATGGGTGTTGAAGACCTCTTCGTACCGGGCATCGATCTGCTCATCCTGGCCCCAGATCGTCTTGGCGGAGGCGGCATCGCCTTGCTCGATCGCGTTCAGGATGCCTTCCAATTGCACGCGGACGGAATCGGCCAGGTCACGAAGCCCGGTGAAATCGATTGGTTGACCCTGTTCGGCGATGATCGACGCCCGTTTGGCGATGTTCTTCGCATGATCGGCAACACGCTCCAGATCGGTCGCAATGCGATCGCAACTCATCAGCGCACGCAGGTCGGTCGCCATCGGTTGGCGCATCGCCATGATCGCCGAGACTTCCAATTCGATCCGCTGATCCAGGTCATCGACCTGCTGGTCGGCGGCCAAGATGGCCGGGGCCGTGTCGGCTACGGGCTGACCGAACAGCGCCGTCGCCGCAACGAGTTGATCATGCGCCAACCGGCCCATCCGCAGCAGGTCGTCGGTGACGGTCCGCAGCACATCATCGAACGACCGAACGGTGTGTTCTCTTGTCATATTTCGCTCTCCGGGCTGGCACGCCCTGATATGGTCCCGATCGATTCGGGCGACTCCTCGAGCCGGTCGCACGTCGATCGGCTTCGTTATTGATCATATCCCGCTTCGACCCGACCAACGCTGGCCACAGACACCGGGCCTCGGTGACACCGTTGCCGTCGCGTTGTCGCTTGGCCCTGTTGGTGGCGGAAGGCGAGCGAGGCCGCCCAAGCGCTGTCACGCCGACCATGCATCATTTGACCAGTTCGATATGACGGTCTCGGGAAGGGTCCGTGACCTTCTCGTTAAGGCTGATGGCGATCCGGGACATCGCCATCGGCGCGGTTCGCTCCTGTTCGCACCCTACAGGCGCAAGTTCTTCAGGTAATCGGCGAACGGCCCGCCCAGCTCTGGGTGCTGCAGGCCCAGTTCGACTGTCGCCTCGAGATACCCAAGCTTGCTCCCGCAATCATAGCGTTTCCCCTTGAACGGATAGGCGATGACCGGCTCGTCGGCGAGCAGGGCCGCGATGCCGTCGGTGAGCTGGATCTCGCCGCCGGCGCCGGGACGGGTTTCGGCCAGCTTGTCGAAGATCCGCGGCGTCAGCAGGTAGCGGCCGACGACCGCGAGATTCGATGGGGCGTCGTCGGGAGCCGGCTTCTCGACGATCGAGACCACGCGCAACTCGCCGTCGGCGCCGCGTTCGGTCGCGACGATGCCGTATTTGTTGGTCTCGTGGCGCGGAACCTCTTCAACACCGAGGACGCTGCAACCGTAGCGTTCGTAAACGTCGGCCATCTGCGCGACGACCCCAGGGCCATCATTCTGGATCAGGTCGTCGGCGAGGATCACCGCAAAGGGCTCTTTGCCGACCACCGGTCGAGCACAGAGCACGGCATGACCCAGACCCAATGCCTCGGCCTGGCGCAAATAGATGCAGCTGACATCGGGTAGCACGACACCGCGGACGATGTCGAGCAACTTTTTTTTCCCGCTGGCCTTCAGTTCCATCTCGAGCTCATAGGCCTTGTCGAAATGATCCTCGATCGACCTCTTGTTGCGGCCCGTGATGAAGACCAGTTGCTGAACGCCTGCCGCCTCCGCCTCCTCCGCCGCGTACTGGATCAGGGGCTTGTCGACCACCGGCAACATCTCCTTCGGACTCGCCTTGGTGGCAGGAAGGAAACGGGTGCCCAATCCGGCGACGGGGAAAACGGCCTTGTTCAGCTTTGCCATGCTATTGCCTCTTGTCAGTTGTCTTTGTTCCGGACCTAGGGCCAGCAGCGGCCCCGGGGAGGGTCGTGCGGCGGACGAGGAACTCAAGGCACTTGGCGCCGCCACCGCGTGGGCCAAGCGCGCGAGCCCTAGTTCTTTTCGCGGGCGGCGGGCGGCCGATCCAGCCCCTCGATCTCGGATTCGATCGCCGCCAACGCAGCCATCGGGTCGGGGGCCGCGGTGATCGGTCGCCCGATGACCAGATAATCGGCACCCGCGACAAGGGCCTCACGCGGGGTCATCACGCGCTTCTGATCGCCGACCGCCGTCGTCGCCGGCCGAACACCGGGTGTCACCAAACACAATCCTGGGCCCACCGCGGCGCGCACCAGCGCGGCCTCGCGCGGCGAACAGACGATACCATCGAGCCCAGCCTCGTTGGTTAGACGAGCGAGTTGCAGGACCCGCTGAGCCGGGTCGCCGGGGCATCCGATCTCGCTGAGATCGGTCTCATCAAGACTCGTCAACACCGTCACCGCGATCAGCCGCGGCGGTCGTGATCGGCCCACGAGGCGCTCGCGGGCAGCGACCATCATCGCTCGGCCACCCGATGCATGGACGTTGATCATCCAGACACCGAGGTCCGCGGCCGCGGCACAAGCGGCCGCGACCGTGTTTGGTATGTCGTGAAATTTGAGATCGAGAAAGACCGCGAAGCCGTCCCGCTGCAAGCGTTCGACGAAAACCGGACCGAGCCGTGTGAAGAGCTCCTTGCCGACCTTGAGTCGACAGCGCGCGGGGTCCAGCTGTGCCGTCAGCCGCAGGGCCTCGGCTTCGGAAGGACAATCCAAGGCGACAATGATGCGCGGTTCTTCTGTCACGGACCAACTCCTTGATTCTCAGGCGGGAGACTTATCGGCAGCCACCGCCGGTGCGCACCATGCCGCGGTGCCGAGCGGCTCCGGTTGCAGAAGGCGGACCGTGTCCCAACGCTTACAGCTTGGGCACTGCCAATGTATATGGCGGGCGGTAAACCCGCAGTTCTGGCATTGATAGGCAGGTAGGCGTGCGGCCAGATGCCGAACGATGACCAGCGTCACGTCGATCGCATCGGCGGCGTCCTGGTCACCCTGCCATTCGAGAAAACGGACGAGACCGGCCAAATCGGCGTACTGGGTCAAATGCGTCCTGAGAAGCTCGACGGCTGCTTCGTCACCCTGTTGCTCGCGAACCCGCTCGGCCAACGCGACCAATAACATTGGATTCGGACGCCCCAGGTACAGACTCTCGAGTTCGGCCCGCAGATCTGTCTGCCCGCCGCGTTCCAGACTGGTAACGAATTGCGGCAGGATCTCGGGCATGAAGGATGGATCCTGCCGCACGATACCGCGGTACAGGACCAATGCTCGCGCATAGTCGCCGCGGCGCATCAGGATTTCACCCTGAAGCATGCTGGCGCGGACGCACCGCCGATCGCTGCTTCGGGCCGCCTCGAGATGGGCTTCGGCACGCTCGATCTCCCCGGCCTCGAACGCCTGTTCGGCGAGCTCGCAGCGATAATGCGCCATCGCGGTCCGCACGCTCTCGACACCCAGGGCCTCCAGTTGCTCGGCCACCTCGAGCCCCCGCACCCATTCCCTTTCTTGCTGGTAGATTTCGGCCAGTGCCTCCAGAGCCCGGCGGCGCTGAAGGCCGAGCTCGAGGAGTTCACCGAACAGCCGCTCGGCGCGGTCGAACAGACCCGCCCGCATGTAGTCCTGGCCCAACTCGTAAAGGGCGAAGCCTCGCTGTTCGGGCTCCAGATTGTCGCGTGCGACCAGGTTCTGATGGATCCGAATCGCGCGGTCGACCTCGCCGCGCCGGCGAAATAGGCTGCCTAGCGCCAAATGGACCTCGACCGTTTCTTGGTCAACCTCTGCGAGCTTGACGAAAACGTCGATGGCCTTATCCGGCTGTTCATCGAGCAGGTAATTCAAACCACGAAAGAACGACGGGTGCCCGATCTGCGGCGCGGCCGCGACTTTCGCCCTTTCGGAACGGCGGGCCGCAAACCAACCGGACGCCGCGGCAATCGGCAACAGCAAAAACAGGAGCTCAGTCACCCGCTTCTCCATCCTTGCGCTGGCCTGCCCTGCCGACGTGACCTTGCACCGACGTGGCCGTCGGCTTCGCGCCCATGCCGCCGTGCCGCGGCGGCCATCGGGGCTGCCCGAGGGGACTCCGTCGACCGGCGGGCGCGGTTCCCGCTCGGGGACGCGCGGCCCGGACCGGCGGGATCGGGAGGGGCTGGGATTCGATCGGTGCGATCACGTGTCGGGGATTCTCGAATTGGGGAGAACGTCGTCGCGGTCCGGTTTATCTGGCGAGCGGATATCCGATTATGATACAGATAACGGATGGTGGCCGCATGAGGGTCCTGGGCGGGACCTGGTATCCGACGCGGCCCGACATGTAACCGGGGCTATGATATCTGTCCGCGGACGCAGCCGAGGTTGCCTAGATTCAGATTATTCTCAGTTAATCATGCCGTTATCAATTGTTTGGTTTTTTTTGTCCGTAATTCTCATCATCGGCCCGACGGCCACGGCCCGTCCGTTCATCGACGAGGACACGCAGCAATTGCTCGTCGAGGCGATCGAGGCTGCTGCGTTCGTCGATCTCTTCCACGAACGGTGTCGCTCGGATCGATCGGGCCGTCGCACCGAGAACCTGAACAAACTGATCACCAGCAAGTTCCGGATCACGATCGTCGGCGTGCAGGACGATCTGTTCCCGGAGCGATCCTTCCGCCGAGCCCGCGAGCGCCTGCAAGAGGAGTTCGGCGAGATGCTGCGCGAGGCCGGGGGTTGCCGGGAGGCCCGTGCCAGCGGCATGGCCGAGGCGCTCGGCGAGCGCTACCGCGAGTTGTTCAGCGCCGTCGAGGCCCTTCCCTGACGCCGTTGACAAGCCTGGAGGCCATCGGGGCCACCGGCCTGTCGTATGTGTCGCATGATTCGAGCAGGTTCGGCAACGACCTGGCCAACGCGCGATCACAGGTCGAAGACGTTCCGGAACCGAAAGGCCTCGAGCAGGGCGCCACTCACGGCGCCACCGATCAAGCCACCGATCACCGCGATCGGGATTTCGCGCTGCACGGCGTGGCTGATGGCCAACTCGGAAGCTTCGGCGAAACCCGTGATGGGCCCGACCATGAGCCAGAGGCCGCCGGCGGCGCAGGCAGCCAGGATCGCGATCACCAACGATTCGATCAGGTTGCAGTATTCGGTTCGCGATTTGGGTGTCGTCACGCCGACCCACCAACGGACCGAAACCACATACAGCATCCCGTTGACCGACACGAGAAAGGCCAGAATCACCGCCAGCGAGACCAGATCCGTCCAAAACGCCGCCGTCGCCGCAAGCAGACCGCCGCACGCGAAGCCGCCCATGGCTCCGGCCAAGGCCTTGCCGGGCACCCCGAGAGAACACCGGTCGGGGAAGCGGGCGATGAGTCCCAACCCAGCTCCGACCAGCGCGGCGATCGTGGCCACGCCCGGCACATCGAAGCGATCTGGCATCGCGAAGAACAAAAAGGTGGCAACCGTCAATCCGATGCCGGTTGCCGCCAAGGCTACCCCTCGCGCGCCGTAGAAGATCGCGCCGACGGCCCCCGCCAGCGCCGCCGCGAGGACGTAGGACCAGGCATCGAGCCCAAGGGTGTCGAAGCCGAGGTAGAGTCCGGTGAAGAGCGGCGCGTAGATGAGGCCGGCAAGGCTCCAAATCAGCGCACGATTGAGAATCATGGACCCGCGTGAGAAAAGAAGATCAAAGGACATCGGGGAATTTCGGAACGGAGCGCACAGACGACTGCGGGCCAGGATCGACATGAGGAGACGATCGGCCCACCACGGCGAACGGAGGCGATTCGACAAAGTGCTCTGCGGGGTCTTGCCAGACAACCTGGGAACGGAAGCTGCCAGCCTATCCCACTGGCATCGACTCGGCAAGCATTCCGGTGTCAGGAATCGGCCGGCGAACCGGACAGCGTCACGGATCCCGTGCTGACCGGTATCCCGGAGCGGATCCTGGCGGTTCTGCTCCGGTCCGAACTCCCGGCCAGTGACTCATGGCCGGGCTCGAACGCATGGACTCGTCAGGTCCCGGGCGATGCGAGAGCCAGGGCTACAACTCGAGTCTGGGCCACGGGTTCGGCCGCCTGGGCCGCAACAGATCGGGCCTGCTGACTTCATGATGTGCGTGTGTCTCGATCACCCCGCGATACAGCTCAGGCTGTGGATCACAGAACATAATACCGATCCCGTTCGATTCGCGATGGATGACCAAAGCAGGCAACAACCACTCCCGTCCCAGACAATCGAATTCGAGTTCGACGAAAGTCCCGGTCGGCACCGTCAAGGCCCTGACATCGAGGTACAAGCCTTGAACGGACAGGTTGCGGGCCGCGGCCTCCGAAAACCGCCGACGACGGTACCGAATGTAGACCAGGAAGTCGACTGGATGACGGGTGCTGTAACGGCGTTCGACAGACATGATCGGGCTCCTGCTGAATGCTCCCTGCATTTTCCGAGCAGTCTAGTCCAGGGACATGACATTGCGGTTACGAACCGACCTCCGGCAACCCGAGTACCGTCGTGGCGATCGCGAAATAAATCACGACACCGGTCGCGTCGGCGATCGATGTGATCAGCGGGGCACTCGCCGTCGCCGGATCCATCTTGAGCCGACTCAGCACGAACGGCAGCGACATGCCGATCAGGCTTCCGACGATGACCACGATCTGCATCGACAGGGCGACGACGAGCGCGATCTCGGGCCCACCGCGCCACAATCCGAGGCCCGAGACCGCCAGGGCCATGGTCGCGCCCAACAGACCGGCGACGATCAGTTCGCGGCCCAACATGCTCGCCCAGTCCTTGAGCACGACATCGCCGGTCGCGAGGGCCCGCACCATCAAGGTCGCCGATTGGGATCCGGCATTACCGCCGCTGTCGACCAACAGCGGCAGGAAGAATACCAGGGCCACATAGGCCAGGATCGTGTCCTCGAAATAGGCGATACCGGCCCCCGAGAACAGATTGCCGAACACCAACAGCACCAACCAGAAGACGCGCTTGCGATAGAGCAGCGTGATCGACGCCTCCTTCAGACCGCGACCGAGCTCGCTGACGGCACCGACCTTGCGGAAATCCGTATCCGTCTCGGCCTGCTCGACGTCCATCGCATCGTCGTAGGTCACGATGCCGACCAGCATGTTACCCCCGTTGATCACCGGGACCGCCAACAGATCGTATTTGGCGATCAGATGGACCGCTTCCTCGCGGGGCGCGCTAGCGCTGATCCAGACCGGGCTGGGCTTCATCAGATCGCCGATGCGCGCCGTTGGGTCAGCAAGGATCAGTTCTCGCAACGAGATGACGCCAATCAATCGCCGGCCCTTGTCGATGACGTAGGCTTGATAGATGGTCTCGGTATCCGGCGCCACCCGACGCAGCTCGTCGATCGCCTCGGCCGCGGTCAGCCCCGGGCTCAGGGTCGCGTAATCCGAGGTCATCACCGAGCCGACCGTCTTCTCGGGATAGGCCGCCAACTGCCGGATATCCTCGCGCTCCACTTGAGCGAGGGCCGGCATGATGGTGTCGCGCTGGTCATCTGACAGGCGGTTGTACAGATCGGCCCGCTCGTCCGAGGACATGTTCAGGAACAGCTCGGCCAGGCGGCGCCGGTCCAGATGCTGGGCGATCCTCACCTGCTGATCCTGGTCGAGGTAGCCAAAGACCTCCGCACGGGCCGCAGGCGACGCCATGCCCAGCACCAACGACTGGTCCCGCGCGGGATGCTGCGCGAGCGCCCCCGCGATATCCGCCGGGTGAGCGCGTTTCTCGATGACCGCGTAGTCGGCCGCGTTGCGGGTGGCGATGATCCCTTTCAGGGATACGACGACATCGAAATAATCCATGATGACACCTCCAAAAGGCTCGATTGGATCCACCGATCGCCGCGCGTCTGGATGCGCATGGCTGGCGTCAAGATTCTCTTGTCGGACGACAAGCCGGGCGAGCAACCAATGGATGCAGGCAAAACGATTGGCGCGCCATCGATCCACGATCGATGACCGAATCAGGAAAGGGCTCGCGGATCCTTATACGAACCGACCCGCGGATACGCCGAGGCGGGTCAGTCGATACGAGGTCCGTCGGCCCACGGTTTAGGGTCTGGGTCCAACCGAATCCCCTCCTCGCGGTCGCGCGAATGGAATGCCGAAGCGAATTCGACTTGATCGAGCAAAAGGCGAACCGACCGGTCCCCGTCTCGCCCGATCGGGGTCCGAGTGCGCTTCAGCGGGCGCCGTGGTCGGCCGAGGGCCGGGTCATCCAGCGCACCGAGCTTACGCCGGCGGTGTCCCCCATCTGTCTCACGAAGCGTGCGAGATGGACCCGGCGCGGCGCGTCGCAGCGAATGTCGACGGTCAACCTCGTTACCCCGCTGGCTGACTGCGTCTTCCGAAAAACATGCTGCGCGGCCAAGTCCGCCGCATCGAGTTCGCGTGACAAGAGTGCCAGGGCCTTCTCGGCGACGGCGCGGGATCGGCAGTCGACCACGAGCCGATACAGTGGCGCGTCGATTCGCTCGCCGGACATCGGCCGATGCGGCAACGGCAGCCATTCATTCCGCGTCGCCAACGGGCGACCTGGTCGTGGTCGACGATGCCGCCCGATGAGCCCGGCCAACGCGGTCAGCCCCGGAAGCACGGAGCTTCGCCGTTCGAGTTCACACCGAATCATCACCTTGCTCCTCTCGATAACGGGAGGGGTGGCGAGTGGCGATTCAACAACGCCAACCGTGCGCCATCCACCAAAGGAAAGGATGGGCGACAGCCAACGAAAGGCCAGTAGAAGGAATTGTATGGCCGGATCAAGATGCTCCGGCTAGGGCACCGCGCCAGAACAGGCGCGGGGAGAGAGGTCCCGTCGAGCCTGTCAGGTCACGCTGCCGATCCGAGATCGACTACTGTCACCAGAATCGGTACTCACCGAAAACCTCCAGAGTTGGGAAAACCGAAGCAGGTTAAGGCCAGCCTTCCGCTGTGTCAACCACCCCGCGCATCCGAGCACCGCCGCGGGCGAGCCACGCCAGCATCAGGCCCCAGTGCGTCACGACGCCGAGGACGACCGATTTGGCGGCACATCCGCGCCCGCCGAAACCTCGTTCGGGCCGTCGACGTAGCGGTCGCGCGCGGCCTTCGCGCGCGCGAAGATCTCGAGCAGGCGATCGCCATCGCCACGCTGGATCGTGTCGGCGAGGTCGTTGAGTTCGACGGCGAAGCGTTGCAGCATGTCGCCGACGGCCGTGCGGTTGGCGACGCAGATGTCGCGCCACATGACCGGACTGCTCGAGGCGATGCGCGTGAAATCGCGGAAACCGCCGGCGGCGTAGCGGAAGATCTCGTCGTTTTCCCGCATGCGGGCCAATGCATCGACGAGGCCGTAGGCCAAGAGGTGCGGCAGGTGGCTGGTCGCGGCAAGGATCTCGTCGTGGTGGACGACATCCATCAGCGAGACCTCGGCCCCGCAGAGTTCCCAGAGCCCGCGCACGCGGTCCAGGGCCTCGGGATCCGTGCCGGGCAAGGGCGTCAGGATCACCCGCCGCTGGCGGTAGAGTTCCGGGAACGAAGCCTCGACGCCGCTGCGTTCGGTGCCGGCGATCGGGTGACCCGGCACGAAGCGCGGCGGCACCCGACCGAAGACCACCCGTGCATCCTCGACGACGCTGCCTTTGACGCTGCCCCCGTCGGTCACGATGGCCTGGTCGCGCAGGTGCCCCTTGATGCGCGCCAAGGTAGGGCGGATCGCGCTCAAGGGCGTGGCCAGGAAGACGAGATCGGCACCTACCACGGCCTCGGCCGGATCGGTGCTGAAACGGTCGATGACGCCGAGATCCAAGGCCCGCTCGAGATGCTCCCTCGACCGACCACAGCCGACGATCTCGCCAACCTGCCCCGCGGCCCTCAGGGCGCGCGCCAGCGAGCCTCCGATCAGCCCGACCCCGATGACGGCGAGCCGGTCGATCATTGCGCGAGAACCTTTTCCAACGCGGCCAGCAGCCGCGCGTTCTCGGCCTCCAGCCCAACCGTGATGCGCAGATGGTTCGGCAGTCCATAATTGGCCACCGGCCGCACGATGCAGCCCTCGCGCAGCAGGGCGTCGTTGATCGGCGCCGCGAGCCGTCCAACGTCGACGGTGACGAAATTGCCGACCGACGGAATGAACGCGAGGCCGAGGCGCACGAACCCTTCGGTCAACTGCGTCAGACCAGCCCGGTTCATCGCGACATGTCGCGCGATGTGGTCCGCATCGGACAGGGACGCAAGTGCCGCGACCTGTGCCAGGCTGTTGACGTTGAAGGGCTGGCGGACGCGATTGAGCAGATCAGCGATCGCCGGATCGCTTATGGCATAGCCGACGCGCAGCGCCGCCAGCCCATGCGCCTTCGAGAAGGTTCGGGTCACGATCAGGTTCGGAAAGTCATCGAGCCAGCGCGTCGCATCCGGATAATCGGGCGTCTCGACATATTCGACATAGGCCTCGTCGACGACGACGACGCAGGTCGCCGGGAGCCCGGCGATGAACGCGTGCAACGCATCGGCCGCGACCCAGGTCCCGGTCGGGTTGTTGGGATTCGCGATCCAGACGACTCGTGTCTGGTCATTGACCAGGGCCGCCATCGCGTCCAGGTCATGTCCATAGTCGCGGGCCGGCGCCACGCGCGCCGTCGCGCCGACCGCCTGCGTCGAGATCGGATAGACGGCGAAGGCATGGGCCGAGAACAAGGACTCGCTGCCCGGCTGCAGGAAGACCCGCGCCACCAGATCGAGACAATCGTTGGACCCGTTACCCAACGTGATCGCGGCTGGGCTGACGCCATGATGGGCGGCCAGCGCGGCGCGCAGTTCGTAGCCACCTCCGTCGGGGTAGCGACCGAGCTCCGGCAGCGCCGCGCGGATCGCTTCCGCGACCCGCGGACTCGGACCCAGTGGATTTTCGTTGGACGCAAGCTTGATCGAATCGCGGATGCCGAGCTCCCGTTCCAATTCGGAGATGGGTTTGCCTGGCTGATAGGGGGTCAACCCGGCCAGGCCGGGCGCCGCGAGCGCGAGAAAAGGATGGTCAACCTGGTTCATCGTTTTCCTGGAAAATACCGTGGACAGGGGTCAGACCCCGTTGTGGGCTTCAAAGGACCGCCTCGGGATAGGAGCCCAAGACCTTCAAAAACAGCGTCTCGCGCCGCAGGTGATCGAGCGCGGCGGCCACCGCCGGGTTTTCGCGATGACCGATGATGTCGACGAAGAAGACATAGTCCCATACGCCGCGCCGTGACGGACGGGATTCGATCCGCGTCATGCTGATCTTGTGATCGGCCAATGGCGTCAGCATCGCGTGCAGACCACCCGCCTCGTTCCGACAGGCCAGCAGCAGGCTGGTCTTGTCATGGCCACTGATCGGCGCATCGGCTCGACCGATGATCAGGAACCGGGTCGTGTTATCCGGCTCGTCCTCGATCCGAGTGGCCACCAAACCGAGACCGTAGATCTCGGCGGCCGCGTCGCTCGCCACCGCGGCCGTTCCCGGGCGCTCGGCGACCATGCGCGCGGCCTCGGCATTGCTGGCCACCGGGACTCGTTCGGCGTGGGGCAGGTTCTGATCCAACCAGCCGCGACATTGGGCCAATGATTGCTGGTGGGAATAGACCGAATGGATCGACGCGAGGCTCGACTCGAGACTGAGCAGATGGTGATGGATCCGGACGCAGACCTCGCCACAGATGAACAGGGGCGAGGTCATGAAGGTGTCCAGCGTGTGGCTGACGACACCTTCCGTCGAGTTCTCGACCGGTACGACGCCGAAATGCACCGATCCGGCCTCGACCTCGCGAAAGATCTCCGGGATGGTACCGAGCGGTACGGTCGACACCGAATGGCCGAAGTGCTTGAGTGCCGCGGTTTGCGTGAAGGTGCCGGCGGGCCCCAGATAGGCGACCGCCAGCGGTTGTTCCAGCGCCAGGCACGCGGACATGATCTCGCGGAAGAGACGCGTCATCTCCTCGTCGTCGAGCGGGCCCGGGTTTTCCGCCTTGATCCGCCGCAGGATCTGCGCCTCCCGCTCGGGCCGGTAGAACTGGTGATCGCCGGCCTTGGACTTGATCAAGGCGACCTGGCGGGCACAGGCGGCCCGCTCGGCGATCAGGTCCATCAATTGATGATCGATCGCATCGATGCGCTCGCGCACATGGCTCAGTTCCGCTTCCTGACTCATGCCTCCCCCGTTGGCCTAACAGCCGATACCAAGACACCGCACCGACAAGACGCCATCGATCTCGCGGATCGCCGTGGCCGTGTTCGCCGGCACCGGCTGATCGACATCGATCAGGGTCACCGCGACCTCGCCGCGCGAGCGATTCAGCATATCGAGGATGTTGAGCCCGGCCTGCGCCAGGTCGGTCGAGATCTGACCCAGCATGTTCGGCACGTTGCTGTTGACGACGGCCAGCCGGTAGCCGCCGTTCGGCGGCAACTGGATCTCCGGGAAGTTCACCGAGTTGAGCACGTTACCGGTCTCCAGGTAGTCCCGGATCTGATCGGCGACCATGACCGCGCAGTTCTCCTCGGCTTCACAGGTCGAGGCGCCGATGTGCGGCAACGTGATGACCCGTGGGTGGTCCTTGAGCCGGTTGCTCGGGAAGTCGCAGACATAAGCGTAGAGATGCCCCTGATCGAGCGCCTCCACCGCTGCGGCGTCGTCGATGATGCCGTCGCGCGAGAAATTCAGCAACACGGCCCCCGGGCGCATGATCCGAATGCGTTCGGCATTGATCATGTGACGGGTCTCATCGGTCAAGGGCACGTGAAAGCTGATGAAGTCCGCGCGCGAGACCAGATCGTCGATGCTGAGCGCCGGCTGCACATCGGATTCCAACTGCCAGGCCCGCTGGACCGTGATCGTCGGATCATAGCCGATCACCCGCATCCCCAATGCGCGGGCCACATTCGCGACCTTGACCCCGATGGCACCGAGCCCGATCACGCCGAGCGTTCGGCCAGGCAACTCAAGCCCGACGAACTGTTTCTTGCCGGCCTCGACGGCCTTGTGAATCGCCTCGTCATCCCCTTCGAGCTCGCGCGCAAACCGCCAAGCCTGACCGATATTGCGCGCGGCGAGCAACATGCCGGCCAGCACCAGTTCCTTGACCGCATTGGCATTGGCCCCCGGCGCGTTGAAGACGGCGACGCCGCGACCGGTCAGACGGGCCACCGGGATGTTGTTGACGCCGGCACCGGCCCGACCGATCGCCTTGACGGTGCTGGGGATCTCGATCTCGTGCATGTTCGCCGACCGGACCAGGATCGCATCCGGGTGGGCGATCTCCGAGGCGACCTCGTAACGATCACGCGGCAACCGGTTCAAGCCGGCCACCGCGATATTATTGAGCGTTTGAATCTTGAACATCGGGGTTCTCACAGGACTGGAACGGGTTTGGGTACAGCGACGACAGGGTCAGCCGTAGCGGCGTTCGAAGTCCTGCATGAAGGTGATCAGGGCCCGCACCCCCTCCTCCGGCATCGCATTGTAGATACTTGCGCGCATCCCACCGACCGAGCGGTGCCCCTTCAGCGTCAGGAGCCCCGCCGCCTTGGCCTCGGTCAGGAAGGTCGCATCGAGATCCGGATCGGCCAACGTGAAGGGCACGTTCATCCAGGAGCGGGCGCTCGGATCGACCGGGTTGGCATAGAAGCCGGATTCATCGATCGCGGCATAAAGCGCCGCGGCCTTGCGTTCGTTGATCTCCGCCATCGCCTGGAGCCCGCCCAGATCCTTGAGCCACGCGAAGACCAATCCAGCCAAGTACCAGGCATAGGTCGGCGGCGTGTTGTACATCGAATCGTTGTCGGCATGGGTGCGGTAATCGAACATCGTCGGCGCGCCGGCGATGGGCGAGCCGATCAGATCCTCGCGCACGATGACGATCGTCAAGCCGGCTGGACCGATGTTCTTCTGGGCGCCCGCGTAGATCAGGCCGAAGCGCGCGACCTCGATCGGTCGCGACAGGATCGTCGACGACATGTCCGCGACCAGCGGCTTGTCGCCGACCTCGGGGACATAGGGAAACTCGACCCCTTCGATCGTCTCGTTCGGCGTGTAGTGGACATAGGCGGCCTCATCACGCAGCGCGAGCTCGTCCTGCGCCGGCGCCCGGGTGAAACGGCTCGCCTCGGTCGTCGCGGCGACATGGACCGGGCCGAAGCGCTTGGCCTCGGCGATCGCCTTCTTCGACCAGGAACCCGTGTTCAGATAGTCGGCACCGTTGCCGCGCCCGAGCAGATTCATCGGGATCATCGCGAATTGGCTCGAGGCCCCGCCCTGCAGGAAGAGGACCTTGTAGTTCGCCGGGATCGCGAGCAAGTCGCGCAAATCGGCCTCGGCCCGCTCGGCAATCGACATGAACTCTTTGCCGCGATGGCTCATCTCGGCGACGCACATGCCGCTGCCGTGCCAATCGAGCATCTCGTCCATCGCACGCCGCAGCACGAGCTCGGGCAGCATGGCCGGACCCGCACTGAAATTGAAAGGTCGGGACATCGTTGAATCTCCGTTCGAAACTGTTGCTGTCAATCGGCCGCTTGGTCGGCATCGCCGTTGGCGGCAGGGTCATCGCCATCGCTGGCCCCATTCTCGGTCGGCTCATCCCCATTCTCGAGGGCGACGATCCGCTCGACATAGGCGAGCCTCTCGCCATCGCCGAGGTTGATCAGCTTGACGCCCTGGGTATCTCGACCCAGCACCGGGATCCCCCCCACCGCGGTCCGCACCAGCGTGCCGCGCACCGTGATCAGCATGATCTCATCCTCGGGCCGCACCAGCACGGCACCGACCTGGGCCCCGTTACGCGCCGAGGTACGGATCGAGATGACCCCTTTGATCCCGCGGCCCTTGGTGGGGAAGTCCTCGACCGGGGTCCGTTTGCCGTAGCCGTTCTCGGTCACGGTCAGCACGGTACCCGGCTCGGCGACCAGCAGTGCGATCACCCGTTGTTCGTCGCCCAATTGGATACCACGGACGCCGTGCGCGGTTCGGCCCATCGCGCGAACCTCGGCTTCGTTGAAACGCACCGCCTTGCCCGCCGACGAGAAGAGCATCAGGTCCTGCTGGCCATCGGTGATCGCCACGCCAACGAGGTACTCATCCGGACGCAGATCGATCGCGATGATGCCGCGCGATAGCGGCCGCGAAAAGTCCTTGAGCGGGGTCTTCTTGACGGTGCCGGCACTGGTGGCCATGAATACGAAGTAGCCCTCTTCATAGCCGCGGACCGGCAGCACCGCATTGATCCGCTCGCCCTGCTCCAGCGGAAGCAGATTGACCATCGGGCGGCCGCGCGCATTGCGGCTGGCCTGCGGCAGCTCGTAGACCTTGAGCCAGTAGACGCGGCCGCGACTCGAGAAGCAGAGTACCGTATCGAGCGAATTGGCGACAAAGATGCGATCGATGAAATCCTCGTCCTTGATCGTGGTCGCGCTGCGTCCCTTGCCGCCACGCCGCTGCGCCTGATACTCGCTGAGCAGCTGAGCCTTGACGTAGCCGAGGTGCGACATGGTCACGACCATGTCCTCCGGCGCGATCAGATCCTCGAGCGTCAGGTCCGCGTGATCGATGAGGATTTCGGTCCGGCGTGCGTCGCCGAACTGATCGCGGATCGCCGTCAGTTCATCGCGGATCACCTGCATCAGCCGGTCCGGGCTCGAGAGGATCAACAGAAGCTCGGCGATCTTCTCGAGAATCTCCTCGAACTCTTTGAGGATCTTGTCCTGTTCCAGACCGGTCAGGCGATGCAGACGCAGGTCAAGGATCGCCTGGGCCTGGGTCTCGCTGAGGCGATAGCCGTCGTCGCCGAGACCCAGGCCGGCGGCCAGGTCCTCGGGCCGAGTCTCGGTGGCTCCGGTGCGCTCGAGCATCCCGATCACGGCACCAGGCCGCCAGGCCCGCGCCAGGAGCCCAGCCTTGGCTTCCGCCGGCGTTGCCGCGGCACGGATCAGCGCGATCACCTCATCGAGGTTCGCCAAGGCCACGGCCAAACCCTCGAGGACATGGGCGCGGTCGCGAGCCTTGCGTAGCTCGAACAGGGTCCGGCGGGTCACTACATCGCGGCGATGGCGCAGGAAGTATTCGAGCATCTGCTTGAGGTTCAACAGACGCGGGCGACCATCGACCAGCGCCACCATATTGATGCCGAACACCGTCTGCATCTGCGTGTGCTGATAGAGGTTGTTCAGCAGCACGTCCGGATAACAGTCGCGCTTGAGCTCGATGACGATCCGCATTCCGTCCTTGTCGGATTCGTCGCGCAACTCGGCGATGCCTTCGATCTTCTTGTCCTTGACCAGATCGGCCATGCTCTTGAGCAAGCGAGCCTTATTGACCTGATAAGGGAGCTCGGTGACGATGATGGCCTCGCGACCGCTGCGCTTTTCGGTCTCGGTGTGGGTGCGGGCGCGCATCACGACCCGCCCGCGGCCGGTTTGATAGGCCTCGCGGATGCCACGGATGCCGTTGATCAATCCGGCGGTCGGGAAATCCGGACCCGGAACCCGCTCCAGCAGCCCCTCGAGCCCGACCTGCGGGTCCTCGATCAACAGAAGACAGGCCTCGATGATCTCACCGAGGTTGTGTGGCGGGATGTTCGTCGCCATGCCAACGGCGATGCCCGAGGAGCCGTTGACCAAGAGATTGGGAAAGCGCGCCGGCAGAACCGCAGGTTCGTTCTCGGTGTTGTCGTAGTTCGGAACGAAATCGACCGTCTCCTTGTCGAGATCATCGAGCAGCGCGTGGGCGATTCGCGCCATCCGAACCTCGGTGTAACGCATCGCCGCCGGGGCGTCGCCGTCGACCGAACCGAAGTTGCCCTGACCGTCGATGAGCATGTACCGCATCGAGAAGGTCTGCGCCATGCGGACGATGGTGTCATAGACCGCGGTGTCGCCATGCGGGTGGTATTTACCGATGACGTCGCCGACGACGCGGGCCGATTTCTTGTAGGGTTTGTTCCAATCGTTGCCCAGTTCATTCATCGCGAAGAGGACACGACGATGAACCGGTTTGAGACCGTCCCGGACATCGGGCAGGGCCCGACCCACGATCACGCTCATCGCGTAATCGAGGTAGGATTGCCGCATCTCGTCTTCCAGGTTGACGGGCAGAACTTCTTTTGCAAACTCCGGCATGAGCGTGTTGAACCAAGAAAAAAGGCCGCGCCGCACCACAGCGACGAACGGCGGACCCCGTCAGGTCGGGCACTGGAGTGCCACTCCAGCGGCACCCACGGACCGTTGACTGGGGGCGGGCCTCCGCGCACCCTGTTATCGTGGCGCAGGCGTCCCGGTGGAAGCACCTCGGGCGAGCGGATTGGGAAACACTTAATATTACCACGGACACCTGGCTTCGCGATGTCCCCGGCCGCTCACAGCTTCGAACCGAGGTCACCGATGCCGGCTCGACAGGGTCCTAGCGAGCGGCTGCGGCCGCCGAGAACCCCGGCGGCACGAAATGGCTCGCCCTGACCCACTGCCACTGTCCTGGCCCACTGATCGATGAGGAGGACCAAACGATGCGTGCATTCGACGCCGAACAGACCTTGTTGCAGGATCTGAAGGATGAAGGGCACATCGTGTTGACCAAGGAGACCGAGGCATACACCGTGACCGCGGTGCGCCATCCGACGCTCGGCAAGCTCGTCATCGTCGAAGGTCTCGATGGCCAGGGAGTCGTCGTCGAGGCCGGTGAATGACCGATGCCGGCGCCATGCGAAGCCATCCAAGGGGTTACAGGTGCTCTGACACGACGCGGGCTCTCGGGCATCATGCCAGGGAATCAGCACGGCACTCGACCACGCAGTCGATGATCGGTCAGTGTCGACCAGGCCCCTGATCCCAGGCCCCTGATCCCAGGCCCCCGATCAGGGCGTCGGCGCGTCGCGCTCGAACAGGGCCATCGATTCCAGATGCCCCGTGTGCGGGAACATGTCCATCGCGCCAGCGGCGACCAGGCGATAGCCGAGGCCATTGACCAACCGATCGGCATCGCGGGCGAGGGTCGTGGGGTAGCAGGACACGTAGAGGATCCGTCGCACACCGAGACGGGGTAGCCAATCGAGTACCGCAAGTGCTCCGCTGCGCGGCGGATCGAGGAGGGCCTTCGAGAAGCGCTCCTGAAGCCAGGGCGCTCGGGCGACTTCGTCGCCATACAGATCGGCGGCCTCGAAATGAGCCTGCGTGATCTGATTGCGTTCGGCGTTGCGGCGCGCCCGCGTGACCAGCCCGGGATCCCCTTCGACGCCGACGACCCGACCGGCGCGACGCGCGAGCGGCAACGTGAAATTCCCCAGGCCGCAGAAGAGATCCAGCACCGCTTCGTCGGGTTGCGGATCGAGCAACTCGAGCGCTCGATCGACCATCAGGCGATTGAGTGGCAGATTGACCTGCGTGAAGTCGGTCGGCTCGAAACCGATGCGAACCGCATGACGAGGCAACTCATAGTGCAGAGCGGCCTCTTGCCCAGGTAGTGGCCGGATGCTGTCGACACCACCCTCTTGGAGATAGATGTGCAAACCGGTCGCAGCCCCGAGCGCGACGAGTCGCGCTTGATCGGCCGGTCCCGGCGGGGTCAGCGCACGCACGACGAGGACCCCTGGTCCGTCACCCATCGCAAACTCGATCTGCGGAATCTGCGCACGGATCGCCAGCGGCTGCAACGCGTCGGCGATGGCTGCGATCTGCTCACCGACCGAAGGATGAAGGATCTCGCAACGGGTCAGGTCGGTGATGAACGAGGTTCCGCGCTCACGAAAACCGACCAGCACACGGCCTTTCTTCGCGACATAGCGGACCCCGAGCCGCGCCTTGCGCCGATAGCCCCAGGATTCGGCCGACAGGGGATCCAGCCAAGTCTCGGGCGTCACCTGCCCGATCCGTTTCAAGACGTCGGCGAGGATCCGCTGTTTCATACCGATCTGCGCGCCCGCTGCCATGTGTTGCAGGCAACAGCCGCCGCAGACACCGAAATGGGGACAGCGCGGGGTGACCCGTTCCGGTGCTGCCTCATGCACGGCCACGACCCGCCCCTCGTCGAAGCGTCGCTGACAACGGGTATAGCGAACACTGACCCGTTCGCCAGCCAAGGCCCCATCGACGAACAGGGCCTTGCCGTCGACATGGGCTAGCCCGCGTCCGTCATGGGTCAAGGATTCGATCTCGACCTCGATCGGCGTCTCGGGCAGCGCTTTGCGTTTGCGGGTCATGAGCCTGGCCGTTAATCGGGGAAGACGCCGGTCGACAGATAGCGATCGCCCCGGTCACAGATGATCGCGACGATAATCGCATCCTGGACCTCGGCCGATAGTGCGAGCGCCGCCGCAACCGCACCACCCGACGAGATCCCAGCGAAGATGCCTTCCCGGGACGCGAGATCGCGCGCCGTCTGCTCGGCCTGAGCCTGGGAGACGTCGATGATGCGATCGACCCGCGCGGGATCGTAGATCTTCGGGAGATAGGCTTCCGGCCAGCGCCGGATCCCCGGGATGCTGGCACCCTCCGCCGGCTGGACCCCGACGATCTGGATCGCCGGGTTATGTTCCTTCAGATAGCGCCCGGTCCCCATGATGGTGCCGGTAGTGCCCATCGCGCTGACGAAATGGGTCACACCGCCATCGGTGTCGCGCCAGATCTCGGGGCCGGTGGTTTCGTAATGCGCGGCCGGGTTGTCGGGGTTCGCGAACTGATCGAGGCGCCGCCCTTCGCCGCGCGCCGCCATCTCGTTGGCCAGGTCGATCGCGGCCTCCATACTGCCGGCACGCGGTGTCAGGATGATCTCGGCACCGAAGCTGCGCATCACCGCCCGCCGTTCACGACTCATGTGCTCGGGCATGATCAGGACCATCCGGTAGCCCTTGATCGCCGCGGCCATCGCCAACGCGATCCCGGTGTTACCGCTGGTCGCCTCGATCAGGGTGTCGCCCGGCTGGATCTCGCCGCGGCCCTCGGCACCCTGGATCATCCGCACTGCCGGGCGATCCTTGACTGAACCGGCCGGATTGCTGCCCTCCAGTTTGACGAGCAGTTGGTTGCCGGTCGCGCCCGGAAGGCGCTGCAACCGCACCAATGGCGTGCGGCCGACGAAGTCCTCGATTGTGGGCAGGGTCATCGGTAACGATCGAGCGATCACAAGAAGCTATTGACCGACACGATTGTGCAACAGTTGGTTCGCGAGGGCAAAAGGAAGGGACAGGGCGGGCAAGAGAGACTGGAAATCTTGCTAAACCAGGCGGGGGCGCGTTAAAAGGGGTGCCGGGAGGTCAGCAACGCCGTGGACCGGTTGCCGGTGCCGCGATGGACGATGACTTCGAGGTCTCTTGCCGGATACCGGTATCACCCGGGCTGGTCCGAACACGGGAGTAGGTGGCTATGATGGGATGGCACCGCGAGGAAGCACCGGATGACCAGGTTCGCGACGAGGCCGCAGCACAAGCCGCGGCCGGCGGCGATGCCGCCCTCGCCGCCGACCTGTTGGCGGCGTTGGTCGTGGCCCTGCCCGACGATCTGGCACGAATTCGGCGTGCCGTCGACATGGGGATGGAGACCGAGGTGGTCGAGATGGCTCACCGCCTTCGCGGCGCGACCCGCTATTGCGGCGTGCCGGCGCTCGATCGGGCGTTGGCGGCCTTGGAGCAAGCGGCTGGATCCGGCGCGGATCTCCGCGTGGACATGGCGCGTGTCGACGAGGCCGCCCGGGGCCTGATGCAACTGGTGCAAGACTTGCCTGAACGGGGATGATCGAGACATGAGTAGTTCGACCCGCATCGTGCCTTCCGGAGGCGACGTCGTCGCGGTAAGGGCCGGGATGCAGATCGGCCGCGCGCGACGCATTGGGTTCATCCTCGTGGTGACGGCGCTCGTGGCCGGTGTCGCCGAGGCCAGTCCCTGGGCCGGGATCACGACCCCGAGTGCCGGCCCACCGGCCGTGATCGGCGCAGCGGCGAATGGTTGCGTAGCCGGCGCCGTCGCGCTGCCCGAGGCGGGCGTCGGGTATCTGAGCATTCGCCGCGAAAGAAACCGCTACCACGGCTACCCGAGACTGGTCGAATTCGTCGAGGATCTGGGCGAACGGCTGGCCCGTCACCAGGATCTCGTCATGCTCGTCGGCGATCTGGCGCAGCCGCGCGGGGGGCTGATGGATTCCCTGCACGTCAGCCACCAGAACGGCCTGGATGTCGACATCTGGTTTCGACTGGTGCCGACGATGCAAAGCGTTGCCTGGCGTGCCGGCGACATCGGGGCCTTGCCCAGCATGGTGCAGCCGGATGGGTCCGGGCTCAGCGTCCACTGGGGCCCGCCCCAGCGTTTCCTGCTCCAGGCCGCGGCCACGGATCCGCGCGTGGACCGAATCTTCGTCAATCCGGTCATCAAGCGTGCGCTGTGCGAAAGCGAAACCGGTGATCGCGAATGGCTACGTCGTGTGCGACCCTGGCGCGGACACGATGCCCATTTCCATGTCCGCCTGGCCTGTCCACCGAGCAGCCCCGAGTGTATCGCGACCCCCCCGCTACCGGTTGGCGACGGCTGCGGCGCGGAACTCGCCTGGTGGTTCAGCGATGAAGCACGTCGGCCGCCGGCGCCTGGCGGTGCGCGCCAGCCGGATCCGATGCCTGCCGCGTGCCAGGCTTTGCTCTACGGACCCTGAACGATGGCGCTGAGAATCAAGAGCCACTGGATGAATGAGGACGCCGAGCGATCTTTGCCCGAGATCGCCGGCGCCCTGGCCTTCATCGCCTGGCGCATCGCGCTGGACAAAGCGATCAATCTGCACTGCGAACGCTTCGTCTACCGAGACGATCGACAACGGATCGATGTGATCGAGGAATATCTGGTATTCCTGATCCAGATCGCCGATCGGCTCGCGCATCGCCGTCTCGATGAGACGGATCGACGCACGCTGATCACGCAGTTCGCGGCCAGGGTCACCGAGCATGTCCAGGACAACAGCCTGGACCTGTTCGGCTCCGGCGACTATGGCCGCCCCTTCATCGAGCGGCTGAACCAGCGTTCCGACGAGTACGCCGCCTTCCAATTGGCGGAGGATGGTCCGAGTTATGCGTTCTTGCGCCACTTAGGCCACGAGATCCAGTCGCTGATGGGCCGGGTCGACGATAACCGCTGGGTCATCGACCAGGTCATGGACAAGGACGGCTACGAAGCTTATAAAACCTTTTCCCGGGCCTTCGACAATCTGTTCGACTGATGCCGCTCGCTTGACTCGTGCGCTACCGCGGGCGGCGCCGATCGAACTGCGTCAACGCGATACCGCCCAGGATCAAGGCCAACGCATGCAGGTGGTGCGGTTGCGGTGACTCGCCGAGAAAGAGGATCCCGATGCCAACGGCCCACAGGGGGATCAGGAAATTGAGCTGCGAGACGAACGAGGGACCGGCGCTCTTGATCAAGCGATAGTAGACGACGGCGGCGGCTGCGGTCGAGAAAACGCCGAGAAACAGCAGCGCGGCCGTGGCGGAGGGGGCATCGATAAGCCAGGCTGGATCGGGCCCATCGACCCACACGAGGCTCATCAGGGCCGCGATGGTCGTCACCGCCGCCGCTGTCGACACCGCATCGCTCGGGGGACGCAGCCGCGCCAGGATCGCCGAGACCGCGTAACACCAGGCCCCGACCAACACCGCCAACATCGCCAGCAGGTTGCCCTCGTTGCCGACGTCCGGCAGCGCCGTTGCCGGCCCGAGCAGGACTAGGACACCAACGAAACCGAGCAGGAAACCGCCGACACGGAATCGCGTCAGCTGTTCGCCGGGGACCAGGAAGTGCGCCAGGCTCAGCGTCGCCAACGGCATCACCGCCATCAGGATACCGGCGAGTCCGCTATCGATCGATTGCTGGCCCCACGCGATCAGCGAAAAAGGCAACAGATTTCCGGTCAGGGCCATCAACACGAAGAACGACCAGACGCGCCAGCCACGGGGCCAACGCCCGACCGCGAGCGTCGCGACGGGGACCAGGATGATCGTTGCGACCAGCAATCGCCCGCTGACGACCCAGTCGAACGGCAGGCTTCCAAGTGCCACTTTCGTCGACAAAAAGGACGAGCCCCACATCACCGTGAGGGCCAGGAGCATGACCCAGTCGGCTGCGCTGTGGCGCTTCATAGCGAAACCAGCGAAACCGCAGCAACGAGTCCGTATGCCATCCATTGCCACCCACGGATGCGAGACGCGAAAAAAACCCCGCGCAGAGGCGGGGAACACGACAAGGAGTCTTGAGGTGCATCCGGGCCGACCGATGACGCCGGCGCCAGCCTGACGCACCTCGCCTGGCTCGCCGCTACCCAGGCGACGGGGGCGATTCGGGGGGCCTCAACGGCGGAGCCTCGTCGTTCAGCGGACGACGCAAGGACACGCGAATCGGGCCGGGGCCAAGCGATGCAGCGCTGACACCGAGGTAGCGCGCCGAATCTCTGAGGAAGCGCTCGATGGCGTAGGTCTGCAGGGTCTCCCGATAATCGTATCGCATCATGGTCCGGCCCTCGAGGCTGAGAATTTCTGAGTAACGCTCTCGGAAATAGAGCAACACATCGATGCCTGTCAGGCAAGCTAGACTTTATGTGGTTTTTGCCGCAAAGTTTACAAGTACCGCCTGATCCGTGATGCCCGGCCGCTCGCAGGCCGACTTGCATTGGTCGCTGGCGGCCGCAAATGACGACAAACGCAGGGCTGGGGCAACGTCCGTCAGGATGTCTCGCGGCCCGTCTGGCAGCCTCCATCTCTGCGCTGCTGCCCCCTTTGAGTTCTGATCCACGTGGATCCACGCGCCGGACACTCCGATTGCCCGGGATCCCACCGAGGTAGCCATCATCCATGTCAATCCGCATCAGTGGTGACCTGCTGGCCTTGGACGCCAGCATCCGATCGATCATCGAGCAGCAGGCGCAACGCCTGGCCGCCCGCTTCCCAGAACGGGGGCTCCGCACCGAAGCAAAGATCCTCGAAGAGTTCGATCCGGTTCGTGGGCATCGAATCCGTTGCGAGTTGAAGCTCGATTTCCCGGGCGGACGCCAGGTCGTCGTCCGCGAGGCCAGGAGAGAGGCCACAGAGGCCGTGCTGGCCGCCTTTGCCGCGGTCAAGGTGCAGGTACGACGCCTTATCCGCCCCACGCTGCCACAGACTAGCGAGGAAGCGACGCCACCGCTGCAAGCCGTCGGCATCAGACATTGAAGCGAAAATGGATCACGTCGCCGTCGCACACGATATAGTCCTTGCCCTCGGAGCGCAGCCGCCCCGCCTCACGCGCCCCCTGCTCGCCGCGACAGGCCACGAAATCCCGATAGCCGATGACCTCGGCACGGATGAAACCCCGTTCAAAATCGCCATGGATCACACCGGCCGCTTGCGGGGCCTTGGTCCCCTGGGGGATCGTCCAGGCGCGCACCTCCTTGGGACCGGCGGTGAAATAGGTTTCCAGACCCAACAGCCGATATCCAGCCAACACGACGCGGTTCAGGCCGGGCTCCTCGAGCCCGAGATCGGTCAGGAACTCGGCGCGCTCGACGGCATCCAGCCGCTGGATCTCCGCCTCGATGGCCGCGCAAACCGGCACGACCTCAGCCCCTTCACGCGCAGCGAGCGCGGCCACCTGGTCGAGAAAGGGGTTATCGACGAAACCGTCTTCGGCCACGTTCGCGACGTACATGACGGGTTTCGCCGTCAGCAGAAAGAGGTCTCGCAACATGACCTGCTCCTCTTCGCTGAGGCCCATGGCCCGCACCGGGCGGCCCGCGTCGAGTTGCGCGCGGACCCGTTCGAGCAGTGTCTTGCGCGCAAGCATCGTCTTGTCGCCGGTCTTGGCGGAACGGGTCGCCCGGTCCAATGCCCGGTCGATCGACTCCAGATCAGCGAGGGCCAATTCGGTCTCGATCACTTCGATATCGCCGATCGGATCGACGCGCCCGGCGACGTGCACGACATCGTCGTCAGCGAAACACCGCACGACATGGGCGATCGCGTCCGTTTCGCGAATGTTGGCCAAGAACTTGTTGCCGAGCCCTTCGCCCTGCGATGCGCCGGCAACCAAGCCGGCGATGTCGACGAACTGCACCGTGGTGGGAACCACCTTCTGCGGTTTGACGATGTCAGCGATCACGTCGAGCCGCGAATCCGGCAAGGGCACGACCCCGACGTTCGGGTCGATCGTGCAGAAGGGGTAGTTCTCGGCCGCGATCGCGGCCTGAGTCAAGGCATTGAAAAGCGTGGACTTGCCCACGTTGGGCAAGCCGACGATACCACATTTGAATCCCATTTTCGTCCGCCAATCCGGCAAAACTTCGCATGTTAGCCGAATGTCCTCGCAGGCGTCAGGTCTGCATGCGCTGGACCCCTTTGCGGATCCCTCGCGGCCACCGCCACCTCGGTGGCGGGGCGTTTTCTTTCAACCGAGACTGAATGGAGGAAGGGAGCCCGATTGCGATCCGAGGAAGCCAGGCCGATGACGCTTCCCCGTACCGACCAAGCGGCCGGGTTGTCCCGCAGCATACCCATGAGCGAACAACAGATCATCGCGGTTTTCGGCGCCACCGGTGCCCAAGGTGGCGGCCTCGCGCGTGCCATCCTCACCGATCCGGACCGCCGTTTCGCGGCGCGGATCATCACACGCAATGCCAACTCGGAAAAGGCCCGAGCGCTGGCCGAACAGGGTGCCGAGGTGGTCGTCGCGGATATCGATGACGAAGCCGGCCTCCGGGCCGCGCTGCAAGGCGTCTATGGCGCCTTCTTCGTGACCTTCTTCTGGGAGCATTTCTCGCCGGAACGGGAAAAGAACCAGGCACGAAACATGGCCAACGCGGCACGCGCCGTCGGTCTGCGTCACGCGATCTGGTCGACGCTAGAGGATACGCGTCGCTGGGTTCCGCTCGAGGACGACCGCATGCCGACGCTGATGGAGCACTACAAGGTCCCGCATTTCGACGCCAAAGGCGAGTCGAATCGATTCTTCGACGAACTGGGCGTCCCGACGACCTTTCTGCTGACGTCGTTCTACTGGGACAACCTGATTCACTTCGGCATGGGCCCGCGCCGCGAAGCCGATGGACGCCTGGTGTTCCAATTGCCGATGGGCGATCGGCGTCTACCGGGCATCGCCGCCGAGGATATCGGCCGCTGTGCCTACGGCATCTTCAAGCGCGGCGAGCAGTCGCTCGGACAGACCATCGGGATCGCCGGCGAACTCCTGACCGGCGAGCAGATGGCCGATGCGCTTGGCGACGCGCTTGGCGAGCCGGTCCACTACCAGGCGATCCCACCGGCGGTCTACCGGGGCCTGGGTTTCCCCGGTGCCGAAGACCTCGGCAACATGTTCCAATTCAAGCATGACTTCAACGACGACTTCTGTGCCGCGCGAGATCCGGCGATCGCGCGCGCACTGTACCCTGGCCTCCAATCGTTCCGCGACTGGCTGGCGGCGAACAAGGGGTTGTTAGCGGTGAACTGAACCCTCGGCAAGGCTGGGCGGCGCAGACGCAGAGTACCGCTGCGCCGCACCGGCCACCCCGGTGCCGGGTGGCCGTCACGCAAGGCCCTCGATGGCACCGCACGCGGGCGAGATCAGTTGTCCTTTGGCGAGCGGTTGTAGGCGTCCTCGAGACGCACGATGTCATCCTCGCCGAGATAACTGCCGGATTGCACCTCGATGATCTCCAGCGGGATGATGCCCGGGTTCTCCAGCCGGTGGACGGTCCCGAACGGGATATAGGTCGATTGGTTTTCCGTCAGCAGGAACTGCTGGTCACCGCAGGTCACGCGCGCGGTGCCGGATACGACGATCCAATGCTCCGCACGGTGGTGGTGCATCTGCAGCGACAGGGACTCGCCGGGTTTCACGGTCAAACGCTTGACCTGGTAGCGTTGGCCCTGGCCGATGCCCTCGAAGGATCCCCATGGACGATGGACCCGTTGATGGTGACGATGCTCGCTCCGTTCTTCGCGCGCGAGAAACTGCGTCACCGCCTTGACATCCTGCGCGCGATTCTTGTCCGCGACCAGGACCGCGTCGGGCGTCTCGACGACCACCAGGTCTTCGACTCCGACCACGGCCAGCATCCGGTGCCGCGCGATCAAGAGATTGTTGCGCGCATCATGGACGAAGGCATCGCCTTCGAGAACGTTGCCCGATGCGTCGCGTTCGCTGATCTCCCAAAGCGTCGACCAGGCGCCGACATCGGACCAACCGACATCCAGCGGCAGCACCAGCACCGGTGGCAACCCGGTATCCGGTGCGTGCGACACAGGCTCCATGACCGCGTAGTCGATCGAGTCGGCAGGACAGTTCGCGAAGATGTCGGCCGCGACGCGCGCGAAGTCACCGTCGCGCTGGTTCGTCGCATAGGCCTCGGTGACCGCGGCAGCGATAGCGGGCTGAAAGCGGCCAATCAGTTCGAGCCACAGGCTCGCGCGCAGCATGAACAGGCCGCTGTTCCACAGATATTCCCCGGACGCCAGGTAGCGCTCGGCGGTTTGGAGGTCCGGCTTTTCGACGAAGCCCATCAAATGGTACGCGTGACCGACGAGATTCGGCTCGGCGACGAGCTCGCCTTGCCGGATGTAACCGTAACCGGTCTCGGGTTTCCGTGGGACGATACCGAAGGTGATCAGGGCCCCTTCGCTGGCTAATCGAAAGCCATCGGCGACGCGCGCCCGAAAGGCCGGTTCCTGGCGAATGCTGTGATCGGCCGGCATCACCAACAGGACCGGATCGGTGCCGCCTGCGGTCGCCGCCAAGGCCGCCAACGTCAGGGCCGGGGCTGTATTCCGTCCTTTGGGCTCGAGGAGGATCGCGGCGACTGGCCGCGCCATCAGCCGAAACTGCTCGGCTACGAGGAAGCGATGGGCCTCGTTGCAGACGATGATCGGATCCATCACCTGGATCCCGGCCCCCGGATGCTCCGCGACCAAACCGTCGAGACGGCAAACCGTCTCCTGGAGCATCGTGTGGTTGCTCGTGAGCGGATGGAACTGCTTCGGATAGGCCTCCCGCGAAAGGGGCCAAAGCCGGGTTCCGGAACCACCGGAGAGGATCACGGGCTGCAGGGACATGGCAGACTCCAGGCCGCGTTCGGCAACTGCTTGACCGGGATTAGAGCAAGTCGGTCACGGTGCGTCAATCGAACCATCGGATCACGAACCGCCCTCGCGATCATCGGCGGGCGATCCCCAAACGGGCGCGGGCATGCCCCTGATCTGCGATGAAGCCCGCGGGCACGACGGAGTATGCTAGGGTTTCGCGTCGACGACTTCGTCCGCGGCAACTGGAGACTCTTCGACATGAAAGGCGTCCTTTGGGCGATGGTGTTTCTGATCATCGGCGGCCTCGTCGGTGGTTTCATGGCGCTCGGTTTCGGCGTCAGTGTCGGTGTCGCGAGCGGGCTCGTGCAGGGGGCCCAGGCGGGGACCTGTGTCACGGTCGAGACCGCCAGCGCGCTGGGTCTGATCGACGCCAACGATCGGGATTCACTGATCCGGTCCGCGATCACGGCGATCCGCGACAAGGCCCAGGATCTGCCCGGCCAGAGCCAGACCGACTGGGTCGCCGACACAGCGGGTTGCGCAGCGCTGATCGCGGGCCTGGACCCGGCCAGTGGCACGCCACCGCGTTGAGCCACGTCCCGGCCGTGGGAGCGCCTCGCGACGCCAGTGCGCCACGACGGCGCCCCGGGCGCCCCTGGCCGGGGCATCCGGATGATGCCGTCGATCTGACCACATAGGGGGCCGAGGCGTCATCAACGCCCGCGCACTCCCTTCACCCACGTTGTTCGTCGTGCGTTCGACCCCGACCCTACCCCCGCTTCCAATCGATGCTTGCTTGACACCGCTGGTCGAGGCACTGGCCGCCGGCCACGCGGTGCTGACCGCGCCACCGGGATCCGGCAAGACGACGAAGGTGCCTTTGGTGCTGCTGGAGGCCGACTGGCTGGCGGGACGGACGATCCTGTTGCTGGAGCCGCGCCGGCCAGCGACCCGGATGGCCGCGGCCCGGATGGCCGATCTGCTGGGCGAGGCCGTCGGCGACAGCATTGGTTACCAGATCCGTTTCGAGCGCCGGGTCGGCCCGCGCACCCGTATTCAAGTCCTGACCGAGGGGGTGCTGATTCGGCGCATACAGGAGGATCCGGCACTGGACGATGTCGGGCTCGTGATCTTCGATGAGTTCCACGAACGGACCCTGGCGGCCGATCTCGCGCTCGCGCTGACGCTGGACACCTGGTCCGCATTACGCCCGGACTTGCGGCTGTTGATCATGTCGGCGACGCTCGATGCCCAGGCGATGGCGCGGCGGCTCGGCGCTGCCCCGGTGATCGAAGGGCAAGGTCGCTCCTATCCGGTCGCGATCCACTATCGCGGACGTTCACGGGTTCGAGACCTGGCGGCGACCGTCGTGGCGTGCATCCGCCGGGCCTTGGACGAGCAATCCGGCGACCTGCTGGTCTTCCTACCCGGCGTCGGTGAGATCGAGCGGGTGCGGGCCGCCTTGTCGCCGGGCCTGGGGCCGAATCTGGAGCTGTTGCCATTGCACGGCAACCTATCGGGCAGCGACCAGGACCGCGCCCTCCGTCCAGGCCCGTCGGGGCGACGCCGGATCCTCCTGGCGACCGATATCGCCGAAACAAGCGTCACGATCGACGGTGTGACGACCGTCATCGACTCGGGCCTGACCCGCAAGCCGCGTTTCGATCCCGGTTCGGGTTTGACACGACTGGTCACCGAGCCGATCTCGCTCGCCTCGGCCACTCAACGGGCCGGACGGGCCGGACGCCAGGGACCCGGAACTTGCTACCGACTCTGGTCGCAGGATCAGGAGATCGGCCGTCCCGCGCAACGGCCAGCCGAGATCCTTCAGGCCGATTTGGCCCCGCTCGCGCTGGAACTGGCCCTGTGGGGCGAGCAGGATCCGGCGCGTTTGAGTTGGCTCGATCCGCCGCCGGGGGCGGCCTGGCACCAGGCCATCGCGTTGCTCCGGGACCTCGAGGCGCTGACGCCCGAGGGCCGACTGACGCCGCTCGGCCGACGACTCGCCAACTGGCCGGTGCATCCGCGACTCGCGCGCCTCCTCGCCGCGGCGCCGTCGCCGGCCGCCCGCGATCTGGCCGCCGACCTCGCCGCGTTGCTTTCCGATCGTGATCCCTTTATCGCCACCCCCGACCAGATGACATCGGCCGACCTCGGCTTGCGCCTGCAAGCGCTCGACGATCAGCGCGCCGGTCGCCCGACGCCTGGTCTCGATCGACACCGCCTGCGCGCCGCCGCGCGCCTGAGTGCGGCTCTTCGGCGTTCGACTCGCGTCTCGGTGGACAGCGAGACGCCCGCCCCGACCTGGCTTCAGGAGCCGGGTGCCCTACTCGCGCTGGCCTACCCCGACCGTGTCGCGCAACGACGCGGCTCCGACGAGCACCGTTATCGGCTGGCCGCCGGCCCCGGGGTCCAGTTGGCCCGCAGCGACCCGCTGACCCGCGCGCGCTACCTGGTCGTCGCCGAGCTCGATGCCGCCGGTCAGGACGGGCGCATCCGGCTCGCACTGCCGATCTCCGAAGAGGCCCTGCGCGAGGTGCTGGCGGCGCGCATCACGACCCGCGAACAGCTCGAATGGGATCCCGCGCGCGAGGCTGTCGCGGCCCGTCGCGAGACGCGGCTCGGTGAGCTGGTGCTGGCCGCGCAACCGCTGCCCGTGCCTGATGATGACCGGGTCCGGGCATTGCTGGTGGAACAGGCGGCCACGCGGTTCGATCAGGCATTCGACTGGAACGATCCGGCACGTCAGCTCCAGGCCCGTGTGGCCCTGATGCGCCGTCTCGAACCGGAGTCCGGCTGGCCGGATCTGTCGGACGAAGCCCTGCTCGCGACCTTGCCCGACTGGCTCGGCCCCTGGTTGCCTGGGCTCACGCGCTTGGCCGACCTGCGCGCCCTGCGATTGGCCGAGCTGCTCGAGGCTCGGCTCGACTGGCCGCTCCGCCAGCGGCTCGCGGACGAGGCCCCGACGTCCTTCACGATGCCCACCGGGCACCGCCGCCGGTTGGACTATGCGAGCGGCCCGGTCCCGACGCTAGCGGTCCCGCTGCAAGAGTTGTTCGGCGCTCGCCAGACCCCGACCATCGCCCGCGGGCGGCTCCCGATCCGCCTGCAACTGCTATCGCCGGCGCGCCGCCCAGTGCAGGTGACTCAAGATCTGGCCGGGTTCTGGGCGCGCGCCTACCCGGAGGTGCGAAAGGAGTTGCGCGGCCGCTACCCGAAGCACCACTGGCCCGAGGATCCACTGACGGCCGAACCCGTCGCCGGCGTCATCCGGCGGCGCCGCTGACACAGACACGGATCCCGAGCCGACCGCCACGGATTGAAGGCGCTCCGACCCTGACCTATAGTGGCGGTCATGAAGATTGACCCCGTCAAGCTGTTTGCGGCCCTCGCCCATGAGACCCGGCTGCGCTGTCTGGTATTGCTGGATCGCTGCGGAGAGCTGTGCGTCTGCGAACTGACCGATACGATCGGCGCCGCACAGCCGCACATCTCTCGTCACCTCGCGCAGTTGCGCGAGGTCGGCCTGGTCGCCGATCGTCGCGACGGGCTCTGGATCCATTATCGAATTCACCCAGATCTCCCAGCCTGGGCGCGTGAGGTCCTGACTCGGACCGCCGCGGGGCTTGCCGACGACCCGCCATACCGCGAGGACCGGGCTGGGCTCAAGCGCGTCACTAGAAAAGCTCATCGATAAGTTGGGCCGGTGAGCGCCGACCCGACACCGCCGACGACCCGGCATCCTGCCCCCAGCCATCCGCATCGCCGAGCGGTGTCGGCCAACCCCGTCCCGGCAGCCACTCCTGAATCCGTTGCGGCCCCGGCCCCCCGGTCTCGGCGCCGGATTGGCGATCGATCCAAACGAGGGCCAAACCCGGCGGCGGATCCAGGACCGCCTCGGGCGTCCCGTCCAGCGCCTCGGCCATGAAATCGGCCCAGATCCCGAGCGCCGCCCGCCCCCCTTCTTCGCCACGGCCGAGCGGCGCGAAATCGTCGAACCCCATCCAGGTCACGGCCACCAGATCCTTCTGATAACCGGCGAACCAGGAGTCGCGGATCCGGTTCGTGGTCCCTGTCTTGCCGACGATGTCGGCGCGCCCGAGTGCCTTGGCCCGCTGCCCGGTACCTTCATCGATCACCGAACGCAACAGCGAATGCATCTGAAATGCCAGGACGGGGTCCAGAACCCGCGGCGCCGGACCGGCCGGCGCGGCGTAGCCCGCGCCGAGCGGGCGGGTCCAGGCCGCGCCGCGTCCGTAACGGAACCAGCAGTCCGTGCAGGCCAGCCGCGGGGCGGCCTCGAACAGGACATGGCCGTTGCCGGTCTGCACCCGTTGGATCAGGTGGGGTTCGACGCGAAAGCCGCCGTTCGCGAAGACCGCGTAACCGGCTGCCATCCGCCAGGGTGATGCCTCACCGCTGCCCAGGGCCAGCGACAGGCCGCGCGGCAAGGTCTCGGGGGCGAAGCCGAAACGCGTGATGAAGGCGCGCGTCTCGTCGATCCCGACGCGCTCGAGGAGGTCGATGGTCGCAAGATTCCGCGACTGGGCCAACGCGACCCGCACCCGGATCGGACCCAGCGTCCGACGATCGGCGTTGCGCGGCTGCCAAACGCGACCCCTGGATTGCGGCACCTGGATGGGTTCGTCATGCACCAGGCTGGCCGCGGTCCAACCGCGATCGAGCGCTGCGGCATAAATGAAAGGCTTGAACGCCGATCCCGGCTGGCGGCGTGCGTCGACGGCCCGATTGAACGCGCTCTCCTGAAAGCTGTAGCCGCCGACCAAGGCCAGGATGGCGCCGCTTTGCGGAGCCATTGCGACGAGGGCACCGGTCACCGCCGGCGCCTGCGCGAGTCGCCAGCCGGCCTGCTCATGAGGTCTGACCCGGATCAGATCGCCGACTCGCAGCACGTCGGTCACATGGCGCGGGGCCGGGCCGCGGCGATTCTGGTCGCGCCAAGGGCGCGCCCAGCTGATCGCGTCTCGGCCAAGGCGCACGGTCTCGCCATCGCCGAGAAAGACCTCGGCGCCCTGCTCCGTGACGGCCGTGACGATCCCGGCGCGCATCCCTGGCCAGTCGGTGACATCGGCCAAGTAGCTCGCAAGGTCGTCAGGGTCGCTTCGCGCAGGGTCGAGCCGCGTCTCGGGACCGCGATAGCCATGGCGCTCGTCGTAGGCGATCAGCCCCCGGCGCACCGCGGCCTGGGCCTGATCCTGCAACTGGGCGTCGATCGTGGTCACCACGTGCAGACCCAAGCCGTAGACCTCCTCGCCGAAACGCTCGACCATCTCGAGGCGGACCATCTCCGCGACATGACCGGCCGTCAGGTCGGCCGGCTGGTGATGGAGTCGCGCCCGATCGGGTTCGGCCAGCGCGCCGCGGTAAGCCGCCTCGTCGATCCGGCCCAGTTCGAGCAGGCGACCGAGGATGTGGTCGCGGCGGGCCAACGCGCGCGCGGGATTGGTGACCGGGTTCAGCGTCGACGGCGCCTTCGGGATCCCGGCCAGCATCGCCATCTCGGTGATCGTCAAATCAGCGAGGGCCTTCCCATAGTAGACCTCGGCCGCGGCCGAAACCCCATAGGCCCGGTGGCCGAAGAAGATCTGGTTCAGATACAGCTCGAGGATCTCGGGCTTGCTCAAGACGTCTTCGACACGCACGGCGAGCAGGATCTCCGACAGCTTGCGACGCAACGTCTTCTCCGGTGTCAAGAAGAGATTCCGCGTCAGTTGCATCGTGATGGTGCTGCCCCCCTGCGCCGGCCGGCCGGTACGCAACACCTCGAGCGCGGCCCGGGCAAGACCCGATCCATCGATGCCGCGGTGATCGAAGAAACGGCTGTCTTCGGCCGCCAGGAAGGCATCGATCAGCGCCGGAGGGATCGCCTCGATCGGCACCGGGCGGCGCCGTTCGATACCGAATTCGGCCATCAGTGCCCCGTCGGCCGAATAGATGCGCAACGGTTCCCGATAGCTGTGGACACGCAGTCCGTCGATCGCCGGCAGGCCAGCGACGAGCGACTGGAGGTAGATGGCCGCAACGAGAGACAGCGGCAGCGCCAACGTGAACGGCAGCGCCAGTCCGGCCGCCGTCAGGCTCGCAAACCAATGGAATAGGCCTGGCGCGGTGCGTGGGCTTCCGCCCGCGCTGCGCCGCCGGACACCGCACAAGGACCTGTGATCTCGATCCGGATTACCAACGCTTCGCGCGAGCATCGGCGAATTTCTCCAACAGAGTGCGAACCCCGTCCTCTTGCGACAGGTCTGAATGCCGTAAACTGGCGTCCCTTGGACGCGGATCGCCCGCGCTACCAGTCATTGCGTCCCTACCTTGACGAGAAGTGACCTCCGACCCATGCCATTGGCACACCAAACCAGGCTCCCGAGCCAGCGCCTGACCCGGTCGCGACCTGGCACCGCCATCCTCGTGGCCGCCCTGTTCGCCGCGGCGGTCCCGATGACGGTTGCCGCGACGGGCCTGGTGACCGCCAAACCCGCCGAGCGCGTCCTCACCTTAACCGGTTTCACGCGACCACGCGCAGAGTTTCCGCTGGTTGCCGAGACCACCGGGCGCATCGACGAGGTGCGTTACGACCTCGGGGACACGGTCGGCGAGGACGGCCTCTTCGCTATTGTCGACGATACCTTCATCCGACTCGACATCGACGAAAACCGAATCCAGCAAGACCGCCTGCGCGCCCAGATCGACTATGACGAACGGGAGGCCGCCCGCTACCGGGAATTGGCGCGCCAGCAGAACGTCGCGGCGTCCCAGGCCGAGGCCTTGGAGCAGGCCCTGCGCAACAATCGCCACGAACTGCTGGCCCTCGAGACCCGGCAGCGCGGCTTGGAAGAACGGCTCGCGCGCACGCGGATTCGCGCCCCGATCGGCTGGCGCGTGACCGAACGGGCGGTCGAACCGGGTCAATGGGTGCGTGAGGGTGAGCCGATCGGTGCGGTCGGCGACTTCACGACGCTGCTGGTCCCGTTCGCGCTGACCCCGGAGCAATACAGGCTGCTGCAAGGCGATGCGACCGATCTGTCGCTGGAGCTGCCGGATCTCGGACACCGTGTCCCGGCACGCCTGTTTCGAGCCCACCCAGGTTTCGACCCGGGGACCCGCAAGATCCCGGTCGACCTCGAGGTCGGCGGGCAACTGGAACCGCGCCGCGGCGGACTGCGGGCGCGTTTGACGCTGTCACTGCCCACACCCAGCGCGGCCGTTCTGCTGCCCGGGGCGGCCGTCGAGCAGAGTTACGAGGAACACTGGGTCACGCGGGCCGACGGCGAAAGGATCCAAGTGATCGTCCTTGGGCGCCTGAACGGACCGGATGGCGACATGGTGCGGGTCAGCGCTGCGGCGCTGCGCCCCGGCGATCGTGTCCGGGTCGCGAGCGACTGACCCGGCGCGACCAACAGACATGGAGCGCTTGATTCGTTTCACCCTGCGTCAGCAGGTCTTTTTCAATCTGCTGTTCGTCGTCCTGATCGTCGCCGGGGCCTTCTCGGTGATGAGCGTCCCGGTCGAGCGCTATCCAGACATCCAGTTCGGCAGCGTCCAGGTCAGCACCATCTTTCCTGGGGCCGCGCCCGCCGACGTCGAGGCATTGGTCACGACCAAGATCGAGCAGGCGCTCGAGGGACTCGAACAGGTCGAGTACATCCAGTCGAGTTCCCGTCGCGATTACTCCAGCATCCTGGTCAAGTTCCACGACGACACCGATTACGAACGCCTCTACGATGACCTGCGCTTTCGGGTGCTGGGCGTGCTCGGCGAGCTGCCGGACGAGGTCGAGCCACCGAGCTTCAGCCTGTTGCGAACCTCGACCTGGTTGCCGGTCGTCGCGGTCAATCTGGTCGGAGATCGGTCCAACCGTGCCTTGACCCTGATGGCCGAGGAGATCAAGGTCAGCCTGACGCAGATCCGGGGCGTCGCCCAAGTCGAGCTGGCCGGGGAGCAAACGCGCGAGTTTCATTTGTACCTGGACCCCGCGCGGATGGCGACGCACGGGATCAGCTTCGATCAGGTCGCGGCGGCCTTGCAGGATGCCAACCTGATCCTCCCGGCCGGGCGCTTTCGCGATGCGTCGGGTGACTTCATCATCCAGGTCGACGAACGGTTTCGCGACCGTTCCGACGTCGTCGATACCATCATCCGGCGGGATCTCGATGGATCCTTCGTCACCGTCGAGGATGTGGTTTCGGAGGCCCATGTCAGCTACCGCCGGCCGAACGTGGTGGCCACCGTCAACGGCGAGGACTGCGTCACGCTGCGCGTGGTCAAGGCCCCCGATGGCAACGCCCTCGAGATCGACCGCGAGATCCGACGGATCATCGCCGACACGGCACCCAACCTGGCGTCCCAGGGCGTCGAGGTGATTCTGACCCAGGATTCGACGCTCTACATCAACGAGGCCATCAGCACCTTGGGATGGAATCTGGCGGCCGGCATCGTGCTGGTCAGCCTGATCCTCTGGTACTTCCTCGGTCTGCGCAATGCCGGCATCGTCACGATCGGGATACCCTTCGCCTTTCTCGTGACCATGGCCTTGGTCAAGATCACCGGGCACTCGCTGAACGAGATCACCCTGTTTTCGTTCGTGCTGGTGACCGGAATCATCGTCGACGACGCGATCGTCGTGGTCGAGAACATCTACCGCCATGTCCAACGTGGCGAGGAGCTCGACGAGGCGATCGTCAAGGGGACGAGCGAAGTGCTCCTGCCGGTGATCTCGGCCACCGCGACCACGGTGGCCGCCTTCCTGCCGATGTTGATCATGACCGGCTACACAGGCGAGTTCTTCGCGTTGATCCCGAAGGCTGTCGCCTTCGCGATCCTGGCATCGCTGCTCGAGTGCCTGTTGATCCTGCCGTTGCATTACCGCGACATCGGCCCACGGCCAGGCCAAAGGCTTGGGATCGAGGAGCGTGACCGCGCGCCGCTGCGCTGGTTGCGACGCGTGACCGACCGCTTGATTCGGGTGGCGCTGCGTCACCGCTGGTCGAGCCTCGGCAGCACGCTGATCGCCTTCGTCGTCGCCGTGGCGATCCTCGCGGTGTCGGTCGCCGGCATCGCACCGCTGATCCGTATCCAATTCTTCCCCGATGATTACACCCTCTATTACGCGGTCATCGAGGGGCCCGCCAACACGCCGATCGAAACAACGGTCGAGAAGACCCGGGCCGTGTCGCGGTTCATCCTGGCCGACGGCGATGGCTATGCGCGATCGGCCGCCGGCTTCGCCGGCTTCTTCGTCAACGAGGACTTCGAGGAAGAATTCGGCCACCACTTGGGCATGGTCATGGTGGCGCTTCCGGCCAAGGAGGCGCGCGCCTTCGAGGATCCCCTGGCCCATCTCGATCGGATGCGGGAGCGGCTCGAATCCGAATTCGCCGTCGATGGCTTCCGCATCCGGGTGCGGGCCGAACAGGAGGGACCACCCACCGGCAAGGATGTGACGATCCGCGTCGTCGGGAATGACGAGGATCGTGTCGAGGCCTTGAGCAGCGAGATCATCGATGCCTTGCAAAAGGCCCCCGCGATCGGCCCCCACCTGGTCGAGTTGCAGGACAATCGCGGGCACCCAGCGCGGGTCCTGCGGTGGATCGTCGACGAGCAGCGGGCACACGAACTGGGGCTCACGAAGGGCACAGCGGCACGGCTCGCCGCCGCGGTGCTCGATGGACGCTATATCGGGAAATTTCGCCTCAGCGACGACGAGATCGATCTCAAGCTCAAGATCGATCCGACCTACCTCGATACGCCGGAGGCGGCACTGGCGATCCCGGTCGTGCAACACGATCAGGGGCCGGTCTTCCTCGGCGACATCGTGCAGCTTGCGACCGAACAGCAACCTGGCGAGTTGAATCGTTATCGCGGCCAGCGCAGCCTGACGATCACCGCCAATCTTCGCGCTGGGGCACCGATCTCATCCCCCTATGTCGCGGCCTGGACCGAGCAACATTTCCAACAGATCCGCGACCGGTATCCGGGCGTCACGATCGCGTTCGGGGGGGAATACGAGACCACGCAGCGCTCCTTCGACAGCCTGACCCGGGCCTTCGGCATCGCCGTCTTGCTGATCTATCTGATCCTGGCCACGCAATTCCGCTCCTACAGCCAGCCCCTGATCGTACTGTCGGCCGTGATGTTCGCGGTCATCGGCGTCGTCTTCGGCCACCTGTTGACGCGCAGTATCTTCACCGTCAACAGCTTCATCGCCATGGTCGGCGTCACCGGTGTCGTCGTCAACGGGGCCTTGGTCCTGCTGGATTTCATCAATCGTCGTTACCGCGAAGGGGCCACGCGCCACGAGGCCATCGTAACCGCCGTCCACATCCGACTGCGTCCGATCCTGTTGACGGCCTTGACCACGATCCTCGGCCTGCTGCCGATGGCGATTGGCTTTCCCAGTTATTCGGTGGTCTGGGGAACCATGGCGACCACCTTCATCACGGGTCTGGCAACGGCCGCGTTGCTGACCCTGTTCATCGTGCCGGTGGCTTGGGATCTGCTGGCCGAGCGACAGGAACGACGCACGAATGGCCCGCGTCGATCGACACCCGATGGCGCCGACGGCGACCGACGCGAGGGCATCGAAAGCGACGCCCCGAGCCGCCCCGGCTGATATCATCAGCCCTTGGTTCAAGCAGCGTGGTACCCACGACGGCGACCAGGGCATCCCCCGGGCGGTCGCCGCTCGCACACGCGAGGGTGGTACCTGGAAGACACGGCCACAGGCCCGCCTCCATCGAGATCCCTGATGAGTCGTCGACATGCCCTACCCCTGAGCACCCTCATCCTCGGCGTCGTACTGGTCGCCGCCACCCCCTGGATCCCAGGCGGCACGCGGCTGATCCCGACGGATCTACCGACCATGGATCACGTAACCGCGCTCGTGGGCGACGGCGGCAGTCTCTTCGCCGCGACGCAGGCCGGCGAGATCTGGCGCTACCGGGAACACGGCTGGGAAAGGTACGCCTCCGATCCGCAAGGACGGGCCATCACGGCCCTGCTGGGAGATCCGAGACGCACACCGGTCGGCACGGCCGTTGGTTTGTGGGTCGCCGATGGCGAGATCCTGGCGAGGGAACCGCCAATCTCCGCCCGGATCTCGGCTATGATCGTCACCGAGCAGGCCTTGGTGCTGGCCACCGGCGAGGGCTTGCGGATCCACACCGAGGGTGCCTGGCACGATCCCTCGCCGCCGCTCCGCGCCTACCAGCTGTACCGGCAGCGCGGCCCTGGTATCGATCACATCCATGCCGGGACCATCGGCGATGGGATCCATGGAGCGCCCACCACGCGCCTGCTCGGCGATTGGTCGCCGAACGACAGCGGTCTGCCCGCCGACATCAAGGTCTTGAGCTTCGCCGAGACGCCCGGCGGCCGCCTGCTCGCTGGCACCGATCGTGGTCTCTACTGGCAGAGGGCTCCCGGGGCGATCTGGCAGGTCCTCGATGTCGGCTTGGGGACGCGACGCATCCTGGCCCTGCATCACGACCGCGGCGACGACACGCGACAGCGCCTGTGGATCGGTTCCGACGAAGGACTTTTCGTCGCCGAACTGTCTGACGACGCCCAGGGTGAGCTCGCGGCAAGCGAGCCGGCACGACCCATCCCGGCGCATCGCGCGCCCCCAGAGGTGGGTGTCGGTTGGATCGTCGCAACCGATGGCCGGCTGTTCGTCAGTGCTGGCCAAGTCTACCAGGTCACAACCGTACCTCTCCGGGATCGGTACCTGTTGACGGTGGCCGGGGCCGGTCTGATCGGTGTCGGCCTCTGGTTGGCGCTGAGACGCCGATTGCAGCGAACCGCCCGGATCTGATGGCAATCCTATCCTGATGGCAATCAGGGGCCAACGCTGTCACCAAGGCTCGGGATGACCGAAGTCGTCGTGACGCGAAAGTATTGACAACCAAGAGTAGAGAAAGCCGGACAGATGAAACGAAAGACGCTTAACAGACTGATATTGATTGCTTGTTTTGTGATCCCGCTGGCCGTGATTTGGGTTGCCTGGGGCGGCGGGCTGATGCCGCGAGTTTGGCAACTCAATCAGATGATCAAGCAAGACCCGGTGCTGGCCGAGTATCCCTATCGCTTTCGCGCTGTACTGTTGGCCAGCGGCGTGGCGACCTTGACCCGCCCGCATGACGGTCAGGTGCCCGCAATCCTGTTCCTCGAACATGTCGAACCCGAGTTGGCCACCAAATCACCGAACGACCCGGCCATCCTGGCCGCCCACGATCGCCTGCGCGAGCATGAGAATCGCGCCGCGCGGGTCGCCTTGATGCATCCCGAGGTCGATAGCGTCGAATGGGTTCTCGATCGCGCCTGGTTCCATCGCGAGAAGATACCGATACCACCCAAGATTGGACCTTGACGACCGGTGGTTGGGCACACCGGGCGATCCGCCCGGTGCCTAACGCACGCCTCCCCCAGTGGAAGCGGGTATAATCCGGCCGCTGAGACGCCCAGGGATCGGGTTCGCCTCGACCAACCAGCGATCGCCGCGGGAGGGCCCGGCGGCGATCTTAAGCCCTACGAAACAACGAGGTATCTATGCATACGATGGAAATCATGGTGTACGTGATGGTCGCCATCGCTCTGTTGACAGCAGCGGGCGCCATGATGGTCTTCAAGAAGAAACGCTACCCCGGGCTGCTGTTCTTCTCGTTGATGATGGTCGGCTATTCGGCCTTCGCGATCTATCTCGTGAACCAGTAGGAAGGATCTGCCTCTGGCCCGTCAGACGTCCCGTTCCGGCGCCAGGCACCAATGTTCGGGTGAACGCCAGAGTGCCGAAAGCAACAGCTCGCGCGTAAAGAAGAACTCCTTCGGCAGCTTGTCGTAAAGCTGTGCGAAGAGCTCCTCGTGGCCGAAGAGCTCGACCTTCCAGGCCTCCCGGTCGACCTTCATCACCTGGTCGAAATCGGTCGCGGAGAAGTCGAGACCGGTCATATCGATGTCCTGGTGGCGTGGCATCCAGCCGATCGGGCTTTCGACGGCCGGGCTCCGGCCATTGGCCCGATCGATGATCCACTGCAATACGCGCATGTTGTCGCCGAAACCTGGCCAGACGAAGCGGCCCTGGTCGTCTTTGCGAAACCAGTTGACTCCGAAGATCCGAGGTGGATCGGGAAGATTTCGGCCGAACTGCAACCAATGGTTGAAGTAGTCGGCCATGTGGTAACCGGCGAACGGCAGCATCGCGAACGGATCCCGACGGACCTGGCCGAGATTGCCGAAGGCCGCGGCCGTCATCTCCGAGCCCATGGTCGCTGCCAGATAGACCCCGAAGTTCCAGTTGAAGGATTCATAGACGAGCGGGACGGTGGTACTGCGCCGGCCGCCAAAGATGAAGGCCTTGATCGGAACGCCCCGCGGATTCTCCCAGTCCGGATCGATACTCGGACACTGGCTGGCCGGGACCGTGAAGCGCGCGTTGGGATGGGCGACTGGCTTCCCGGACGCCGGATCATGGACCTGGCCAGTCCAGGTCAAGGTCCCCTCCGGTGCGGCATCGCTCAACCCTTCCCACCAGACATCGCCGTCGGGGGTGACCCCGACGTTCGTGAAGATCGCGTTCGCCCTCAGCGCCGCCATCGCATTCGGGTTGGTCTTCAGATTGGTCCCGGGCGCGACGCCGAAATAGCCGGCCTCCGGATTGATCGCATAGAGCTGGCCCGTTTCGTCGGGTTTGATCCAGGCAATGTCGTCACCAACCGTCGTGATCTTCCAATCGCTGAATTCCTTCGGCGGAATCATCATCGCGAAATTCGTCTTTCCGCAGGCACTGGGGAAAGCGGCGGCGACGTAGGTCTTCTCGCCGCCCGGCGACTCGGCGCCGAGGATCAGCATGTGCTCGGCGAGCCAACCCTCGTCGCGCGCGATGCACGAGGCGATTCGAAGCGCGAAACACTTCTTGCCCAACAGCGCGTTGCCGCCATAGCCGCTCCCGTAGGAGACGATCGAGCGCTCCTCGGGAAAGTGCACGATGTACTTGACATCCGGATTGCACGGCCATCTCGCGTCCGATTGGCCCGGTGTCAGCGGTGCGCCGACCGAGTGCAGGCATTTGACGAAGTCGTCTTGTCCGAGGACGTCGATGACCGGCTTGCCCATCCGCGTCATGATGCGCATGTTGACGACGACATAGGCCGAATCGGTCAATTCGACACCGATCTGGGATATCGGCGAGCCCAATGGACCCATGCTGAACGGAATCACGAACATCGTGCGCCCGGTCATGCAGCCCTCGAACAGACCGTTCAAGGTCCGCTTCATGACCCTCGGGTCCTCCCAATTGTTGGTCGGCCCGGCATCCTCCTTGCGCAGACTGCAGATGAAGGTGCGGTCTTCGACCCGCGCGACATCGCTCGGATCAGAGAAACAGGCAAAGCTGTTCGGCCGCTTGGCCGGATTCAAACGGACGAAGGTACCCTGTTCGACGAGCTGGTTCGTCAGAAAATCATATTCCTCCTGCGACCCATCGCACCAATAGACCCTGTCCGGTCGACACAGCTCGACCATCTCGCGCACCCACTCGAGTAGCTCAGGATGATCGACTCCATCGGAATAGTCGGTCTTGGGCAATGACATCATGGCTCTCTGCTCGTGAATCGTCTGAATTCGAATGTTGGACTGGAACAAGGATCGACCGCGAGTCGGCGGTCGCGTTCAACCGGGCTGGGTCGGGAAGCCCGTGCGCGGACCGATCTCGTACCGATCGCGGGCAAACAGCGCCGGTCCTTGCATGTAGATGGTCAGCAGGCGCCCGAGCGATTCGAGCGCATCGAAGTGGATCCGTTCGTAACCGTGCGAGGCATCGACACCGAAGGTGACCAAGGCCGTGCGGACGTCGTTCCCGGCCTCGAGCGCTGCGGCACTATCGGAGCGATAGTAACGGAAGACGTCACGCTGATGGCGGATATCGAACTCCTGGCACAGCTGGATGATGCGGTGGGTCAGATGGTAATCGAAGGGGCCGCTCATATCGGCCATGCAGATGGTCACGCCGAACTCGCTCGAATTCTGACCCGGCGCCGTCGTGCCATTGTCGACCGTCAGCATCTCCGCCACGTCTTGGTGCAAGGCCGCCGAGGCCCCGGAACCGACCTCCTCTGAGATCGTGAACAGCGGATGCGTATCGACCGGCAGCACGACCCGCTCGCGCTTGACCGCCTCGATCGCCGCCAGCAGCACGGCGGCGCCGGCCTTGTCATCGAGATGTCGGGCGTTGATGAAACCGGTCGTCGTGACCTCGGGGCAGGTGTCGATCGCGACAAAGTCTCCGACATGGACACCGAGCCGGAGCAGATCCTTGAGATCATGTACGATCTCGTCGATCCGCAGCTCCAGATAATCCCAACCAGCGGGTTGCGCGTCGATCTCCGGGCCGAACGTATGGCCGGAGGCCTTCAGCGGCAGGATGGTCGCGCGGTGTTGACCCAAGTCGGTGTAGAGGGTACAGCGAGCACCCTCGGCAAACCGTCCGTTCCAATGTCCGACCGGGACCAGCTCGCAGCGACCGTTGCTTTTGAGTCCCTTGACCATCGCGCCCAGCGTGTCGATGTGGGCGACGATCGCCCGATTCGGCTGCGAGGCCACGCCTTTCAGCGTCGCTCGGATCGCGCCGCGGCGGGTCAGGTCGAACGGCACGCCGAGCCGCTCGAGCTCCTCGCAGACCAGATGCACGACCCGATCCGTGTAGCCGGAAGGGCTGGGCGTATACAACAGCTTGAGCAAGATGTCGGTCAGGTACTGGGTATCGATCGACAGGGATCTCAAGAGGCATTCTCCCGTAACGCGGTCTGCGGAAACAACAGGTCGACGAAGCGTTCGGCCGTTGGTTGCGGCTCATGGTTCGCCAAACCGGGACGCTCGTTGGCCTCGATGATCGCATAATCGGGGCCGTCGACGGCCGGGACAATGAAATCGAGTCCGGTCACCGGGATCGCCAGCGCGCGGGCCGCGGCGATGGCGTCCTCGGCCAGCCGCGGATGCAGATCGGCGGTCACATCGTGGATCGTGCCGCCGGTGTGCAGGTTCGCGGTCTTGCGCACCGTCAAGGCGACACCGGCCGGCAGGATGTCATCGAGTTCGTAGCCCTCTTGCCGACAGCAGCGCGCGGTCTCGTCATCGAGAGGGATGCTGCTCTCGCCGCCGGTGGCCGCGCGCCGCCGCCGGCTTTGCGCCTGGATCAGGTCGCGGATGCTGTGTTGACCGGTGCCGATGACCTGTGCCGGCCGCCGGACCGCCGCGGCGACGACCTGATAATCGATGACGACGATGCGCAGGTCCTCGCCGGCCACCATTTCCTCGAGCAACACATGGGCGGAGAAGCGCCGTGCGACCTGAATCGCCTTTTGCAGTGCCTCGGCATCGCGCACGTCGACGCTGATCCCGGCGCCCTGCTCGCCGCGCGCCGGCTTCACGACGACCCGGCCAAAACGCGACAGGAAGGCCTCGGCCTGATCGAGGGCTTCGACCCGGACCTGCTCCGGAACCCGCAGACCGGCCCGGCGCAACAGGCGGTGCGTCACCGCCTTGTCGTCACAGCGGCTCATCGCGACCGCCGTGGTCAGCTCGCTCAAGGATTCGCGGCAGACGATCCGCCGGCCGCCGAGCACCAATGCGAAGTAGCCGGCCTCGGCATCGAGGACCTCGACGCCGATGCCGCGCCGCCGTGCCTCGTTGACGATGATGGTCGCATAGGGATTGAGGCGTTCCTGGGGCGCGCGGCCGATGAAAAGGGGTTCGTTGTAGGCGTTCTTGTTCTTCAGCGCAAAGGCCGGAATCCGCGCGAAGCCGAGCTTGCGATAGAGGCGGATCGCCTGGACGTTGTCGTGCATCACGGACAGGTCGAGAAAGGCCCGACTGCGCGCCTGGTAATACTCGATCACCTGGCGGACCAGGGCCTCGCCGATCCCCGGATGCGGCGCCTGCGGGTCGACCGCCAGGGCCCACAGACTGGCCCCGTTTTCCGGATCGCCGAACGCCAACGCATGATCGACGCCGGTGACGACACCGAGAATCCCACCATCCTGTTCGTCCTCGGCGACCCAGTAGGTCAGGATCTTCGACGCCCGATGTTCCCAGATGAAATCCGGGCCTGGCGGCACCATGTGCCGGCGGACATAGAGACGCTCGATGGCCTCACCGTCCTCGCGGCTGTTCAATAGCCGTACGCGAAACCCCTTCGGCCGGCGTGGCGAGTGCTGATAGCGCTCGAACCACAGCCGAAAGGTGTGGGACGGATCCAGAAACAGGTCCTGCGGCGCGTGCGACAGGACCACGTGCGGATCGCTCAGATACAAGGCCACGTCACGCTTGCCCGGTCGCTCCTCCTGGAGCGTGGTGGCAATGCGTTCGAGATCCGTGAAGGTCTGTCCGAACAGCAACCGTCCCCAACCGCAATCGATGAAGACTTCGGTCCCCGGATGCTGGTCCTTGCGCGGCTGCCGATCCCAATTCTTGACCGATGGGGCGTGACTGCGGGCAAGGCGGTGCTGGATGCGTTCTTTCGCGCTCATCGTCGTGTCCTCCTCCCGATGATTCAGAGCCCGTGCTGTTGCAACCAGAGTTCCAGCAGCGCGACTTGCCACAACTTGGAACCGCGTAGCGGCGTGATATGGGCCTCCGGCGCCGCGAGCAATTCGTCGACATAGGTCAGGGTGAACAGATCGCGTTGCCGCGCGCGCTCGGAGTGCAACAGCTCGCGCACGAACGCGAGTACGTCGCCACGCAGGTACTTGAGCGCTGGAACCGGGAAATAGCCCTTCGGCCGATCGATGACGGCGGCCGGGATGACCCGCCGGCCGAGCGCCTTGAGCACCCCCTTGCCGTCATCGACCAGCTTGTGTCGATCCGGGATCCGCGCCGCGAGTTCGACCAGTTCGTGGTCGAGGAAAGGCACCCGGGCCTCGAGCCCCCAAGCCATCGTCATGTTATCGACGCGCTTGACCGGGTCATCGACGAGCATGACGAGCTGATCCAACCGCAGTGCCTTGTCGACCGGCGCCGCCGCCCCGGGGCGCGCGAAATGCCCGGCGATCAAGGCCCGACTGTGGTCCTCGCCGTGAAACCGCGGCGCGACGGCACGCAGGTATTCGGCGTGGTCGCGGTCGCAGAAGGCGGCGGCGTAGTCGCTCGCCGGATCGCGGCTGCCGACCAGCGGTGGGTACCAGTGATAGCCGGCGAAGACCTCATCGGCGCCCTGCCCGCTCTGCACGACCTTGACATGGCGACTGACCTCCTGCGACAAGAGATAGAACCCGATCGCGTCATGGCTGACCATCGGCTCCGACATCGCGCGCACGCAGTTCGGAAGCTCCGGCAACAACCGCGATGCCGAGTCGACGCGTATCTTGTGGTGCTCGGTGCCATAGTGGCGAGCGATCAGATCCGAGTACTGGAACTCATCGCCGACCTCGTCTCCGACCGTCTCGAAGCCGACCGAGAAGGTATTGAGACCGCGCTGTCCCTGCTCGGCGAGCAGTCCGACGATCAGGCTCGAATCCAGCCCCCCGGACAGCAGAACGCCGACGTCGACGTCGGCGACCAAGCGGCGCGCAACCGCGCGCCGCAGCGCCTCGAGCACCCGGTCCTGCCAGTCCTCGAAGCTCAGATCTCGTTCGTCGTCGCGGGTCTCGAAGCGCGGTTCCCAGTAGTGCCGCTGCGTCTGACGACCGTCCGGCTCGATGACCCGTATGGTCGCCGGCGGCAGCTTGCGCACACCGCGCAGCATCGTGTAGGGCGCTGGCACCACCGCGTGGAAATGCATGTAATGATGCAACGCGACCGGGTCCAGATCTGTGTCGATTCCGCCGCCCGCCAGCAACGCCGGCAGCGTCGACGCGAAGCGCATGCGACCCGGACCCTCGGCATAGTACAGAGGCTTGATCCCGAGGCGATCCCGGACCAGCGTCACGCGCCCCGAGTCCCGCTCGGCAATCGCGAATGCAAACATGCCGTGAAAACGCTGCACACAGTCCGGTCCCCACGCGGCGAAGGCCTTCAGCACGACCTCGGTGTCACCGCTCGAAAAGAACCGGTAACCGAGCCCTTCCAGCTCGCCGCGCAGCGCCCGATAGTTGTAAATGCAGCCGTTGAACGCGATCGTCAGCCCCAACTCGTTGTCGACCATCGGCTGGCCGGCGTGGGCACTGAGATCGATGATGCTCAGGCGGCGGTGAGCCAATCCGACGGCTCCTTGCAGATGGACGCCTCGGCCGTCGGGACCACGTGGTTGCATCGTTTCGTTCATCCGGTCCAACGCACCGATGTCGACGGGTCGGCCGTCGAAACGAATCTCACCACAGAATCCACACATAACAAGGGCTCCATTTGATCAAAATATCTGAAGTATAAAGGATTTCGGCGGGCATCACCAATCCGGAGAGGACGCGGTCGCCGTATCGACGCCGGTTGCGCCCGCTACTCGTCTTTCCTTTTCGACTGGTGGCCCCACCATTGCGCGAGAACGGCCATCGTAGGCCGGCAACCTCGAACGCCCGGCCCATAGCCCCCACGGAGGAGATCCGATCGTGAGCGAGAAAGAGCAGTTCTCTCGGGTCCTGGCCCATAGTCATTACGCCCCGAACCTGGATGCCGACAGCGACGAGGAGGTCTACGACCCGAAGAAGGAGGCCCTGGTGCGGTCGATGCTTGTCGCACTCGGTGAGAACCCGACGCGCGACGGCCTCCGACGCACCCCACTACGGGTCGCGAAGGCGATGGACTTCCTGACCAGCGGCTACCAGCTGTCGGCCGAGGATGTGATCAAAAAGGCCCTATTCGACGAAGACTGCAAGGAGATGGTCGTCGTGCGCGACATCGAGTTCTACTCGCTGTGCGAACACCACATGCTGCCCTTCTTCGGCCATGCTCATGTTGGCTACCTGCCGAACGGCAAGGTCGTCGGTCTCAGCAAGATCGCCCGTGTCGTCGACGTCTTCGCGCGCCGCCTCCAGGTACAAGAACGCCTGACCAACCAGGTCGCGGATGCGCTGATGACGCACCTGGGCGCCCATGGGGTCGCTGTCGTCATCGAGGCGAGCCATACCTGCATGATGATGCGCGGCGTCCAGAAGCAGCGCAGCACGACCGTCTCCAGCGCGATGCGCGGCGCCTTCCAGGACGACCCGCGCACGCGCGCTGAGTTCATGTCCTTCATTCGCAGCGGGGCTGGATGACAGGCATTGCGCGTGGCCTAGGCCAACCTTTCAGGCCGAGCATCAGGTCCATGACGTTCGTGCCGGTCGGGCCGGTCTCGACCAGATCGCCG
>NZ_JBDKXB010000015.1:0-85273 GCF_041197575.1 Thioalkalicoccus limnaeus | reverse complement strand
GCGATCGCGAATTGACATTTATTGCCTCGCATGACGGTGGATGTCGTGCGGGGCATCGTGCATAGCGGGGCAGGGGAACAGTCAATAGGGGAACAATGTTCCCTGTTCCTCCTGTTCCCCCTATTCGAGCTTAGCGACGGTCTGCTTTTTCCAGAAGTGTTCCTTGAAGTGGGATAGTGTGATTGGCTCGCCGTGCCCGTGCTGACTCTTAAACGCGGTATGGCTGGCTAGTGCCTGATGGATGCTTTTGTAGGAATACCCGTGCCGCGTTTTTAGGCAAGGCCAGTCTTCAGGGGGGATTCCTTTCTTGGTAAGGAATTCTTCGAGCGCTCGCAACCGCCCTCGAATGTCGGCCCTTTGGCGTCGTTCTTTGAATCTTCGGGTGGCTCTTCCTGCTCCTCCTTTGGCCACCATCGATTCAGCAACGCATCATGCGCCCACCTGCCGGGTGTCGGCTGTGATGCGACAACGAAGCCCGGCATAGACTCGATTCTGGTGCGCTCGGCAGCGTGAACAACCAGGTCGGTCCTCTTGATGGTGATCAGCCTATTGGGACTGACTACGAACATCGCGATTTTGTCGTGGTCGGTCTCGGGGTTGTCGTGATTCCTGCCCGCAGCCCAAGGCCATGGCGCGGGGAATTCGGATTCATCCATGTAGCACGCGGCGTGAATGTCTGGCGGGTATTCCGTGTGTGGCGCAAAACCGCCGGCTTCCGTTGGGGTATCGTCGCCAAGTTCCCAGGTTTCAGCAATGCAGCGCGGTGGACTCAGCACGCCTGACACGCTGTAGATTCCAACGGTTTCAAATTCGTTATTCAGGCCGTGAAGTGTCTCTTGGTGAAACACGACGCCGAGATTTATTCGGCCATGCAGGAAGTGATGCAGGATGTCATCGACGGTGCAGCGCCATGCATCCGCCACGTCGCCCAAGCGGTAATAGTCCTTGTGCAGCATGTGACGCTCCTTCAAATGCGTCGTTCCTTCAATGGAAGGTGCCAAGCCAGGGCGGTGAAGGAATCCGCCTTTTCGGGAGCTACCCTAGGCTTGGCAGAACACGGTTATTCGCCCGCGGCTCGCGCGAACGCCAGAACGTTGTCCTCGGGCGGATGGACGATCGCCAGCAGGCGTCGGTCCCAGGCGTCCAGGGCGGCGCGGATCTCGTGGTGGTAGCGGTGCTGGTTGTAGGTGGCGACGAGTCCCGGTTGCTTGTGTCCGATGACGCGCTCGGCAACCTCCTGGGCGATGCCGATCTCAGACAGGCGGGTCCGGCAGGTGCGGCGCAGGTCGTGTGGATGCCAGCGCCCCCAGTCGGGGTGGTCCTTGGCGCCCAGTCGCTCGGCGTACCGATCCAGCGCGCGCGAAAGGCCGGCGGTGGTGGCGGGCTTGCCCTCGCGTTGCTCGAACACATACCCGCCCGGCTCCCATCGGCGCCGCTCTGACAGCCGTTGAACCTCGGCCTTGGCCTGGCGTAGCAGGTCGAGCGCCGTGCCTGTCAGGTGGACGGTGTGGCCTTCCTCGGTCTTGCGTCGCGCGGCCGGGATGGTCCAGGTGGCGGACTGCTCGTCGATCTCATCCCAGCGCATCCCGACAACCTCGCCGGGCCGTTGTCCGGTGACGAGGATCAACTTCAAGGCGATGGCCGTTAGGCGGTGAATCCCGCAGGTGTCGGCGTTGGTCCAGAACGCGCGGATCTCGGCATCGTCCAGGGTCCGGGTGCGCCTCACGGGTTTCAGTGCCTTGCCGATCCTCGCGGGCTTGATGCCGGTCGCGGGCGACAGCTCGATCAGCTCGCGGTCCTCGGCGTAGGAGAACAGCAGCTTCGTGTAGGTCAGCAGCAGGGCGGCGGCGCGCGGTGCGGTGCGGGCCTTTGCCTCGATCAGGCCGATGATGTCGCGGCGCTTGATGGTCGTGATCTTGCGCTTGCCGAGCTGGGGCAGCAGGTCGCGCTCGAAGTACCGGGCGATTTCGGCGCCGCTGTCCAGCTCCTCGAGGCGCGCCTTGGCGAAGCGATCCACCAGGTCGGCGACGGTCAGTTCGGCGCGCTCGTCTCGGCGTTCCTGAATCGGGTCGGCGCCGGTATCGACGGATGCGCGGACCTTCGCTGCCTCCAGGCGGGCGGCAGTCAGGCTCCAGGTCGGATATTCGCCGATGCTCTGGATTCGCTCTTGCCCGGCCTTCGCTCGGTAGCGCAGTACGAAGGTCTTGGTCCCGCTGGCCATGACCCGGATGCCGAATCCGCGCGGCGCGTCCCGGTGGTCATCGAAGTGCAGCCGCTTGCCCTTGGCGGGTGGTTCGATGGCCTTGATGAATCGATCCGTCAGGGTGGTCGGCATGGTCCCGTCTCCGTCTCCGTGTCAGTTGGTCGGTGGCCCGGAATCCGTGCCACAGTTTTGCCACAGTTCAAAACCGATCTTAATGGGTATCGGGTGTCTCTGCGTGTCAGTTTACTTCACGGATTGGCTTAGTCAAGTCAGCGGCTTAGCAGGTGTGGCACAGACGGGGTGCGGGTTGGCGAAACGCCGTAGAAACTGCCTAAGAACCAGGTGCTCGGGAGTTCGAATCTCTCCGGGCGCGCCAAATAAAACAACGGCTTAGGCGATTCGTCCCTAAGCCGTTTTTCGTTGAGTCACCGCTGAGTCACCACGCGGAAATGCTATAGTGGCCTACCTACCACTGGGTTTCCTCGGGTTGCCGACGTCGTCAAATGGACAGAACGCGGAGGGTGTCCACTCCGTCAACCAATCGAGGCGGGATAGCTGTTTCGGTGATGTCCAATGGACTGTTCTCTGTCGCGACGGGAAATGTTGTCGCGGATCCTTGATCACCTTGGCAAAAGCCGACGGTTACCCGAGTCTCGTCTAGACAGTCTTCTGATCGCCCTGCTTTGGGTACGCCGCGGCACCTCACGGGGTGCTTCCAGGTCAGGAGGCAGTACCGAAGGGCTGCCAAAGTTGCAATGGGTCTCCTTCCAGGATCTGGGAACAGTGGGAACGGCCCATTAGGTGATTGAAAAAACTGGGAATGTCTCGGGTTGGATCACGTTTTCTCCCTCCCCTTGATGGGAACATCGGTGGGAACAGGCCAGGCGCCGGCAATGGTCGCATCGGCTTGACGGCCATTGGGCGAGGGCGGTCCGGATGGCCGGCTGGTGGGGCGATGCTGCTGTCGACCCGTGTCGAAGAGACCGCTTACGCGTCCCTACCCGGGGCGACACGGGCGACAAATCCATCTTTTCAGTCGAGACCCGCTCGATGAGCGGGGAGAAGGCCCCCAGCACAGCCATGACCTGCCGGGAGACCTCCGCGTAGCGCGCCATCCGCGGGCGCACATAGAGGGTCTCGGGCGGCAGCCGGCGCACCGCCTGCGCGATCGGCATCGCCAAGTGCACGCCGAAGCGGCGCGCCTCGTAGGAGCAGGTCGCGACGACACCGCGCTGGCCCGGTGCTGCCCCGACCACCAGCGGACGACCGCGCCACGCGGGATGATCGCGTTGCTCGATGGCCGCGTAGAAGGCATCGAGATCGACATGCATGATCAGGCGGGACACGGTTCGATCGACCTCGTGGTGTTGTCGGTCATGCGGCGAGACACCATACCCTCCCGGATGCCGAGAACACCGGCGTCACCGAAGGACACGCAAACAGGGCAAGACCCGCTCGGGCCGATCGATCCGCCTTGCCACCGGCTTATCCGCATCCTATGCCAGACATCCGAACCTGGCTGTCGACTTTCCCACGCGCCGGACGTGTCGACTGGATCGGCATCCGCCCGCAGCGCCGTGCACCCGTGCAGGCGCTAAGGACCGTCATCGCCCTCGCCGGCCAAGGGCTGGAGGGTGATCACTACCACACGCGCCGCCACGGCGCGCGCCAAGTCACCCTGATTCAGGCCGAGCACCTGGCGGTGATCGGCGCCCTGCTGGGCCGTGCCGCGCCCGCGCCCGAGGAACTGCGCCGCAACCTGGTGGTGTCCGGGATCAACCTGCTGGCGCTTAAGGGTCGGCGCTTCCAGATCGGCGAGGCGGTGCTCGAGGGCTCCGGCCTGTGTTATCCCTGCTCGCGGATGGAGGAGGTCTTGGGCGCTGGAGGCTACAACGCGATGCGAGGCCATGGTGGCGTGACGGCGCGCTGGGAGTGAACGCCGACCGCGGGCGCTGACGCCGGTGGAGATCGACTTCGGGTCGTCAAAGAGGCCGGTTCTACTGCCGATACGCCAAGTGTCGAATTTCCCGATTCCCGTTCGTCTACATTTAAAAGGGACAGCTCAACCGGTCCCGCCCGCCCCCATCCAGCCACAGGAGATATCACCATGGCCTCCAACCCCGTCGTCTGGTTCGAGATTCCCACGCAGGACATCGCCCGCGCCCGCGCGTTCTACGAGGCGGTGCTGGGCGTGGCGCTCACGCGCGCCGATACCAGCGCGTTCGCGCCGACCACCGAGGTGTGGATGTTTCCAATGGATGAGAATCTGCCCGGATGCGGCGGCGCGCTGGTGCAGGGGCCGGAGAACCCGGTCGGCCCCGGCGGCAGCCTGGTCTACTTCGCCTGTGACGACTGTGGCGTCGAGGCCGAACGCGTCGCTCGCGCCGGCGGCGCGATCGAGAGCCCCAAGGAGGCCATCGGCGAATACGGCTTTTGCGTCATCGCGCGCGACCCGGACGGCAACCGCTTCGGCTTGCATTCGATGCGCTGAGGGCACCCGCGATGAATTTCCTGCTGCTGATCCTCGAAGAACACGGCGACCGCGATGCCCGCAGCGACGCCGAGGGCCAGGCGCTGTACGCCGAAATGCTCGCCTTCGGCGCCGAGCTCGACGCCCGTGGTCAGTTGCTCGCCAGCGAATCGCTGCGCCCCGACCGCCACGGTGTGCGCGTACTGAGGCGCGAGCACAAGACCCGTTTCATCGACGGCCCGTTCGTCGAATCACGCGAGATGATCGGTGGATTTTTCCTGATCGACTGCGCCAATCGCGACGAAGCGGTCGAATGGGCCGCCCGCTGCCCAGCCGCACGTTTCGCGACGGTCGAGGTGCGCGAATGCGCGCCCTGCCACCAGCGCTGAAGGCTCCGCCCATGATCCTGACCGCCACCCGAACCCGGAGGGACTCAGCCATGTCCACCGACCGCAGTGTCCGCCTGCATCGCATCCTGCGCGCGCCACCCGAGCGCGTATATCGCGCGTTTCTCGAACCCGATGCCATTGCCAAGTGGAATGCACCGCATGGCTTTACCGCGGTTGTGCACGAGATGGACGCCCGCGTGGGCGGTGGCTACCGGATCAGCTTCATCAACTTCGCGACCGGTACCCGCCACGACTTCGGCGGGGCGTACCGCGAACTCGTCCCTGGCCAGCGCATCGTCGTCAGCGACCGCTTCGACGATCCCGCGCTGGACGATGACATGACGCTCACGATCACCCTTGAGCCGGTCCCGTGCGGCACCGCGCTGCACATCCTTCAGGACGGGCTGCCGCCAGCGATTCCCCTGGAGCTCTGCACGCTCGGTTGGCAGGAGTCGCTGCCCCTGCTTGCCTACCTGGTCGAGCCCGAGGTCCCTGATGGCGGCTGATCCGGCAGCCCCGCAGCAGGTGGCCTCGTCATTCGAGATCCGTCGTCTCGGGCCGGCGGATCTAACGTCCATGCATGCGCTGCTCGACCTGTTTGCCGACGTGTTCGGGGAACCTGAAACCTACTCCAACGCGCGACCGCCGCCCGATTACCTCGTGCATCTGCTGGCGCGCCGGGAGTTCATCGCCCTGATCGCGGACATCGAAGGCAAGGTGGTCGGCGGCTTGGCCGCCTACGTGCTGGACAAGTTCGAACGGCCACGCAGCGAGGTCTACATCTACGATCTCGCGGTGGCCGCGGCTTGCCGGCGGCGCGGCATTGCCACGGCGCTGATTCGGCGTACGCAGGCGATTGCCGCCGAACTCGGGGCCTGGGTCGTGTTCGTCCAGGCCGATCGCACCGACGACGCGGCCATCGCGCTCTACAGCGGGCTTGGCCAGCGCGAAGACGTGCTGCACTTTGACCTGCCCGTCGCGGATTCCTCCGGCGCACCTCGGGGCTTGCCCCTCACCCCTCCCGAGTGAACAGACCGCCCGCGCGGCGCACTGCGCCGGCAACCCGTGATCGACAAGAGGAGAAATACAATGGCCGAGAGCCAGCAAAAGATCGTTCCACACCTCTGGTTCGACAAGGAAGCCAGGGAAGCCGCCCGTTTCCATTGCGCGGTCTTCCCCGACTCCAGCATCACGAACGTCAGCACACTGCATGATGCGCCGTCGGGCGACTGCGATCTGGTGTCGTTCAATCTGCTCTTAAGATGAAGAAGCTCGATCTCGCTGCGCTGCAAGCGGTGTACGATGGCCGATAGGCAAGACCGCAACGCCGTGCTGCGGCGCCACGGTGTCCGGGGTCCTTCGCGATGAAGACGATCTACTACACCGCCGGCAGCCTCGACGGCTTTCTCGCCACCGAGGAGGACTCCCTTGCCTGGCTCTTTGCACTCGGGACTTCGCTCGAAGGAGAAAAAGGCAGCGATTCGGGTTACGCCACGTTCATCGCCGGCGTCGGCGCGCTGGCCATGGGCTCCGCTACCTACGAATGGCTGTTGCACAATCCCGAGCAGGTGGCCGCGGAGACCGGATCACCGTGGCCCTACACGCAGCCGACCTGGGTGTTCACGACGCGCGGCCTGCCACGGATCGACGGCGCCGACCTGCGCTTCGTGCGCGGCGACGTAAGCCCCGTGCATCGGGAGATGCGCCGCGCCGCCGGGGCCGGCAACGTCTGGATCGTCGGAGGCGGCGAGCTGGCAGGGCAGTTCCACGATGCCGGTCTGCTCGATGAGATGGTCGTCCAGATCGGATCGGCCACGCTCGGGCGCGGCAAGCCGCTGTTCCCGCGTCGCCTGTTCGGCCCCTCGCTGCGACTGCTTGGTCTGCGCCGCCTAGGCGCCGAGCTGGTCGAGCTGCGTTACGCGCTCAAGCCCGACCCATCCGACCCACCCCACCCGCGAGGAGACGCCCCATGAGCTACGTCGATGGTGATGTGATTCCAGGTCCGCAGGACCGACTGGAGGAGTACCGCAAGCAAGCCGACCTGGCCGCGCAGATCTGGCGCGAGTGCGGCGCGCTGGAGGTCGTCGAATGCGTCGCCGACGAGGTGGCGCCCGGCGAGGTCAGCTCGTTTCCGCGTAGCGTGCACGCGCGCGACGGGGAAACGGTCGTGTTCTCGTGGATCCGCTATGCATCGCGCGAGCAGCGCGACCGTGTCAACGCCGCCGTCATGGCCGACCCGCGCCTGCCTTGTCCGCAGAAGATGCCGGAAAGCGAAACACCGGTCGACAGCCGGCGTATGTTCTGGGGCGGCTTCGGAGTATGGGTGGAACGGTGACCGACGGCAACCGCATCGATCCCCTCGGGGACGACTCCGGCGATCCGGCTGGCGGGTCGCAGGTTCTGCGCCGGATCGAGGCGATCTGGCGTCTCGATGCGGGACGCATCGTTGCGGCACTGGCCCGCTGGACCGGCGATTTCCAACGCGCCGAGGACGCCGCACAGGACGCACTGATCGCCGCGCTGGAGCACTGGCCGACGCGGGGCGTGCCCGAGCATCCGACGGCGTGGCTGCTGCGCACCGCGCGCAACCGTGCGATCGATCACCTGCGGCGTGAACAGCGGGGCGATGCGCTGCTCGGCGACTACGGTCGCGAAATCGCGCGCAGCCATTTCGCGGGTTCAACGCCGGAATGCCGCGACGACGCCCGCCACGACGCGCTGGCCCTGCTGTTCATCGCCTGCCACCCGACCCTCTCCCCCGACACCCGCTGCGCGCTCGCGCTGCGCATCATCGGCGGGCTGGACAACGCTGCGCTGGCGCGCGCCTTTCTGGTTCCCGAGGCGACCATCGCGCAGCGCATCGTGCGCGGCAAGCGCACGCTCGCGGAGGCGAGGATCCGCTTCGAAATGCCATCCGCGGCCGACTGCCGCGAACGCCTCGGTTCGGTGCGCGAAGTGATCTACCTGATCTTCACCGAGGGCCACGTCCCGAGCCAGGGCGCCGAATGGGCGCAGCCCGACCTCTGCCACATGGCCCTGCGAATGGCGCGCATACTGGCCCAGGCCGCCGCCGATGACGCCGAGACACAGGCTCTGCTCGCATTGATCGAGCTGCACGGCGCAAGGCTGGCCGCGCGCATGGATGAACAGGGTCACCCGGTGTTGCTCGAGGATCAGGATCGCCGAAAATGGGATCGCGGCGGCATCCGCCGTGGCCTCGCCGCACTGGCGCGCGCCAACAGGCTCGCCCGAACCCGGGATCCGGACCCCAATCGGGAATCCGATGCCGGACCGGATATCGCACCGGGGCCGTTTCGCCTTCAGGCCGCGATCGCCGCCTGCCATGCGACCGCACCAACCTTCGCCGCCACCGACTGGCGGCAGATTGCGGCGCATTACGCGACCTTGTTCGCGAGCACCGGATCGCCGGCCGCCCGCATCCACGAAGCCCGGGCGGCCGCCCAGCTCGACGATCCGGCGCGGGTGCTGGCCCGACTCGACGCCGAACTCGATGTTCGGGCACTTGCCCGCTACGTCCCGTTACACGCGGTGCGCGGCGACCTGCTGGAACGCTGCGGCGAGCGGGCGGCGGCTGCGGTTGCGTTCCGGCTGGCCGCCGAACACTCGGGCAACGCGGCCGAACAGCGCCTGCTCCTCGCCCGCGCGCAGCGGGCGGGGACGGGACCGGATTCACACAAGGGGCATCCGCCGCAGTGACGGCTGGCGACCCGATCCCGACACTGTCGGTGCCGTCGCCAGCGTCCGAAGTGCCCCATCAGCGGTCACTGGGGGCAAGTATCGCGATGGCCCAGAGTCGACCAGGCACGGCTACCCACTTCTGATCCCCAAGGGGTCGCCGTCGTGCCCAAAGCGGCCGCTCGCAGACCACAACGTAAAGAGCACTTGCGGGACAGGCATCTCGGGGCTAGAGTCTAGTCAGCCTGACCGCCTTGGAGTCGAACTCATGAGCTCTCGCCGAGTACAGCAAGCATCTCGCCCTGATGAGACAGGCTTCTGGCAGATTCAGGAAGCCAAGGCTCGGTTTAGTGAAGTCGTTCGCCGGGCAGTCGAATGTGGACCCCAGCATGTGACCGTCAATGGGGAAGAACGGGCCGTCGTCCTCTCGGCGGAGGATTACGTTCGTCTGCGGGGACAACCCACTGGCCGCGCCCTGGTGGATCTCATGGCGGACTCGCCACTCGGAGATGTCGTCTTCGAGCACCCGAAGGTCAAGGGGCCAGTTCGGGCCGTGACGCTGTGAGTGGTTGGCTGCTGGATACCAATGTGCTCTCGGAGCTACGGCGAAAGCAGCCGTCACCCGCCGTCGTTGACTTCGTCAGCGCGCAACCCCTGGATCGTCTCTTTGTCAGCGAGGTGACCTTTGCGGAGATCCGGTTCGGAATCGAATTGGTATCCGAACCAGCCCGTCGCGCCGAGCTCAGACAATGGCTGGACCATCGCCTCAGGCCCATGTTCACGCACCGGGTGTTGGCCATCACCGAAGACATCCTGCTGGATTGGCGTCTCATCATCGAGGCCGGTCCAAAGGCTGGGCATACGTTCAGCCACCCGGACGTCCTGATCGCAGCCACGGCGTCCCGACATGGCCTGGCGGTGGTGACGCGAGATCCCAGCGACTTCGTTGCTGCGGGCGTGACCGCCATCGATCCCTGGATTGCCAAGGTGCCGTAGCAGTCATCCACACCCAACTTACGGCCCCCACGCCAACACAAGCCGCCAGTCCCGAGAGCGTGGTCAGCGACTGCAAAGGCTCGTGACCGGTCCGTCGTTCGCCGGACGGCGGGTGACGGGTAGCAGGATGCAGCAGACGCAGGGTGCGGTGTGGCCAGTGACCGGAAGTGGCCGATACCAGACCACCCACCAGCCGCACCGCAATCATGCCCGGCAGTATAGGCTGTTAATACATGCGCGCCATGGTATCCGTCGCGTAGGAGGTAGCGCCTATCAGCCGGCCGGTTCCCATACCCTTTCCACCAACCCCCGATCATCGTTCTTCGGGTCGAGCCAGGTCGCGAAGGCATCCGGGCCGAGCAGAATCGGCATGCGGTCGTGGATCGGCTCCAGGCGCTTGCTGGCGAAGGTCACGAGGATGGTGCAAGACTCGATGACCTGCACGCCATGCGGATCCTTCCAGCGTTCCCAGAGGCCCGCCATGGCCATCGCCGCGCTCGTAGCCTGCTGGTGTCACGCGGAACGTCTATACTTTGGAGCATCGGCCGCACAGACGACTGTGGTGTGCCGAAGGCGCGCAAATGGTTGATCGATCCCAGGGGTGGCCGGGGTGAGCGCGGACAAGGTGCTGATCTCAATCGCTGTGGCTGAGGCCCGTGGAGCCGCACGGCTGCCTGGAACGTTGACGGTCGCACGGGCGCTGGCCGACTGGGGCAATGCCGCCGGGTTCGAGACCCATCTCGTGAGCGACGAGGATGAGCCTCTTACAGTGGCGCGGCTGGGAGCAGCGATCAACCCGGTGTTGTCCGATCAGACCCGCATCATCGACCACCTGCTGGTTCACTTCGCCGGGCATGGTTTCATTCGTGGCTTCGAGCGCCTGTTGCTGCTGAGCAACTGGGCGGTTAATGGGGATGAGGCCATCGCGCTGTCCGAATTCAGAGAGCGCCTGTGCGATTACCCGCTGGCGCGACTCACGTTGGTCATTGATGCCTGCAGCGAGTTCGATTCGGCGCGGACGGCCCGGGTCAAGGGGAGCGGGGTGATCAACCAATGCGCTTTCGCGCGGCGGCGCCCCGTCGACGTCGATGTTTACGATGCCTCAAGCGAAGGGCTGCCGGCCTTCATGCTGCGCGGCGATACCTCCCAAGCACCGATCTGCCTGTTCTCCGGGGCCTTGCTGAGGGCGCTTTCCGGTGCGGAGGACACGACAGCCGATGCAGTACGTACGCACGATCTGGTGTCCTTTGTCCGTCAACAGGTCCCAAGCATCGCAGCGCGTTATCAGCTACGCGTCGAACCGGGTGCGCAAGGTGCTTTTCAGGCACCGAACGACCTGTATGCCACCCTGCCGCTCGCTGGCTTTACACCGCCCAGTTTGCCAGATCCGACGGCTGCGATTCGCCAAGCGGTCGCCGATCTTGACACCGAGGCGCAAGTCGCTTCATCCGCGAGCGGAGACTGGGCGCAGCGCGCGTCCTCGCTTTCGAAGGCCATCAGCAGGGGCGGGATTGCCATCGAAACTTCGACGGCGGAGGGCGGCGCCGGGCGACTCGCGACCCGTGCTATGGATGAGCTCCGCGCTGCCGCCGGCCGGTTTGGCGACCGGCGTGCTGCCAGCAAGCGCCGGCGCCAGATCGCCGAGCAGCTTCGTCGGCCGCCGATGCGTCAGGCGACACCGGTGGCCGCCGCGCTCGCGGGCCTCGCTCACGACGCCGAGCCTCGGCTGATCGCCGCCGACCTGGCGATCGTCGGCGGGCTTGGACAAGACGATGCGATGGTGCTCCGCCACGGGCCGGACCTGGTCGGGGCGAGGCTCGCTACCGGCCTGGTCGTCCCCCTGTACACACTGCCTGGCTGCACGACCATGCTGTATCTGAACCCGACCGAGTCCGTGCAGGGCCCGCTCGCGATCGCGTGGCGAACGCCCGACGCGAACGCCGACGATGCCGCGGCCACACTCGATCTGCTGATTCGTCTCGCCGACGACCGGCTCGTGGCCGCCGCCGAGGCGGGTTCGGCACTGGTCGGGCGCGAGATCGTCGCTACGGTCGCCCGCCAACCGATCGCCGCGGTCGTGCGGGGCTATCTGGCCGATGCGGTTGGCGATTGGCGGCAGGTCGCGGCACTGGCCGACGGATTCGAGCAGGTCTATGGCGGGCTGCCGTTCGATCTCATGCTGCTGAGCAGGCGTATCCACGCCGGACGGGGCTTCGGCATAGCCCCGGTGCTGGCTGCCGGTTGGCGGCTGCTCGGCGAGGCCCAGGTCCAGGCGTTGCCAGGTCTCGTCGGACTCGGCCAGCAATGCGTGCCATCGTTGCCTTTCGTCGGCTTAGCGGGGGCAGCAGCGGAACAGTTTATTGTCGCAACCGAAGCGGAGGTTCGCGTCGATGAGGATCGTCTTCGTCCACGGCATCAACAACCAGTCCAACAGTAGCGAATGGATCGCCCGCGACTGGGCCAATTTCATCGAGCGCGCGATCAACAAGCCGGGTCTACTGGCCGGCTGCGATGTCGTCGCGCCCTTTTACGGCAAGCGTCTCGCTGAGTTGACCCGCGACCGCGATATGACGGTGCGAGACGCCGTCGCACAAAGCGCTACCGGCGTCCCGGATGCCGATGTCGAGTTCGCCGAGTCGTTGGTTGGCGAGATCGCGGCCGGTTTGGGCGTCGACACCGCTGACGTCGAAGCGGCCGCGGATCTGGACGTCACCACCATGACGCCCGGCGTCCGGGCACTGCTGCCGACACTCGCACTGATCGAACGCTGGTCACCTGGCACCGGTGACTTCGTCATGCGCTTCGTCAAGGAGGCGAACACCTATTTCCGCGGGATAGGCGCAAAAGACGAGATCGACGCCCTGGTCAAGCCGGCGCTGACCGGTCATGGGTCGCAGATCGTGATCGGCCACTCGCTCGGCAGCGTCGTCACATTCGATCTGTTACGCAATAACGCGACCGATACCCGCCTCTACGTCACGCTTGGTTCGCCGCTGCCGCTCGCCTCGGTCCAGCGCCAGCTCGGGCCACCCCTGCGGCAACCCAGCGCCGTTCGGCGGTGGCTCAATGCCATCGATCCCGACGATGTGGTCGGTCTCGGGCGGGGACTTGTGCCGCCCTTCGCGATCGGCATCGAGAACCTGACCGACCTGCGCAATGGTTGGGACTCCCATAGCATCCGCGGCTATCTGTCCGACGCGCGCGTCGCGAACGCTATCGCCACAGCTCTGAGCTGTTGATTTGAGCGTAGGGCCGGAGGACTGGCGCAGCCCTGGCCGGCCAGTTCGGCCGGCCAAGTAACTTGCGCCGCCTGGCGACCAAGGGCAGCGGAGATGTGGGTAATGATACGACCGCAGCGTGGCACAAGCGGCACTTCAATGAGTCACGGCACTTTTGGGGACCTTGAAAAACTGCTATCCGGGCAACCTTTCAAGACGCGAGGCGAAAATGCGATTTCCGCTTCGCTTCATTTTCAGTCGCTTAGGCGACTGAAAATGGCGGCGCATCCTTGCCCCGCGCGGGCACCTTGAATTTCTCAAGGTGCCCTTTTGTGGCACTACATCGCGTACAGCGAACGCAACCGCCGAAAAAGACGCGAGAAGATTTCTAGCAAAAAATACAAGTCGGTGACTTAGCCCTGTCTGGGGCGGAAGAATGTCAAATCTAGGAAAGGATATGTTCCAGCAATCCAGGTCGCGGACCGAGCGCATGCTCGGAGCTGCGTTGGATTCCACCCTCCACAAGCGCTACCGGGTCCCGCCGACAGGTCGGCGCCTCTCGAGCGGTCTCGGGTTGCGATTGGGACCGTGGGCGATCCGGAGTGGGCGGGTGGAAGGGGCTGTGTCCGGCTGACCTCGCCTCGGCCGGGTTGCGCGATGGCCGGATTCTGTGCCGATGAACCAGGCGACGGGAGCGTTGCGGCTATCGATTCATGGCGAGCACGGCTTGGACCAGCGACTTCAGCTTTCGGCCACCCAAGTAGACAGGCGGAACGCGCTTCCCCGTGTGGAACAGCGTGTAAACGGCGGTTTGTGCTGATCGCACCGAATACTCGACGGTGAAGACACAGTCGTCGGGGATTTCGGTGAACTGGCCGAGGAACGCGAAGTTGGTCGCACCCTCTGGGACTACCCGCGGACGATCTCCCGGCGATCGTGGCATGAAGACGCTATCGATAAACGGCATCATGACCGGCAGACAGTTGATTCTCTGTGCCTCCATCACGGGACGCATCTGTTCGGAGATGCGCAGATGCCCGAAGAGTTCGGTCAGAATCTCGGCGCCCGTGCAATCCTGCATGGTCTTTTTGACGAAGGTGCCGAGCCTGTCCTGATACAGGCCGTATCCCCAGAAGATCTCGACACCCGGGGGCTGATTGGCGAAGTGCGGTTGCGCGGCGATCACCAGCGACAGGAGCCACGGCGAATCGATGATCGTCATCAGTCCGCTGATGCCTGGAATGTAACCATAGGCGGTCGAGAGGTGGCGCAGAAAGGTGGGATCCCGGAGCGTCACGGTGAAGGACTCCCACTTCTGGAGGTCGATGCGATCCGAGAAGACACCCGGTCGGCCGAATGCGCGGTCCTTCGCGGCGATCCGCTCCCACAATGTCCAGGTGCCGGCGGTTTCCTTGCCCTTCAACTCGGCCGGCCGGGTCATCGAGCCGACCGCGGAGCTCTCGACGATCGAACCGTTGGTGACGAAGACATAGTCTTGCTCGCCCAATGAGATCGTGCGGGGGACGCCGTCCTCGATGCAGTGGATGGCCGTCGCCGTCTTCCGTGTGCCTTCGAGGCGGAAGTCGATATCCACGACCTGTGTCTCCAGCGAAAAGGCTACACCCTGCGTTTGGAGCCAGGCTTGCAGTGGAAGGATGACGGAGTCGTACTGGTTATACACGGTTCGAAGGATGTCGCGCAGTTCGTGGAGGCCGGGGAAGAGGTGCATGAAGCGCAGGGAATAGCGCCGCATCTCCACGAGGCTGCTCCAGACCTGGAAGGCGAACATCGATTCCCATAGCCGCCAGAAGTTGGTATCGAAGAAGGCGGGCTGGAACCAGTCTTGGATGCGCCTGTTGCCGAGCGATTTCTCTGGGGCCACTGAGAGTCGCGCGAGATCCCATTTGTCGCGTGGGCCAAGTCCGAACGAGGACACATCGACGATCTCGGCACCCCGCAGCAGCCGGGAGTGGGCGCAGGAGACCAAGAGCTCATTGAATGCGAAGGTTTCCTCGGTCACGCTCTTGGCAGGATCGGTGGCCGAGGGGATGTGCGAGAGCAGATCCCAATAACAGACGAACCTCCGTTCGTGCATGCGGCCACCGCGAATGAGAAAGCCGGTGTCCACATCGCCATGCCCATCGAGGGCGCCGCCGATGACCTTGTCCTGTTCCAGGATCAGGATGTTCGGCCCGGGAATGCCAGCGTCCTTGACTAGGTAGACAGCGCTCGCAAGGGCGGCAATGCCGCCGCCCACCAGATAGACATGCGTGGTCGAGGGTGAATCGGAGGTCATGGGTCTATCTTTTCCCCTCGGCGGATCGCGGGTGGGGAATCGAATGACCTCAGTTCATGTAGGTCAGCACCTCTGTACCAGGATTGGGCAATCCCGCCACGCGCCAGGCTTCTCGGCATGAACCGAAAAGACGGCGCACGGCGTGCCGGTCGAGGCCCTGGCCTCGGCAGATGTGGGAAACGGGGGGGATGGAACCGGAGGCCAAGTGGTGTTCGCGCAAGGAATAGATGATCTGCCAGTGCTCCGGAGTAAGACGCAAGTTGTCCCGCCGCGCGATGGCTCGCGACATGCCGGGGCTCCACAGTTGCGGATCGACGACGAAACCGTCGGCATCGAGTGGTAACTGGCGGGGAGGGCTCTCAGTGCCAAGGCTTGGTGTGATCATCGTCCATTGCCTCCAGGTCGTCGTTTATCGCCTATTGATAAATTTCCTTTATGCGCGCATCAAGATTTTCTGCTGATAAGCAACTATAGCCGAGAAAGCCGCTTGGTCAAGAGCGTGTCCTCGGCTCGGGATTCGCTGTCGGCCGCAGTGGCGGTGAGGAATCGGTCGAAGAGTCGCGCCGAGCGGATGAATTTGGCCGCTCTGCCCGGTGGAGAGCTCGACCTGGAGCGCTGCCGAACCCGGTGATCCCGGAAATCGGAGGGATAGCCTGATCACCGATACGCGCGACGCCGGGGGGCGCATGCGTCAGGTCGGGATGCGACGACCTATGGCGATGACGGTTTGCGGTAAGATGGTGCGGAAAAGGCTGTCGCTGGCGGGGCAGGGCGGGTGCTCCTGCAGCTTGTGGGTCCGAGCCGGTCTGGGCGGGTCACAGGATAGCCGCCTGGCGACGGAGCGCTCCGTGCGCCCACACCTGTTCGATGCCGAAGCGAAGATGGCGTCCCCACGGGGATTCGAACCCCGGTTGCCGCCGTGAAAGGGCGGTGTCCTAGGCCTCTAGACGATGGGGACGGAGGCCGTCGAGCGACGTCAAAAAAAACCGGTCTAGGCGACCGGGTACTCGACCTTGGTGGAGCCAGGCGGGATCGAACCGCCGACCTCAACACTGCCAGTGTTGCGCTCTCCCAGCTGAGCTATGGCCCCGTCGAAATCAGACCCGGAAGAATATAGGGTCGAAAGACGCTTGTCCAGTCTTTTTTTTCGCTACAATGCCCACACTATCCTCGTCGATATTCACGCCGGGCCAAATCCCGTTCACGGCCACCGCGCGAGCTGGAACCGGCCTGATCTCTATACCCCGATTCTTCGGAGTTCACACCATGAAACGCATTTTGTTGTTCGTGGCGACCAACTTCGCCGTCTTGTTGGTCATTACCATTATCTTTCGGTTGTTCGGGTTCGAGGGCCTCCTGCAGGATAGCGGCGTCGATTTGAACCTGACCGCCGTGCTTATCTTCGCCGCGCTCGTGGGTTTTTCCGGGGCGCTGATCTCGCTGTTTCTGTCCAAGACGATGGCCAAGCGCTCGATGGGGGTGCAGATCATCAGCCAGCCGACGACCCAGTTCGAGCGCTGGATGATGGATACGGTCGCTCGCCAGGCGCGCGATGCCGGCATCCAGATGCCCGAGGTCGGGGTCTTCGATTCGCCCGACCCGAACGCCTTCGCCACCGGCTGGAACCGCAACGATGCGCTGGTCGCGGTCAGTACCGGACTGGTTCGTCAGATGTCGCAAGACGAGATCGAGGCGGTCCTCGGGCACGAGGTCAGTCATGTTGCGAACGGCGATATGGTCACCTTGACGCTGATTCAGGGTGTCGTCAACACCTTCGTCGTGTTCCTGGCGACCGTCATCGGCCACCTGGTCGATCGCATCGTGTTCAAGACGGAGCAGGGGCACGGGCCGGCCTATTTCATTGTGTCGATCGTCGCGCAGGTGTTGCTATCGATTCTCGCGACCATGATCGTGATGTGGTTCTCACGCTATCGCGAGTTCCGAGCCGATGCCGGTGGTGCCGAGCTGGCCTCGCGCCAGAAGATGATCGCCGCGCTGCGGGCCTTGCAGCGCCAGCATGAACCGCGTGATCTGCCAGCCGGCGAGTTCGCCGCGTTCGGGATCTCGGGTGGGATCGGCAATGGCCTGAAGGCCCTATTCATGAGTCACCCGCCGCTCGAGCAGCGGATTGCGGCGTTGGAGCAGGCCGGCCGCTGAGGCTGCGTTTGGCCCGGTCAGGCATCGCGCGTCGCGGTCCCTGAACCGCGCGCAGCGCGGTACAACAGCCAAGCCGCCAGCGCGAAGCCGGCCGTCCCCAAGGCGGTCAACGATTGTTCGAGCCAATGCACCGCGACCGTCTTGGGCTCCATCACTGCAATCGGTTGCAGCGCGAAGATCATCGCGACGTTCGCGATGAACAGCGTCGCGGCCAGCCATAGACGGCGCCGCAGCGTCGTCGCGATCAGCAATAGGCTGAGGCCCAGGTTGCCGAGGCTCGTCAGCATCATCAGCGGCAGGAACCAGCCCCGTGTGATCTCGAGCCCCCAGGTTCGCCAGGCGGCCGCGGCGAGGGCGGCGATGATCAAAACCGTCGGCGCCAACCACAGAGAGGGGCCAGGCATCCGCCCCGCGAGTCCTCGCAGGCCGCCCCAGACGCCGGCCGCGAGCAACACGAAGCCGGCTCCGAGCAGCGGGAAGAGCGCGTTCGACAGCCAGACGAGATCTGGCCCCGAGACTGCGACGATCAGCTTCCAGGTCGCCTTGGTGAGGCCGCCGAGCACGACCAGACCACCGCCGACCCAGACCAGCCAGATGTGACCGGGGGCACCCAGGCCGACCAGGTGGGCCAGTGCTACGAAGGCGGCCGCCCAGAACAGGATCGGCAGGAAATTGAACAGCGCCAAGCCAATCGAAAAGTCATCCATCCGGGTCGCCTCGCTCGATCTGGGTGTCCGATTCGCGCAACTTTACCGCATCCGGACCACGGCTCGGGCGGTCGATGATGGACGGACCGCGGCGGCGGGGCTATGCTCGTCATCAGATGCCCCGACCGCCGTGGTTCGGGTCTGATGAATTTCGGTAACCTGTGATGATCGATCGGCTGGTAGCCTGGTTTGGAATTGCTGCTAGGGGGCAGGGCGTGCCCGTGCTCGGCGCCCGGTCGCGGAGGGGGCGATGAAAGGGCGGCGTGTGCCACCCCCCAAACCGACGCCGCTGGCGGCGTCGGAGCCTGGAGTGCGTCTTCAGAAGGTTCTGGCCGATCTCGGGTTGGGCTCGCGCCGAACGATCGAAGGCTGGATCACGGCCGGCCGAGTGCGGGTGAACGGGCACCTGGCGAAGCTCGGCGATCGGGTGACCTCAGCCGACCGAATCCGTGTCGATGGCCGCGACCTGACCGCTGGGCACCGCCGTGATCCGGTCGCCCAACGACCGCAGGTGATCGCCTACAACAAGCCCGAGGGTGAGTTGGTCACGCGCTACGACCCGGAAGGGCGGCCGACCGTCTTTCGCCGGCTGCCGCGGCCCCATCAAGGGCGATGGATCGCGGTCGGCCGGCTCGATCTGAACACCTCGGGGCTGATCCTCTTCACGACCGACGGGGAACTGGCCAATCGGCTGATGCATCCGTCGCACCAGATCGAACGCGAGTACGCGGTGCGAATCCTCGGCGCGGTCCCGCCGGAGGCCCTGAGCCGCCTCATCGAAGGGGTCCAGCTCGACGATGGCCCAGCGCGGTTCGACGGGATCGCCGAGGCAGGCGGACGCGGTGCGAACCAATGGTTCCATGTGGTGCTGCGCGAGGGGCGTCATCGCGAGGTGCGGCGTCTGTGGGAAGCGGCAGGTTGCCAGGTTAGCCGACTGATCCGCGTGCGTTACGGTCCGATCGAGCTTGGCCCACGCCTGTTCACCGGCCATTGGCGCGAGCTCGACGGCGACGAGATCGCCGGGCTCATGACCTTGGCCGGATTGGAACCGATCGAACCGGTGCGCCAATCGCGTTCGGGACGGCCGCGGGTGTTCGATCGCGCCGCGGCCGCGCGACCCCGAACGCCCCCGACGCGAGCCGCGAGCGGACCAGCGCCGCTGCGAACTGGGCGCACCGCCCGGCGACGATCGGGGCCCGACTGATCCGCTTTGGCCCGGCGATGCACGACCGAGCCAGGGTTTGGCATTCGTTCCTCCGGGAAGCGACAATGGCCGCTTGGCCATCGACACACTGAGAGGTTGTGAATAGTCCCCGACCTACTTGCGGATGCCGTCAGACGTGCCTAGAGGTGTGGCGGCGGCGCCCGAATTCGGGTCACATGCCCCCTGTGTGTTCCCCGACTTCGTGCACCCCGCGCCTGGCTGGCCACGCCTGGGAGCGCCCTCGCGATGGCCGGGAATTTTTACAACCTCTGAGTTGATTCTTAAGGATCCCGCATGACCGTTCGCACCCGTTTCGCTCCGTCGCCGACCGGCTACCTGCACGTCGGTGGTGCCCGCACCGCCCTCTTCAACTATCTCTACGCGCGCAAGCACGGCGGACGCTTCGTGTTGCGTGTCGAGGACACGGATCTCGAGCGCTCGACGGCCGAGTCCGTTAACGCGATCCTCGAAGGCATGACGTGGCTCGGCCTGGATTACGACGAGGGCCCGTTATTCCAGACCGAGCGCTTCGAGCGCTACAACGCCGTCATCGACGAGCTGTTGGCCAAGGGACTGGCCTATCGCTGCGACTGCCCGAAGGAGCGGCTCGAGGATCTGCGCGAGCGCCAGATGGCGCAACGGCTGAAGCCGCGCTATGACGGGCATTGTCGTCCCAAGGAGGTCGGGCCGGATCAACCCCATGTCGTGCGCTTCCGCAACCCGACGGACGGTGTCGTCGTCGTCAACGACCTGATCCGCGGTCGCATCGCCTTCAGCAATGCCGAGCTCGATGACCTGATCATCCGCCGCTCGGATGGGGCGCCGACCTACAATCTGTCGGTTGTCGTCGACGATCTCGATATGGGGATCACCCATGTCATTCGCGGGGACGATCACCTGAACAACACGCCCCGCCAGATCAATATCCTGCGCGCCCTCGGCCACGAGCCGCCGAGCTACGCCCACGTTCCGATGATCCTCGGCGACGACGGCGCGCGTCTGTCCAAACGCCATGGGGCGGTCAGCGTCATCGCGTTCCGCGAGGCCGGTTTCCTGCCCGAGGCCCTGCTGAACTACCTGGTCAGGCTCGGCTGGTCTCATGGCGATCAGGAGATCTTCTCGATCCAAGAGATGATCGAGCTGTTCGACATCGGCGAGGTCAACAAGGCCGCATCGAGCTTCAATACCGAAAAGCTCGCCTGGCTCAACCAGCATTACATTCAGCACGGCGATCCCAAACGGATCGCGCAACTGCTGAGTCCTCAGATCGGTCGGCTCGGCATCGACCCGTCCACGGGACCAGATCTGGCCACCGTCGTCGAGGCGCAGGCGGCGCGGGCCAAGACCCTGGTCGAATTGGCCGAGATCAGTACCTTTTTCTATCGCGACTTCGACGTCTACGACGAAGGCGCGGCGAAGAAGCACCTGCGGCCGGTGGCCCGCGAGGGCCTCGCGCGCCTGCGCACCGCTTTCGAGCTGATGGCCTACGAGGATTGGACGCCCGAGGCGCTCGGGCGGGTCTGCGAAGGTGTCGCCAGCGAGCTCGGCGTCAACCTGGGCAAGGTCGCACAGCCGCTGCGAGTCGCCGTGGTCGGACGGGCCGCTTCGCCGGGCATCGACATCACCTTGCACTTGGTTGGCAAGGACGCGACACTGCGCCGCATCGACAAGGCCCTGGATTACATCGATCGGCGCACGGCGCAGGATTGACGCGCGCCGCACCCCGTTCGGCCACGAGCGGCGCGCCGGTTCCGCGATGTGTCCGATCGGGAGCGCACCGGCTTCGGCGCTATCGCGGCGACCGTCGCCGGACGCGCGACCATCCCGCTACAATTTACACATCCTGATTCCGTCACCGACGAGCCGCTTTCGCCATGTCCAAACAAGCCGTTCCCGCCAGGACCAACTTCATTCGCCAGATCATCGCCGAGGATCTCGCGACCGGCCGTCATGCGCGGATCGCGACCCGTTTTCCGCCCGAGCCGAATGGTTATCTGCATATCGGGCACGCTAAATCGATCGTGCTGAATTTCGGGCTCGCCGAAGACTTCCCGGGCACCTGCAACCTGCGCTTCGATGACACCAATCCGCACAAGGAGAACCGTGAGTTCGTCGACGCCATCCAGCAGGACGTCCGCTGGCTCGGCTACGATTGGGGCGACCGACTCTACTTCGCGTCGGACTATTTCGAGCAGCTCTATGGGTTCGCGGTCGAGCTGATCGAGAAGGGTCTGGCCTATGTCTGCGACCTGACCGCGGATCAGATCCGCGAGTACCGTGGCACCTTGACGGTTCCGGGCCGCGACAGCCCCTCCCGTGATCGGCCGGTTGCCGAAAACCTCGACCTGTTCCGGCGGATGCGCGCCGGCGAATTCCCGGACGGCACCCGGACCCTGCGCGCGCGCATCGATATGGCCTCGCCGAACATCAACCTGCGCGATCCGGTGCTGTACCGGATTCGCCACGGCGTCATCCACCACCAGACCGGGCGCGAGTGGTGCCTGTACCCGACCTACGACTACACGCACCCGCTCTCGGATGCGCTCGAGGGGATCACGCATTCGCTGTGCACGCTGGAATTCGAGGATCACCGCCCGCTCTACGACTGGTGTGTCGCGAACGTCTCGGTGCCCAGCCGGCCGCGTCAGATCGAATTCAGTCGTCTGAACCTCGAGTACACGGTTATGAGCAAGCGCCGCTTGACCCTGCTGGTCGACGAAGGGCATGTCGCCGGGTGGGACGATCCGCGGTTGCCGACGATCGCCGGGCTGCGGCGGCGTGGCTACACGCCGGCCGCGATCCGCACCTTCTGCGAACGCATCGGCGTGACCCGTGCCGACAATCTGGTCGAGATGGCGATGCTCGAGAGCGCGATCCGCGAGGACCTCGACGCCACCGCCCCGCGGCGCATGGCGGTCCTGCGGCCGGTGAAGGTCGTGATCGAGAATTACCCGGCGGATGGCAGTGAGATGCTCACGGCGCCCAATCACCCGAAGGAGGCGTCGATGGGGCAGCGGACGGTCCCCTTCGGCCGGGAACTCTACATCGACCGCGAGGACTTCGCCGAAGATCCGCCGAAGGGGTTCAAGCGTCTGGTACCCGGCGGCGAGGTGCGTCTGCGCCAGGCCTATGTGATCCGTTGCGACCAGGTCATCAAGGACGCCTCCGGTCAGGTGGTCGAGCTGCATGCGAGCTACGATCCGGCGACACTCGGGGCCAACCCGGCCGGGCGCAAGGTCAAGGGCGTGATTCAGTGGGTTCCGGCGGCCACGGCCGTGCCGGCCGAGGTGCGGTTGTACGATCGCCTATTCCGCGTGCCGGAGCCGGGCAGCGGCGAGACGGATTTTCGCGACGATCTCAACCCGGCGTCCCTGGTCCGGGTTCTTGATGCGCTAGTCGAACCGGCCCTGGCCGACGCGCAGCCTGGCCAAGGCTTTCAGTTCGAGCGCGAGGGTTACTTCGTCGTCGACCAGGATTCCCGCGCCGGACGGCTCTGTTTCAATCGGACCGTGGGCCTGCGCGATAGCTGGGGCAAGGCGCAGAGCGAGCCGCGCGGATAGCGGACAGCAAAGCTGGGGCCGGTCGCCGGCTCCGGCGGCGTTCCGTCGCGGCGTTGGCCGGTGCCCGCTGAATGGCTCGCGTGGCTCGCCTAGCCACGCATCGAGTCGAAGAACTCCCCGTTGGTCTTGGTCGCCTTGAGCTTGTCGTGGAGAAATTCCATCGCCGCCAGCTCGTCCATCGGGTGCAGGATCCGGCGCAGGATCCACATCTTCTGCAGCTCGTCGGGGTGCATCAGCAGTTCCTCGCGGCGCGTCCCCGAGCGGTTGATGTTGATCGCCGGGAAGATGCGTTTCTCGGCGATGCGCCGGTCGAGGTGCAGTTCCATGTTGCCGGTGCCCTTGAATTCCTCGTAGATCACGTCGTCCATCCGTGAGCCGGTGTCAACCAGGGCTGTTGCGAGGATCGTCAGGGACCCGCCTTCCTCGACGTTGCGCGCAGCGCCGAAGAAGCGTTTCGGCCGTTGCAGCGCGTTGGCGTCGACGCCGCCGGTCAGGACCTTGCCCGACGAGGGCACGACCGTGTTGTAGGCGCGGGCGAGCCGCGTGATCGAATCGAGCAGGATCACGACGTCGCGCTTGTGTTCGACGAGCCGCTTGGCCTTTTCGATGACCATCTCGGCGACCTGTACGTGGCGTGTCGCCGGTTCGTCGAAGGTCGACGAAATGACTTCGCCACGCACCGAGCGGGCCATCTCGGTGACCTCCTCGGGTCGCTCGTCGATCAGCAGCACGATCAGATAGCAGTCCGGGTAGTTGTGGCCGATCGATTGGGCGATGTTTTGCAGGATCATCGTCTTGCCGGCCTTCGGCGGGGACACGATCAGCCCGCGCTGGCCCATGCCGATCGGCGCGACCAGATCGATCGTGCGGGCCGTGATGTCCTCTGTGCTCCCGTTGCCGAGCTCGAGCTTGAGCCGCTTCTGTGGAAACAGCGGCGTGAAGTTCTCGAACAGGATCTTGGTCTTGGCATTCTCGGGCCGGTCGTAATTGATGTCGCCGACCTTCAGTAGCGCGAAGTAGCGCTCGCCGTCCTTCGGTGGCCGAATCTTGCCCGAGATGGTGTCTCCGGTGCGCAAGGCGAAGCGGCGGATCTGGCTCGGCGAGACGTAGATGTCGTCGGGTCCGGCTAGGTACGAGGCATCGGCCGAGCGCAGGAACCCGAAACCGTCCTGCAGGATCTCCAGCACGCCATCGCCGTAGATGTCCTCGCCCCGCTTGGCTTGCGCCTTGAGGATCGCGAAGATCAGATCCTGCTTGCGGGACCGGCCCACACCCTCGATCTCCATCGTCTGGGCCAATTCAACGAGGTCGGGAACAGGGGTTTTCTTCAGTTCGGTTAGGTTCATCTCAGCTAAACAGAGGATCGGGGTGAGGGTTGTCAGCGGCGCCGCGCGTTGCCGTGCGTAGGAAGGGGTTGAGCGGCGGGACCAGGGAACAGGCTTTCCGCCAGGTATGGGGTGCCGATGACACCCCGACAGACAGAGTCAGCGCGGGCTCTTCGAATCGGCCGGCTCGCGGCCGCCCGCTATCAGAGATTGCTATCGATGAAAGCGGTGAGCTGGGATTTCGAGACGGCCCCAACCTTGGTGGCCTCGACCTCCCCATCCTTGAACAGCATCAGTGTCGGAATCCCCCGGATGCCGTAACGCGGCGGGGTGTTCGGATTCTCATCGATATTGAGTTTGGCGACGCGGATTCGACCGGCGTACTCGTTGGCGATCTCGTCGAGGACCGGGGCGATCATCTTGCAGGGCCCGCACCAGTCTGCCCAGTAGTCGACGAGCACCGGCTCGGGCGATTGCAGGACGTCTCGTTCGAAAGAGTCATCCGTCACGTGGACGATGCTGTCACTCACTGCGTTGCTCTCCCATTGCTTGGAAATTTGCGTATCGGCGAGGATCCGATGACGAGGAAGGCCGCGGCGCTGGCCGCGGTGACCGATTCTCGGGTCGGGCTGGATTGGCGTTGGAGTAGGCCCTTAGGTAAGATGCTATTTGAGCTAAAGAGACGACAATTTGCAAGCCTGGCATCAGGCCGACGCTATCCTCAGCCCGCAGATCCCACTCGATGACGGAAACACACCTGACAGAAAGCCGCTTCGACCAGTTCGACCTCGACCCTCGTATCCTCAAGGCCCTAGATGAGGCCGGTTTTACCCATTGCACCCCGATTCAGGCCGAGACGCTGCCGCTGGCCCTGGCCGGTCGGGACGTCGCCGGCCAGGCCCAGACCGGGACTGGCAAGACCGCGGCCTTTCTGGTCGCGACGCTGCAGCGCCTGCTGACAACCAGCAACGAGCCCCCGGGCGAGGGTTGTTATCCGCGCGTGCTGATCCTCGCCCCGACGCGGGAACTCGCGGTCCAGATCCATCGCGATACCCAGATGTTAGCCAAGTACACCGGGTTTCGCGTCGGGCTGGTGTACGGCGGAACCGGTTACCAGCAGCAGCGCGAGGATCTGGCCCGTGGCCTCGATATCCTGATCGGGACCCCGGGACGCTTGATCGATTACCTGAAACAAAGGGTGTTCAGCCTCCGGCGGATCGAGGTCGTGATCCTCGACGAGGCCGATCGGATGTTCGATCTTGGCTTCATCAAGGACATCCGGTTCTTGCTGCGACGGATGCCGCCGCCGGAAGAGCGCCTCGGTCTGCTGTTCTCGGCAACGCTGTCGTATCGGGTCACGGAACTGGCCTACGAGCACATGAACAACCCGATGCCGGTCCAGATCGAACCGGATCAGGTGACTGCCGAGCGGGTTACGCAGAGCTGTTTCATGGTCGCCAACGATGAAAAGATCCCACTGCTGATCGGGCTCCTGCGGCGGCTCGAGAACGCCCGAGTCATCGTCTTCGCCAACACCAAACGCGAGACCGAGCGGATCTGGGGCTATCTCGAAGGCAACGGCCTGCGCGCAGCGATCCTGTCCGGCGATGTGCCGCAGAAGAAGCGGTTGCGGTTGTTGCGCCACTTCACCGAGGGCGAGTTGCCGATCCTGGTGGCGACCGATGTCGCGGCCCGCGGATTGCACATCCCGGACGTGACGCACGTCATCAATTACGATCTGCCCGAGGATGCCGAGGACTATGTCCACCGCATCGGACGCACGGCCCGGGCCGGCGCCGCAGGCGAGGCGATCAGCTTCGTCTGTGAGACCTATGCCTTCTGCCTGCCGGATATCGAGGCCTTCATCGGTGCCAAGGTCCCGATGATCCATCTGGATGCGGGGTCGCTGGCCGAGGTGGCACCCAACAGTCGCGTGCGCGTTCCGCGCCATGACCGCTTGGAACGCCAGGAGCGTCCCGCTGGGCGGCGCGCCGGGGCCAAGCACGGGCGTGCGCGCCGCGGCGAGCCGGGGCGGCCGGAGGTGCAACGGGACACGCCGCCCCCCGAGCAACAGGTCGCGACCAGCGAACCCGAGGTGGGGGTCGAGGTGGCCACGGCTGCGAAAAAACGGCGCCGGAGGCGACGCAAGCCGACGTCGTCGGCCGGTGGGGCGGCGCAGGCCGCACCGGCGACCGAATCCCCATGACCGTCGGGTAACCGGCGCCGCTGCGGATCGAAGATCGACACCCGATTGCGCCGAGTTGCCCGTTACGACGGCTCAGCGCGAGCCTGCTCCGATGGCATTGGTTAGAGGGAGGTCGCCGTCGAGCCGACAAAGACGTCTTCGCGGCGTCTCGTGCCGCGGGCCGGCAAGTTCCTCCTGAGCGCTCAGGGCCGTGATGGCGGGCCTTGCAGGCCGGGCAGGAGTTCGGCGAAGCGGCGGATCGCTGGGATGTCGCTGTTCAGTGTCCGTACCGGCCGCTTCGAATCGGGTTCCGACACCGCGAGGAGCCAGCGAAAACCGTAGAGGCGGGCCGCTTGGAGCACGGTTTCGTTGTCGTCGACGAACAGGGTCCGTTCCGGGTCGAAGGGTTCGATGGCCTGGACGCGTTCCCAGAATCCCGGTGTTTCCTTCGCCGCCGCGAGGTCGTGTGCACACACAACACGGTCGAGATGACCGGCGAGGCGGGTTCTTTCCAGCTTCAGGGCGAGCGATTTTTGGTGGGCGTTCGTGACGAGCACCCGGCGCTTGCCTCGGTTCGCTAGCGCGGCGAGAAATTCGGGCACATGCGGGTGGACGGCGATCAGGTGCTCGACCTCCTGTTTCAGCATGACGATATCGAGCCCAAGTGTCTGGCTCCAATGATCGACGCAATACCACTCTAGCGTGCCTTCGACATCCCGGTAGCGGGCGAGCAGCGCCTCGCGCGCCTCGGCAAATTGGAGGCCGTTGGTGTCGGCGTAACGGCGCGGTACGTGTTCGAGCCAGAAGTGGTTGTCGAAGTGCAGATCGAGCAGGGTGCCGTCCATGTCGAGGAAGACGGTGTCGATCGCCGACCAGTCGATGGCGGTTGGCATCTCCGGGTGGTCCTGGGGTCGAAAGGCGATGTTTCTTATCGTCTCCGGCCCGGGAGGCGGCTGTCAACCGCGTCGGGTGTGGGGCGACGCGGCACCTGGGCGATGCCGGATTCCCGCGACGACTCGCCGATCAGGGGTTGGTTATCGGGTCGCCGCGTGGTCAAGGCGGCCTGCCAAGCCGTGCGTTTTTCGGCAAGCGTCATCCCGGCATGGGCCGGACTGGTCGAGGGTAGGCGCCGGGTCGCAATCGCCTGCATCGTCGGATCGAGCTCGGGCCACACGCGCCGCCGGAATTCGCGTTCGGCGGTGGCGCCGTTGAAGGCGATCAGACGAATCCCCGGGTGAGCGCCCAACAAGCGTCCGATCTCGTTGACGCGGATGCTCGCCGGATGGATGCCGGCGTCGAGGCTGCCGCGTCGTTCGCACTCGGCCAAAACGTCCCACAGCGCGATGCCGTTGGCGATCAGGACCGCCAAACGCGCCGCGTAGTCGAGATCGGCGGGTGCCCCGAGCAGCCTCATCATGATCGGCCAGAAGCCGTTGCGTGGATGCCCATAGTATTGCCCGAGCCGCAGGGAGGCCGCGCCCGGCATCGAACCGAGGATCAATAGGCGCGGCTGGCCGCCGATGACCGGCGGGAAGGCGACGCAGCGTTCGGCCATCGGTCAGGCGTTCGCGGCGCGACCGGCTGGGCTGGCCTCGGCCAGCTCGGCGATGCGCCGCGGCAGACCACCGAGGACCAAGCGGTGAAGTGGCGACATCGCATACCAGTAGAGCAATCCCCAGACTCCGGCCGGATGCCAATAGGCCGTGGTCTCGATCTGGGTGCGCCCATCGGGCAGCGGTTGCAGCGCGAATTCGAGCACGCCGGCACCGGGGGCCCGCATCCCGAATCGCAGCGTGAGCCGGCGCTCGGGCTCGATCGCGACGACCCGCCAGGAGTCGATCATGTCGCCGATGCGCAGCTCGGACTCGTGGCGTCGCCCATGGCGCAGACCCGGTCCCCCGATCAGCCAATCGACGACCTCGCGCGCGCGCCACAGGCCATTGAGATAGTAGTAGCCACGGTGGCCGCCGATCCGGGCCACCTGATCCCAGACGGCCGCGACCGGGGCCTCGGCCGTCGCGCTGCCGCTCGCGCGTTTCGCGTAGAAGCCGTAATCGGGCCGGTAATCGCGGAACATCAGCGCGCCCTCGGTCCAGCGCGAGGCCACCGCGTTCGCGCGCTCGGCGGCGAGCGTCGCCTCGACCGCGGCGCGAAAGCCGAGCAGCGCTTGCGGCACCAGCTCGCGGGCCGCCCGGTCATCAGCGACGATGTCATGCGCCAACCCCTCGATCAGCGCCCGGGCGATGTTGGTCGGCACCGAGGTCACGAGTCGCAACCATTTCGCCGACAGGCCCGGGGTCAGCAGCGGCACCGGGATGATCACGAGCGGCTTGCCGAGGATCCGCGCGAGTTCGCGCATCATGTCGCCGTAACAAAGCACCTCGGGACCGCCGACGTCGTAGATGCCGCCGGCCGTCGCCGGGTGCTGCGGCAGCCGGTACAGGTACTCCAGCAGGTTGTCGAGCGCGATCGGCGGGGCCTTGGACTTGACCCAGCGCGGCGTGATCATGAGCGGTAGATAGCTGACCAGATCACGCATCACCTCGAAGGCGGCCGAACCCGGACCGACGATGATCCCGGCCCGGATCTCGGTGACCGGAACCGGGCCTTGGCGCAGATGCTCCCCCGTGTCCCGGCGGGACACCAGGTGCTCGGAGTCGGCATCGGGGGGCACCAGCCCGCCGAGATAGACGATACGCGCGACGCCGGCGGCGGCCGCGGCGCGCGCGAAATGATCGGCGGCCTCCAGATCGAGCTGGCCGAAGCTTCGGCCGGCGGCCATCGAGTGCACCAGGTAGTAGGCGATCTCGACCCCCTCGAGCGCGGCGGGCAGCGTCTCGGATTTCAGTGCGTCGGCGGTGACCAGCTCGACCCCGTCCCAGCCGCGGCCCGCGAGCACCTCGCTGTTACGCGCCGCGGCCCGCACCTTGACTCCGCGGGTGCTCAGATAAGGCACCAAGTTAGACCCGATATAGCCGGTTGCACCAAAGACGAGCGTCGTCACCATCAACCTCCGTTTGGGCGGCGGCGCCGGTCAACGCGTTCAACCGCGGGCGTCGAACGCGATCAGGGCACCTCGACCGCTGAGCCAGGTGGCATTTGTCCGCGATTCCTCTATATTAGGCGGCCTTGGCCGATTTGCCACGGCGACCTCACAATCTCAGGGACCTACGCCGCGCGATGTCACACGAACCACCACCGCAGAGACTCGGCCCCGTCACCCTCGCGCCGACCATCTCCCGCACCAACGGCTGGACCTTTCTCTACGCCGCCTTCGTGTCGATCGGACTGCTGACCTTCATTACGATCGGTCAGACTTACATCCTCAACGAACATCTTCAGATCCCGATCGAGGAGCAGGGCCGGATCAGCGGCCAACTGGTGTTCTGGACCGAGATCGTCGCGCTGCTGTTCTTCATCCCGGCCGGGATGCTGATCGATCGGATCGGCCGGCGCCCGATCTATGTCGCGGGTTTGCTGTTGCTGGCGCTGACCTACATCCTCTATCCGTTGGCCAACTCGACGTTCGAGTTGTTCGTGTTCCGCACGATCTACGCGTTGGGCATCGTTGCGGTCGCAGGCGGCCTGTCGACGGTGCTTGCCGACTATCCGGCCGAACATTCGCGCGGCAAGCTGGTCGCCCTCGTCGGCGTGCTGAACGGGCTCGGGATCGTCTTCATCAACCAGGGTTTCGGGTTGTTGCCGGAGTTCTTCACAGGAAAGGGATTCAGTGGCACCGAGGCCGGGCTCTACACGCACCTGATCATCGCCGCTCTGGCCGGTGTCTCGGCGATCGTCATCGCGCTGGGCCTGAAGGGCGGCACCCCGGTCGTCAAGACCGAGCGGCCGCCGTTTCGCGAGCTGATCGTTACTGGTTTCTCTGAGGCCCGCAACCCGCGCATCCTGCTCGCGTACGGCGCGGCCTTCGTCGCCCGTGGCGATCAGTCGATCAACGCGACCTTTCTCGTCCTGTGGGGGACGACGGCGGCGATCGCGACCGGTATGAATTCGGCCGAAGCGATCAAACACGGGACCTTCATCTTCATCATGACCCAGATCGCCGCGCTGATCTGGGCACCGATCATGGGGCCCGTGATCGACCGCATCAACCGGGTCACCGCGCTGGCGATCTGCATGGCCCTGGCCGCGCTCGGTAACCTGGCGGTGATACTGTTGGACAATCCGCTGGCGTCCTATGGCATCTTTTTCTTCATCCTGCTTGGCATCGGTCAGATCAGCGTGTTCCTGTCCGCGCAGTCGCTCATCGGGCAGGAAGCGCCGATGGCCAAACGCGGGACCGTGCTCGGTGCCTTCAACATCAGCGGGGCGCTCGGAATCCTCATGATCACCTCGAGTGGCGGCTACCTGTTCGATGTGATCGATCCCCGTGCGCCCTTCGTCGTCGTCGGTTGCATCAATCTGTTGCTGATGGCGGCGAGCGTCTACGTGCGCCTCAGTGCCCCGGGCGACATCCTGCTGGCGCCTCACGCGCGGCCGGAGGATCCCGCCGACCGTTAGCGGTGGTCGTGCAACCTCGCTGGGATCTTGGATCACGTCCCCGCAATGGGGCTATTTTCCGCTGGAACGGGCGCGCAGGGCGCCCGTGAGACGTAAAGAGGCGCACTCGTCGGTCGGGAAAACGCAGCGCATCCCGATATCGCAGCACTCGTAGGTCGGGAGAGCGCAGCGCATCCCGACATCGAAGCCCGCGTCTTACCGCGTGTTTTCGAATCGTACCTTAGTGGGTCACCCAGCGACCTCGCTGTCGTCGTGGTTTACGTCCCCGCGACGGGGGGCTATTCTCCACTGGAGCGGGCGCGAAGGGTGGTGCTCGTGAGACGAAAGAAGATCGTGTCCGAGACCATGTATCCCGGGCCGAACCCAAACCACCGGGAGCAACTCCGTGATACGTTCCCTGCGCTTGATTCTCCTGGCCGGTCTGCACCTGGCCGTGGCTATCGGTTTCGTCGCGATCGCATCCGCCGAGTCCCCCCCGCGCGGCGCTGTCGCCGAGCCCCCGCCGAGCCCCTTGCAGGTCTCGGGCCCGCTGACCGGCGGCACCGCCGACCACACGAAGTTCGAGATCCTGCAACAGCCGTTCACGGACGGCCCATCGGTCACCAAGGCCTGCCTGAGTTGTCACACGGAAGCCGGGCAGCATTTCATGCAGAACATTCACTGGCGTTGGGAATACAAGAACCCCGATACCGGGCAGATCCTCGGCAAGAAGCACCTGGTTAACAATTTCTGCACCAACGCCCGCGGCAACGAGGGGATGTGCGCCCAGTGCCATGCCGGCTACGGTTGGCGCGACGAGGACTTCGATTTCACCGACGAGACGAACATCGACTGCCTCGTCTGTCACGATACGACCGGTTCCTATTTCAAGACGCCGAACAGCGAAGGACACCCGGCCTGTGCGGTCATGTTCGAGGACATGCCGCCGCTGAACCTGTCTTGGGTGGCGCGCAATGTCGGTCTGCCGCGGCGGGCGAACTGCGGAAGTTGCCATTTCCATGGCGGTGGCGGCGACAACGTCAAGCACGGCGACCTGTCGAGTGCGATGGTCGACCCCCCGCGCGAACTCGATGTCCACATGGCTGCCGGCGGGCTGAATTTCGCCTGCACCGCATGCCATGTGACGACGCGACACATCTGGGCCGGCAGCCGTTATCGCGTGATCGCGAAGGACACCGAAGGCACCGGTCGACCGGGTCAGCGGCGCGACGTGGCCACCTGCGAATCCTGCCACGGCCTGGCGCCGCATCCGGTGACCTCGGTGGCCAACTTCAAGCTCAACGACCACATCTCCAGCATCGCCTGCCAGACCTGTCATATCCCGGAGTACGCCCGCGGCGGCGTGGCGACCATGACCGATTGGGATTGGCGAACCGCCGGCCGGGTTCGCGACGGCGAGGGCTATTACGAAAAGGGCTATGTCCAAGGCAACGGCGAAAAGCGCTATACCTACAAATCGATCAAGGGCGACTTCCGTTACGCGGAGGACTTGGTGCCGGAATACGCGTGGTTCGACGGGCAGATGCATTACACGACCATCGACACCCGTTTCGATCTCGCAGCGCAACCGATCGAGATCAACGGGTTCAGGGGTTCGCGCGGCGATCCTGCGTCACGGATCTGGCCTTTCAAACCGATGCGCACCTGGCAGCCGGTGGATCTCGGCAACGGCACCCTGGTCTATGCCCACCTATGGGGCGAGGACGAGGCGGCCTATTGGGGCGGGTACGACATGGGTGTGTCGATCGAGCAGGGCATGAAGGATTTCGGCCTCGACTATTCGGGTCAGTACGGGTATGCCGAGACCCTGTCCTGGTGGCCGATCACGCACATGGTTGCCCCGAAGGAAGACGCGCTGGCCTGTCGTGATTGCCACGCCGCAGACGGACGGCTTGCGGGCCTCGACGGTGTCTATCTGCCCGGCCGCGATCGCCACGGCTTGCTCGATGTCATCGGCATCTTGGCGGTTCTCGGCACCTTGCTCGCGATTTTGGTTCATGCCTTGATACGTCGTTTCACCAACCGGGGACAGCAACATGATGGTCACGCGTGAGGTCCTGATCTTCGGGCGCTTCGAGCGCTTCTGGCACTGGGCGCAGATGGTGTTGATCCTGGTGCTGATGTTCACGGGTTTCGGCCTGCACGGCTTTCATGGACTTCTGGATTTCGAGACAGCGGTGACCCTGCACACCTATGCTGCATTCGCCCTGTTGGTGCTCTGGGCCTTCAGCGTCTTCTGGCTGTTCACGACCGAGACCTGGCGACACTTCCTGCCGACCGGCGTGGGCCTGTGGAAGGTCCTGCGTTTCTATAGCTATGGGATCTTCCAGGGCGAGCGCCATCCGTATCGCAAGGCCTTCTGGCGCAAGCACAATCCGCTTCAGGCGCTGGCCTATCTGATGTTGAAGATCGTGCTCTTTCCGCTGATCTGGGTGACCGGGATCGCCTATATGGTCTATTTCCTGTGGCGCGACCTGCCGCACGCGAGCGCCTGGCTCGAGGGCATCGCGCTGGTTCATACCGGCGCCGCCTTCGCGATCCTGGTCTTCGCGCTGATCCACGTGTATATGCTGACCACGGGTCACTCGTTCCGGGAGCATGTGCGTCCGATGCTGACCGGTTTCGACAAGGTGGAATTGACGCCGGAAGAGGTGGCTTATCTCGAAAAGGATCAGCCGGCGATGATCCGCTGACGGAGCCCATCGCCGGCCTTCGTCTGCGACATCTCAGCGGGACGCGGGTCGGCCGGCGACATCCGCCGGGCGGCCGAGGGGTTCGGCGGGCCGGCGGCCGGGGTCAGCCTTCGGTCGTCGCGAAATCGGCCGCGCCGCACTCCTGTTTCAGCGCGGTGATCCAGGCTTGCTGCGCGGCCCGGCGGCGACGCTGAACGAGAAAGGCGCGGATCTGTTCGCGGATCTCGGCCAGACTCGGCGACGCGGCCGGCAGGACCCGGTCGCAACGCAGCAGGTGCAGACCGATCTCGCTTTCGATCGGACCGGCGATCTCCCCTTCAACGAGACGGAATAGCACCCGGTCGAGTTCCGGGTACAGTTGCCCACGAGCCACGGTCCCGAGCTGTCCGCCAGACAGCGCGCTTGGGCACTCCGAATGACGTCGGGCGAGATCGGCGAAGCTCTCCGGGTCGAGCTCGAGCGCTGCGGCCAGCGCCTCGCTGCGGGCCAGCGCGACGGCGCGCTGGTTTTCGGCGAAGGCGGCGTTGATCGTGATCAGGATCTGGCTGACGGTGCGCCGCTCGGGGCGGGCGAAGCGCTCGGGCGCTCGGGCGTGGAATTGGCGGATTTCGTCGTCGGTGACCAGGGCGTGCCGCGCCCCGACTCGGCGCATCACGGCGTCGAAGACCAGCTCTCGACGCAGGGCCGCGCGCAGCGCTGGTTCGTCGAGACCGTTGCGCGCGAGATCCTCGGCCATCTCGGCCGGGTCGGCATACCGGGTCGTGATCGCGGCGACCGATGCATCGAGTTCTCCCTCGGAGATAACGACCCCGCCGGCCTCGGCCGAGGCCAGGACCATGGTCTCCAGTCGCAGGCTCTGATCGGCCTGGCGGGCGGCCCGCGCGAGCTCATCTGGCTCGAGATGGGCCGGGTCGCGACCATGGCGCTCGGTGGCGGCGCGCAGCAGATGGTAGCGATAGGCCGGCGATCGCGCGGTCGCGGGCCGAACGGTGGACGTCATAGGGCGGCCTCCTCGGCGTCATGGGGCCAGGTCAGGGCGGTCTCCGCTACCTGAAGCGTCCCGCGCCCGGCGAAATGGACGTGGTAACAGACACCTCGATCCTGGTCACGGATCACCTTGATGACCTCGCCGACCTCGCCGGGCTCGACCAGGACCCGACCGCTCCGCCCCAGGGGTCTGGCCGCGGCAACCAACTCCCGGGACTCGAAACGGCTGGCGATCCAGGGGTCGTCGGCGGCCTGCAGTTCTTCCTCGCGGCAGCCGACGACCAGATCGACGTCGAGGAAATGGACCGAGTAGATGATCTGATCCTGCAGGAAGGTTCCGATATCCCGGACATGGCCGACCAGGCCGCGCCGGACCAGCAGGGCTCCACGCGCCGAGCCGGGAAAGGTGCCGTCGTTGCGGACGTTGCGCCGCACGCGCACCTCGTCGCCATAGTCAAACCTGGGACGCATCGGAGCGCTGCTCGGCGAGTTTGCCAAAGGTCACGTTGACCGAGCGTGGCGGGCGGGGTTGAAACACCCGAAAGACCTTCTCGGTGCGCGCATCCGAGATCAGGAAATCCCGGTAGGCCCAGCCCAGCCGTTCGGCGTAGAGATTCCAACGGATTGCGGCCTGGTCTGGCATCTCGTCGATCTCGGCGAGGTAGTCGTGGAAGCGCTGCAGGATATGCAGGCGGTAGACCTGGACCACCGCCGGCTCGTAATGGATACCGAAATAGTCGAGAAAGTCCTCGGCGCTGGTCAGTTCGCTCAGGTCTTGTTCAAGTTCGTCGTCGGTCATATCGGTCTCCGATCGGGTCATGGTCAGAAGATAGGGGCCGTCGCTGCGACGCGGTGCCGGATCGTTTCGTCCTTGACCGCGGCTGGATCGTTTGGCCGCTCGAGCCTGCCCAACGACCAGGCGTGGTTCGATGGCGCGCGCCGGACCTCGCGCAGGAAGCGTTTCAAGGCTGCGGCCTTGGGCGGGCGCTTGGTCCGTGTAACGTAGCGGCGGACCAGCGGCAGCAGCCGTTCCGCCTCGGCTGGGTCGAGGTCCATCTGCAACAGATCGGCGTAGGCGCGGCGCACGCCTTGACGCCCCGAATGCTTGCCGAGAACCAGTTGGTGGCGGCGTCCGATCTCGCTGGGGTCGACGCCCTGATAATTCAGCGGGTCCTTGATCAGCCCATCGACATGAATGCCCGACTCGTGCGTGAAGGCCCCGGCCCCGACCAGGCTCTTGTGCCAGGCGACGGGCCGGCCGGAGGCCCGGGCCACCAGCCGCGACAAGGCCGAGAACCCGCCCAGCTCGACGCCGGTCGCGATCCCGTGAAGGTGTTTCAGGCCCATGACGACCTCCTCGAGCGGCGCATTGCCGGCCCGCTCGCCGAGGCCATGGACCGTGGTGTTGATGTGGGTCGCACCGCCCCGCGCCGCGGCCAGGCTGTTCGCGGTCGCGAGACCCAGGTCGTCGTGGGCGTGCATCTCGATCTCCAGGTCGACGATCGCGCGAAGTTCACGGATTCGCTCGAACAGGCCGAAGGGCTCCATGAGGCCCAGCGTATCGGCGAATCGCAGCCGGCGGGCGCCGGCCTTTTGCGCCGTCTCGGCGACCCGCCACAGGAATTCGACATCGGCCCGCGACGCATCCTCGGCACCGACGCAGACCTCGAGCCCTAGATCCATGGCTGCCGCCACCTGCTGCTCGATTTGTCGCAGCACCCAGGCGCGATCCCTGCGCAGCTTGCCGGCGATCTGCTGATCCGAGACCGGTATCGACAGGTCGATCAAGGCGACGCCGAGATCGGCGCAATGTCGAAGGTCATCGGCACGCATTCGGCTCCAGACCATCAGGCGCGCCCGCAGGCCCAGATCGGCGACGGCGCGGATCGATTCGCGCTCCTCGTCGCCCATCGCCGGGATGCCGACCTCGAGTTCCGGGACCCCGAGCGCGTCGAGCCCCTGCGCGATCGCGAGCTTCTCGCCGAGCGAAAAGGCGACACCGGCCGACTGCTCGCCATCGCGTAGCGTCGTGTCGTTGATCGTGACGATGGGTCGATTTTGGTGCATCGAGGGGGCTCCCGCGGTTCTATAGCGGGAGGCATGCAAAACACGGACCATCTCTGGGCCTTCGCGGCCGGCCCGCGGCACTGCGGCGGTTCAGCCGGCCGCGGGCACCTGTTGCTCTCTTCGTGACAGCGCTTGGCTGACCACCTGTCGGCTTTGCGACAAGCCCCCGCCCAGTCAAGCATCCCTTGCCCGTGAGGGATGCGCTTCGGGTCAGATCGCGTCGCGCCTCGGTTGCACGTTCGGGGCTTGCCCGTGACGCATCAGCGCGGCAACGGCGGCGATCAGGGCCATCAGGAAGCCGACCAGTGCGGCGTTGGCGAGCGAAAGGCCAAGAAACTGCGGACCCATCTCGTCACAGAAGCCGGTCGCGAGGAACAGCAGCGGTTGCCATTCGCCGAGCCGTTCGACGAGGCGCTCGATGAGCGTGGGTTCCGCACCCACACACGAGAAGTCCATCGATGGCGGTTGACGCTCCAGAAAGCTCTGGTAGAGGGCCGTGGCGAGCCCGGCAGCGGCCGTCAGCGCCACGGCGAAGCCCAGGATCCGTCCGCCACGACCGGTGGCAAACAGCGCTGCGGTCAGCGCCAGGACAGCCAGTATCATGAACAGCAGGCGCTGGAAGATGCACAGATGGCAAGGATGCAGGTTGAACCACTCGGTCAGGCCGATGCTCAGCAGCACGACACCGCCTGCCCCCAAAGCTATGCTTGACCAGATCAGGCGAGGGGTGGGCACGGGCATGGCGGAACTCCATTGGAGAGGGGGTTCAGAATCATCGTCGACGGGCCTTCGGACCCGGAAATCGTACGGCGGTTCGCGCGAGACACGGACCGCTGTTCGGTCCACGGCCGCGTCGGGCGACCCAATGTAACCTGACCAAGAAGGCGTTGCGAGGTCGCCGGGATATCTGTGAATATGATTTGCGGTATATTCTAGAGATCGTATTCTTTGGCGAAAAGGCTCTTTCACGGCGAGGACTTCGAGATGCGTATAGGTGATTTCATGAGCCCGGATCCGTGCTGCGTGACGCCGGATACGCCAATCCAGGAGGTCGCGCGACTGCTGGTGCAGCAACGGATCAACGGTGTGCCCGTCATCGACGATCAGGGTCGACTGGTCGGTATCGTGACCTCCGGCGATCTGACTCACCGGCTCGCGGACGAGCGGATCGAGGAGCGCGAGGCCTGGTGGAAGGAGTCCTATTACCGCTCGCCGGTCCGCGACGCCTCGAACAATGGGCCGAATCGGACCTCCGGTCGCACCGCGGGCGAGGTCATGACGCGCAAACCGGTGACATTGACGCCGGACGACGACATGACGGTCGCGGCCCGCATGTTTCTCGAGCACCGGGTGCAGGCCCTGCCGGTGACCGAGGATGACCGCCTGGTCGGGCTGGTGTCGCGTTTCGATCTGCTCCGCTGCCTGGCCGACGACCCCGATTGCTGCAATCCGTTTCGGGCCGACCCCTGACCCTGCGCCTGGTGGCCGGTCGCAACCCGGACCGGCCGTTGCTCGAATCGACCGCAAAAGCCTAAGGACCATCTCATGTTGTTGATAGCCCTGACGATCTTCGTCGTCACCATCACCTTCGTCATCTGGCAGCCGAAGGGGCTCGGGATCGGCTGGAGCGCGCTGGCCGGCGCGGCACTGGCACTCGCCACCGGTGTCGTGCAGTTCTCGGATGTGCCGATCGTCGTCGATATCGTCTGGAACGCGACCCTGACCTTCGTCTTCATCATCATCATCTCGTTGCTGCTCGATGAGGCCGGGTTTTTCGAATGGGCGGCGCTGCACGTGGCGCGTTGGGGGGGCGGCAGCGGGCCGCGGCTCTATGCCTTCATCGTTCTGCTCGGCGCGGCCGTCGCCGCGATGTTCGCCAACGACGGGGCGGCACTGATGTTGACCCCGATCGTGCTCGAAATGCTGTTGGCCCTCGGCTTCTCCGCCGGGGCGGCCTTCGCCTTCGTGATCGCCGCCGGCTTCATCGCCGACACGGCGAGTCTGCCGCTGGTCATCTCGAACCTCGTCAACATCGTCTCGGCAGACTTCTTCGGCATCGGTTTCCTCGAGTATGCAACCGTGATGGTCGTCGTCAATCTCGTGTCGGTCGCGGCATCGCTCGCAGTCCTGTATCTCTTCTTCCGCAAACAGATCCCGCGGACTTACGCCCTGGCCGGGCTGCGCCGTCCCGAGCAGGCGATCAAGGATCCGGCCGTGTTCAAGGCCGGGTGGGCCGTGTTGGCCTTGCTGCTGATCTCGTTCCTTGTGATCGAGCCGATGGGGGTGCCGATCTCGGCAATCGTCGGTCTTGGCGCCGCGATCCTGCTCGTTGTGGCCGCTCGCGGCCACGCGATCTCGATCCGGCGGGTCCTGGTCAGCGCCCCGTGGCAGGTCGTGATCTTCTCGATCGGCATGTACCTGGTCGTCTATGGGCTGCGCAACGCTGGTCTGACCGCCAATATCGCCGGGCTTCTGGACTGGATCGCCCAGTTCGGCATCACGGCCGCGGCGGTCGGCACTGGTTTCATCGCCGCCTTCTTGTCTTCGGTCATGAACAACATGCCGGCGGTCATGGTCGTAGCCCTGTCCATCGACGAGGCCAACACGACCGGGTTGGTCAAGGAGGCGATGATCTATGCGAATGTCATCGGCTCCGACCTCGGACCCAAGATCACGCCGATCGGGAGTCTCGCCACCCTGCTGTGGCTGCATGTCCTCGCGCGCCGCGGCATCAAGATCACCTGGGGGCAGTACTTCAAGATCGGCATCCTGATCACGCCGCCGGTGCTGCTGGTGACGCTGCTGGCACTGGCCGGCTGGCTGACGCTGATTCGGTGACCACCGCGTTCTGAATGGCCCGAACGCTGCCGTATGGCGCGATCATCGGCGGGCGTGACATCGCGGTCGCGTCGGCGAGGATGCATTCACGGCGCGTCGCCGGTGTTTGCGCGATGCTCGCGACCAGCGACACGGAGCTGGTCCTGGCCAGCGCTCGATTCGCGATGCACCGTCCTGGAACGGCGCGGTTCCGCCAGACTGGCGGTGACCAAAAGAAAACGGCCGCCGACCCCGACAGGGGGCGGCGGCCGTCCGAATCCACCGCAGCCCGAGTGATCTCGGACTGCGAGTCTCCACTGGCCTAAGCCTTACTTCGCGTCAGGCTGGGCCGGGGCCACCGGGGCGCCAGGGGCCATCGGCGCGCCGTAAGGGTAGCCGTACGGGTGACCACCGCCATAGTAGGGAGCACCACCCCAACCGTAGGGCGCACCCCAGCCATGCGGGGCGCCGTAGCCGTACGGGCCATAGCCATAGTAGTCACGATAACGGTTGTTACCGCGGCCCCAGCCACGGCCACCACCGCTCATGCTCATGTTGAAATCGCCGTAGCCGTCGCCGAACATGTCGTTGAACCAGTCGTTGCCGCCGTAACCGGGGCCACCCCAACCCGGGCCGCCCCACCAAGCGCTGGCGGAGGCGGAAACGCCCAGCAGGGCGGCGATCGCGGCGGCAGTAGCAAGCTTCTTCATACAGTTCTCCAGATATCGTTGGTTGTCGTTCGTCGTGACGAGGAGGCGTTTGCGGCGCCAACAGTTCACAAGAATATAAGAAAATTCTAAAATAGCAAGAAGCAAATATCGATGTGTTTATGCTGATTGATAGATGTCGTCTCGACTGTCGCGCTCGTCTGGTCGATGCTCGCCCGGCCCGACAGGCGCCTGGCTAAACTCGGCATGACTTTCGAGCCTTCTGGTCTTCAGTTGGAAGTGGCGGGATCCGCGACGTCGCCAGCGACTACGACCCGGTTGCGCCCTGCGGTTTTGGCGGCATACAGGGCCGCGTCGGCCCGTGCCAGGAAGGCGTCCTCGGATTCGTCGGAACGGTGCGTCGCCACGCCGATGCTCGCGGTGACGGCATTCTCGTCACCGAGCGGGCGGAGCCCGGCCATATCGGCACGCAAGCGCTCGGCGACGCGGCGCGCTTGCTCGGCGTCGGTGCCCGGGAGCAGCAGGGCCAACTCTTCGCCGCCCAAGCGCCCGGGAAAGTCGCCCGCGCGGGCCTGCTCGCGCAGCAGTGCGGCAATGGACCTGAGCACGGCATCACCGCCGGCGTGGCCAAATCGGTCATTGACCTGCTTGAAGTGGTCGAGGTCGATCATCAGCACCGACAGCGGGCGCCTCAAATGCTGGGACTGGACCACCCTCTCGCGCAATTGCTCGAAGAAATAGCGACGATTGGGCAGGCCGGTGAGTGCATCGGTGCGTGCCAGGTCGAGGATGCGCCGATTGGCCCGTCGTAGCTCGCGCAACAGATTGCCCATCTCGGTGGTCAAGCCCGACATGCGCTGCATCGCCAAGGATTCGTCGGGGTTCAAGCGCATCCCGAGCAACAAGGCATGTTCTTCGGCCAGCGGATAGGCGAATAGCAGAAATGCCTGGCCATCCCACGACACGAGTCGGTAAGGCACCGCTAGGCCTCCAGGCAGACCGGGCACGATCTCGCTCGGGTTGCCCTTCTGGGGCGGAAAGAATGCCTGCAAGGGTTGACCGCGTGGTTCGCCGGCGGCCGCTACGGCAAAGCTGAAGCCCTTGTTGTAGTCCAGGATCCGACCTGTCGCGTCGATCTCGAGCGCGACGATGTGGCCGGAGGCGAGCGCGAAATCATGGAGCGCGCGCTGGAAATCCGCGGTATCAGCCTGGTGCATGGCTGCGCGCCGCGTCGCAGTGTTCCCGCGCCCAACGGACGGCCGCGTCGCAATCCGATTGGCAGCCGTCGGCCCCCATGTCGTCCGCCAGCGTCGGCAGCCATTGGAACACCTGACCGCCGATCAGGATCTTGACCCCGGGGAGCTGTTCGCGCAGGGCGGCGATGAGCGCGCGTGTCTCGCGCAGACCGAACGCCATCGAGATCGATAGGGCAATCAGATCGGGCTGGATTTGCCTCGCCTTATCAAGGAGCGCATCGGTGGGGACATTGGCGCCGAGATAGTCGACATCCCAGCCATCGAGTTCCAGGCAGGTGGCGACCATCCAGGCGCCGATCTCGTGAAACTGGTTCACGCTGGCCGCCACCAAGGCCCGTCCACGCGCCACGTCCGGGAATGCCTCCTCGTAATAGAGCGCGGCCAGCACGCGATTGACGATCGCCGTGGCCTGGTGCTCGTCGGCGACCGAGATGCGGCCGTCCTCCCAAAGATCGCCGACCCGTTGCAAGGCCGGATAGATCAGTTGTCGAAGCAGTTCGGGCAGCGAGGCACCGCCGTCCCGGGCGTCGCGACAGAGGGCCAGAACCCGGGCATCGTCGCCCTCGAGGAGCGCGTTGCTCAGGCCTTCGAACAGTTCAGCGACAGCGGGGGCGACAGTCGGTTGCCGGGCGGCACGCTGCTCGGCCAGTTGCACGACTTGGTCGTGGTGTTCGAGCATCCAGTCGTAAATCAGGTTGATCGGTTCGGCGGTCGCCGGTAATGCCTTGGCGATGGCGCGCCGCCACAGCGCGAGTTCAGCCGGAAAATAGTCGTAGTGGACGCCGCGGGCATGATAGGCGTGATAGACCCAGGGCAGGGTGACCGCCAGTAGGTCGTAGCGTCCGCTGCTGAGGATCTCCTCGATGAACTGGGCGTGATGGCGATGGTTGTCGGCGAGCAGCGACGGCGGGTTCCCGCCGAGAAACTCCGTGTAACGCGGATGGCTGGCCAGCCCCTGGGTCACCTCGACCACGAGCGGATGCATGAGCGACCGATAGGCATCGACCGCGGCCGCAGGAACAGCTGGCAACGCGACAGCCTGGATCACCAGATCCGAGAGCCTCGCTGTTTGTTTGGTCATGGCTGCGACGAGGATTGACTCTGACTATGGGAGAAACAGGTTCAATATAAACCGGATAAGTGCCTAAGCGGGTAGCGTGACGAACCGTGTCTCGCGCGAGCCGCAACACCTGGTTCTGAAGATGCGCAACATGCCGCTAGCCCCCTGATCCGATTGCGAATCCTGGTGGTTGTTGGTTCTGACGACCCCGAGGTCAGATCGGGATCTCATGCGCAAACGACGAGCCGTACCGCTATCGCCACCCGCCGCCGCGAGCCAGATCACCTCCGCCTGCGCTGGCCGGATGGCGAGCGCATCGAGCCCCTAGCCCTCCCGGGTGATCATCCGCGCCACGACCACGGGCTGGGTCAGCAACGACTCAGCGCAGTGGCGAATCGGTCAGAGTGGCACAGGAGGCGCATTCTCGACTCGCGTTTGGTGCAGTCGGCGCAAAACCTCGATCAGGTCGTGCCAAGCCGTGCCCTTCTTGTCCGGTGAGCGCAGAAGATAGGCCGGATGATAGGTGATGTACAGCGGTCGCGGTGGTTCCCCGAATTGATGCCAGCGGCCGCGCAGCCGGCCGATCGGGGCGTCGGTGCGCAACAGGTTCTGCGCCGCGATGCGGCCGACCGCGAGGATCACGCGTGGCGCCACCAGCTCGATCTGGCGCAGCAGATAGGGCTCGCATTCCCGGGCTTCGTCCGGTCGCGGATCGCGGTTGCCCGGTGGTCGGCACTTGAGGACGTTGGCGATGAAGACCTGGTCACGGCGCAAGCCGATGGCCTGGAGCATCAGCGTGAGCAATTGTCCGGCACGGCCGACGAAGGGTTCACCGACGCGATCCTCGTCGGCGCCGGGGGCCTCGCCGATGACCATCAGATCGGCTCGGGGATCGCCGACACCGAACACCGCTTGCGTGCGGGTCTCGCACAGGGCGCAAGCGCGGCATTCGCGCACGGTGGCGCGCAGCGTCGGCCAGTCCATCGTGCTGATCGCCGACGCGGCGTCTCCGGCCGCCGGCCGGGGCGGAGCGCCGTTCGGTTGGCGCGATGCGGGTGCCTCGAGCACGGTCGCCATCGGGGCCGACGGCGCGGCCATGGGCTCGACTCGCAGCCTGGCAGCTGGTGTCGCCTCGGCTGCGGCGTCGCGGCGCTCCCAGACTTGGATGCCCATGGCCTCCAGATACGCGAGCCGGCGATCGGCATCCATGGTTCGGTTCACACGTCGGCGCTCTGTGGGTGCGCGCGCTGCTGCGGCTCGAGGATCCGATTGCAGGCGTGGATATAGGCCTTGGCCGACGCGATGACGATATCGGTGTCGGCCCCCTGGCCGTTGACGATCCGCCCGCCGCGCTCGAGGCGGACCGTGACCTCGCCCTGCGCATCGGTTCCGCTGGTGATCGCGTTGACCGAGTAGAGCTTGAGCAGGGTGCCGGTCGCGACGACCGATTCGATGGCGCGGAAGGTGGCGTCGACCGGGCCGCTGCCGCTGGCGCGGCCGGTCCGCTCGACCCCGTCGACCGCGAGCACCAGGTCCGCGATCGGTGTCTCGCCAGTCTCCGAGCAGACCCGCAGCGAGACCAGCTTGATCCGTTCGTAGGTCGCATCGAGGTTGGTGTCGGTCACCAGGGCTTGGAGGTCCTCGTCGAAGATCTCGTGTTTTTTGTCGGCCAGGTCCTTGAAGCGGGCGAAGGCGGCATTGAGCTCATCTTCCGCCGCGAAGCGGATGCCGAGCTCCTGCAGACGCGCGCGAAAGGCATTGCGGCCCGAGTGCTTGCCGAGCACCATGCGGTTCTGCGTCCAGCCGACGTCCTCGGCGCGCATGATCTCGTAGGTTTCGCGGTGCTTGAGGACGCCGTCCTGATGGATGCCAGACTCGTGGGCGAAGGCGTTGGCACCGACCACGGCCTTGTTCGGTTGGATCGCGAAACCGGTGATGCTGGAGACCAGCCGTGAACAAGGAACGATCTGCGTCGTGTCCAGGCGCGTATCGCAGTCGAACAGGTCCTGGCGCGTGCGCACGGCCATCACGATCTCTTCGAGCGCCGAGTTGCCGGCCCGCTCGCCGAGGCCGTTGATCGTGCATTCGACCTGGCGCGCTCCCTGGCGGACGGCAGCGAGCGAGTTCGCGACCGCAAGCCCCAGGTCGTTGTGGCAATGGACCGAGAAGACGGCCTGGTCGGCATTCGGCACCCGCTCGCGCAGCGCCGCGATCAGCGCGCCGAACTGATCGGGGATGTTGTAGCCGACGGTGTCGGGGATGTTGACGGTGCGTGCCCCGGCCGCGATCACGGCCTCGAGAACCCGGCACAGAAAGTCGAGCTCCGAGCGTCCGGCGTCCTCCGGCGAGAATTCGACGTCGTCAGTGTAACGGCGCGCGCGCTTGACTGCGCGCACCGCCTGCTCGACGACCTGGTCGGGCGTCATTCGCAGCTTCTTCTCCATGTGGATCGGTGAGGTTGCGATGAAGGTGTGGATTCGCGGGGCCGCGGCGCCGGACAGCGCCTGCCCGGCACAATCGATGTCCTGATCGAGCGCGCGCGCGAGGCCGCAGACGATGCTGTCGCGAACGTTATCGGCGACCGCCTTGACCGCTTCGGCATCGCCCGGGCTCGCGGCCGGGAAGCCGGCCTCGATCACATCCACCTTGAGCCGCTCCAGGGCCCGCGCGATCCGGACCTTTTCGTCGCGGGTCATCGAGGCGCCAGGACTCTGCTCGCCGTCGCGCAGCGTCGTGTCGAAAATGATCAGGTGGGACTTGTCGCTCATGGTGTCCTCGGTCAGGGTCAGCGGTTCGGTTTCCGGCCCGGCGCGACCGCGGTGACGGCCGCAAGGCGGTCCCTGCCGAGCGCCGCGCGGTCGCGCGACGCGGGCCGGCTCGAAATGGAATCATTATGCCTCTTTTTGGCGCACGGCGGCGGCGAGCCGCGGCCGATTCGACGCTTTGCGGTACCATTCGTCCCGTCGATCCCCCGTCCGGTTGCCTGCCGCCCATGTCCGACGCCCATGATCTGGAATTGCTGCTGCGCTCGACGACGCCGATCCTGCTGATCGAGTCGCGCGAGGAGCCGCGTATCGTCCAGCTTTTCACTCGACTGGCGTTGCGTCTCGGCGAGCCGGCCTTTTGCTGGACCCTGACCGATGGCCTGCGGCGGATCGAGCTCGACGGCCTCGGGCCGCAGCGCGACCTGGCGCCAGCGACCGCGGTGCTGCGGCATATCAAGGCGACATCGCAGCGCGGCCTCTATCTGTTGCTGGATCTGCACCCGTTCCTCGACGAGGCGGTCAATGTGCGCCTAATCAAGGAGATCGCGCAGGAGTACGAGCGGCTCAATCGAACCCTGGTGCTGATCAGCCATGCGCTGACGGCGCCGGACGAGGTTCGTCACCTGTGCGCGCGGTTCGATCTGCGTCTGCCGGATCGCAACCGCCTGCTGGCGCTGATCCGGGAGGAGGCGCAGGCCTGGCAGCACGCGATCGATGGGCGGGCCTTCCGCGCCAACCGCGAGGCCGTCGATCAGCTCGCGCGCAACCTCCTTGGCGTTACGGAATCCGACGCGCGCCGGCTGATCCGCAACGCGATCCGCAAGGACGGCGCGATCACGGCCGAGGATGTCCGAGAGGTGACGCGCGCCAAGTACGAGCTGCTCAGTCCCGGCGGCGTGATTGGGTTCGAATACGATCTCTCCAGCTTCGCCGAGGTCGCCGGCCTGCAAAACCTCAAGGACTGGATCGCGCGCCGTCGAGTCGGCTTGCTCGGCGGTGGCGATCCGACCGATCTCCCCAAGGGGATCATGCTGCTCGGCGTGCAGGGCGGTGGCAAGAGCCTCGCGGCGAAGGCCGTCGCCGGTCAGCTCGGGATCCCGCTGCTGCGGGTCGACTTCGGTGCCCTCTACGATAAATACTACGGCGAGACCGAGCGCAACCTGCGCCAGGCCCTTTCGACCGCCGACCTGATGGCCCCCTGCGTGCTCTGGATGGACGAGATCGAGAAGGGTCTCGCGACCGGCGGCGATCGCGACGGCCTCGGGCAGCGGGTGTTGGGCACGCTCTTGACCTGGATGGCCGAGCGCCAGACCGCGGTCTTCATCGTCGCGACCTCGAACGACATCCAACGTCTGCCCGCGGAACTGGTGCGCAAGGGACGGCTCGACGAGATCTTCTTCGTCGATCTGCCCGATGCCGAGGTCCGACGCGAGATCTTCGCGATCCACCTGCGGCGGCGCGGATTGGATCCGGACCGCTTCGATCTCGCGCGCCTGGCCGAACACAGCCGGGGCTTCACCGGTGCCGGCATCGAACAGGCGGTGGTCTCGGCCCGCTATGCGGCCAAGGAGGGCGGCGACGAGCCCACGACCGCGATGATCCTGGACGAGCTGCGGCGCACCCAGCCCTTGTCGGTGGTCATGGATGCCCAAATCGATGCGTTGCGTGGCTGGGCGCGAGGCCGGACGGTGCCGGCCCATCGCGAGCCGACGCCCGACGATGGCGATTGGTCGGACGGAACCCGCCGCGACCTTGAATCGCCCCCGGCGCCAGGCTAGTCTGGTCGCGGTTCTGGCGGTCCAATCGCGTGATGAGGTGCGACAGGTTCAAGCGCAATGGAATACAAGGACTATTACAAGATCCTCGGCGTCGCGCGCGACGCGACGCCCGACGACATCAAGCGGGCTTACCGTCGACTGGCCCGTAAGTATCATCCCGATGTCAGCAAGGAGACAGACGCCGAAGCCCGCTTCAAGGAGGTCAACGAAGCCAACGAGGTCCTCAAAGACCCCGAGAAGCGCGCGGCCTACGACGCCCTCGGGCGCGGCTGGCAGGCGGGACAGGAGTTCCATCCGCCGCCAGGCGGTGGCTTCGAGCAGCGTGAGTTCCATTTTCGACCCGAGGACATGGCCCAATTCAGCGACTTCTTCGCAAGCCTGTTCGGGCGCCGCGCGCGCGCGAGCGAGGCCCGGGCGCGGCGTGGCGAGGATCAGAACGCGCGGCTGCGCATCGGGCTGGCGGAGGCCTTCTCCGGCACCACGCGGCAACTGACGCTCTCGGAACCGGTCGTCGAGCCGAACGGCCGTCTGACGACGCGGACCAGGACCCTGAACGTGCGCATCCCGGCCGGTGTGACCCAGGGGCAGCAGATCCGCCTGGCGGGGCAGGGCGCCCCGGGGGGCGGCAGCGGAGCGGCCGGGGACCTGTACCTCGAGATCGAGCTGGACACCCACCCGTTTTTTCGTGCCGATGGCAAGGACATCCATGTCCAGGTGCCGATCGCCCCGTGGGAGGCGGCGCTCGGCGCGTCGATCCAGGTGCCGACGCTGGCCGGCCCGGTCAACCTGAAGATTCCGGCCGGCTCCCAGGGTGGGCGCCGCTTGCGGCTCAAGGGGCGGGGTCTGCCCGGTCATCCGCCCGGCGACGAATTCGTCGAGCTCGAGATCCTTGCCCCCGTAGCCCACACGGACGAACAAAAGGCCCTGTATCGCCGCATGGCCGAGACCTTCGCGTTCAATCCGCGGGCCTCACTCGGAGTCTGACGTCATGGTAAGAATGGTGATCGACATCGAGGGCGTTGTGCTCGATGAGGGCTTGATCGTCACCCTGACCGAACTGAAGCAACTCTGCGGATCGAGCGACCAGATGCTCGAATACCTGGTCGACGAAGGCGTATTGTGTCCACAGGGGCGGCGACCGGACGAATGGCGCTTCAGTGGTCGCGAGGTCCGACGCGCCCGTCGCGCGCTGCGACTGCAGCGAGACCTCGAACTGAACCCCGCCGGCACCGCACTCGCACTGGAACTGATCGAAGAGATCGAGACCCTGCGCGCCCGACTACGGGTGTTGGAGCGACGCCTGCGCTTGTGATCCCGTAGCTCAGCGCGACGGTCGGACCTTGCGATGCCGACCCAGAACAAATCAGTGCTGCCAGCCGCTTTCCGTTACACGACCAGCCGTGCCCATCATCCCCGCATTGTCCCCCATCACCCTTTGACTTCGTCAACCGGCATCGGGACGACACGTGGGTCTTCATGCCACGCCAGAATCTGGCCGTAGAAGTCGAGCATCCGGTCGGCGAGCGCCGGGGCTGACCAGCCGCGGGCGTATTCCTCGGCGGCAACGCGCAGCTGGCGACGCCGTTCCGGGTCGCCGAGCAGCTGGACCACCTTCGCCGAAAAATCTCCTTCGTCTTCGTCGGCGATCAGACAGCCGCGCCCTTCGACCAGGACCTCGCGGGTGCCCAGGACCGCGGTCGAGACGACCGGTATGCCGAGGGCGAGGGCCTCGAGCACGACGAGCCCCTGCGTCTCGGTGCGCGAGGCGAAGACGAAGACGTCGCCGGCACTGTAGCAGTCCTCGAGCGGCCCGCCGCGATCCAGATATCCGACGAACTGCGTGTGTGCCTCGAGGCCCAGCTCACTGGCCAGCGCCTCCAATGATCGGCGCGCTGGCCCGGCACCGGCGACGACGAGGAGCACGTCGGGAACCGCGTCCTTGACCCGGACGAGCGTCCGTAGCAAGAACTCGATGTTCTTCTCGAACGCCAAGCGTCCCACGTGCACGATGACTGGCCGTTCGCGCGGGATGCCCCATCGCGCGCGGAAGCCGTCGCCGTCGCCGCGGCGGAAGCGATCCAATTCGATGCCGGTCGGGATCACGCGAGCCGGCGTCTCGACACCGTACCGGCGGAGGATTCGGAGCATCGCTTGCGACGGCACGATCAGTCCCGCCACATCCGCGCATTGGGCGGCCGAGAAGCGGCGCGCCAGAAACCGCAGCCAAGCGGCCGGGACCAAGGGTACGTACTTGTCCAGGTACTGCTCGAAGAAGGTATGATAACTGGCCAATGGGGGGACCCCGAGCCGACGGGCGAGGCCCAACCCGGCGTAATGGGCGATAAAGGGCGTCTGGATATGGACCAGGTCGAACCCGCGTTCGCGGAGCGCCGGGTGACGTCGGATCTGCCGGAAGCGCAGGATGCGGTCTTCGGGGTCGATCGGTAGATAGCGCGACCCGATGCGGATGATCTCGAAGGGGTCGTCGTCGCTGCCATGCCCATAGTCGGGGGCGATCAAGGTGACCTCATGGCCCTTCGCCACGAATTCGCGGGCAAAGGTCTGGATCGACGTCGAGACCCCGTTCACGCGCGGGAAATAGACGTCGGAGATCATCAACACACGCATCGCGCGGCTCCCTGGCATTGGCAAATCGACGGATGTTAGCGGACGCCCGGCTGGGGCGCATGAATGAATGGTTACACAAAAGTGAAGGTCACACCTCGATGGTTGCGGCGGGTCGGTGCGGTGGCTCTGCTGGTCGTGTTGGCGCCGGCTCCGACGGCGGCATCTACCCTATGGGGTTATGGCGTCAACAGTTGCGAGAAGTTCTTGGACGCCGCCGCGGGCTTCGAGCGGGGCGATCAGACCGACGAATACCGTCGTTATCGCGAATGGTTGGCCGGGTTCATCTCGGGGGTCAATCTGGCGACCGGCCAGGACGTCTTGCGCGGCGCCGAGCTCGAGGCGGCGCTCGTACGGATCGCGGCCGATTGCCGCGGCGAGCCACGGATGGATTTTTTCAATGCCGCGATGGGTTTCGTGCGTTTTCTGATGCGGCTTGATGACGGCCGATCCTGAACCTTCGAACGGGTCGCTCTCGATCGTGAGTTGTCGGCAGTCGGGGCGCACGGTCTGGCCGCCTTCTCCCGAGGACGTGCGCCGCACATCGGGAGGCGGCTCCGCGGGGGCGGGGCCGCCGACGCCGTTCGGGCTACTTACTTATAGGCCCCAACGCCACAGAAGAACTCCTCATCGTTGGTCGCGATATAGCTGGTCTTCTCGCGGATCTCGTCGGTTCCTGGATAGGTCCAGTTGTAATCGACCCAGCCGGAGCCCGATTCCTTGGCCTTCGCGATCATGTTCTGAAAGAGCAGATCGCCGTAGCGGTTGAAATCGATGAGGTTCTGACCGACCAATTCCGGCCGCAGCGGGTGGGACAGCATCACGCCCTCCATGTCCATGCAGAAGACATACAGGTCGCGATCGATGAACTCGCCATCCGGATCGGCGAACATCTCGAAGGCCTTTTCACTGCCCATCTCGTTGACCACGGCTTGGGCGCGCTCGCTCATCGCCTTGGCCTCATCCGGGGACGCCATCTCGAAGGCCAGCGCCGAGGTCATCAGGGTCAACGCGGCGACACCAACTAGGACCTGTTTCATCTCTGTCTCCTCATCATATTGTTCTTCGGGAGCGCCAACACTATTACAAGTCGAGTTCGCGGTCCATAGGGGCGTTTGACGGCCTCGCGCAGCCCGCGCGGAACGCACTCTCGAGCTGCGTGGTGATCGCGATCCGCGTCTCGCGGTTCGGGTGAAGGGACGAAAGAGGTGATGCATGGGCTCCTCGACCTCCGGTATGATCTGTGCGGGTCGAGAAATGAAGGAGCCGTCGCGATGGCTTTGACAGAACGGATCGAGATCGGTTTTCCCGGTGGACAACGCGTCGACGCTGAGCTTCGTGGATTCCGGATCCAAACCGACCAATTGGTCGAGCACGGGGGTACGAACGCGGCACCGCAACCTTTCGACCTGTTCCTTGCGTCGATCGCGACTTGCGCCGGCATCTTCGCCCTCAAGTTCTGCCAGGCCCGCAATCTGCCGACCGAGGGCCTGCATCTTCGGATGGATTGGCAGGGGCATAAGACCGACCCTGCGGCAGCCCAGGCCGTGTTGCGGCTGACCTTGCCGGAGGGTTTTCCGGACAAGTATCGCGACGGCATCGTCAAGGCGATGAACCAATGCGCGGTGAAACGGACGATCGAGCAGCCGCCGCGCTTCGTCACCGAGCTCGTCTCCGCCGAGTGAGGCCGCATCGGCGGATGTGAGTGCGTTGCTCGTCTCGGGCGACGGCCTGGTCCCGGCCTCTCGGGGAGATCCCTGATGGGCGCTGCGTCGACATGACCATCTGGATCTGGCTGGGCGTTCTGCTGTGCTTGTCGCAGTCGGCGATCTTGTCAGGCCTGAATCTGGCGCTATTTTCTCTGAGCAAGCTGGAGCTCGAGGTCGAGACGCGCAAGGGCAACCCGAAGGCTCGTCAGGTCCTCGCCCTGCGCGACCAGGCCAATTTCGCGCTGGTGACCATCCTCTGGGGCAACGTCAGCGTGAACGTGATGCTGGCGCTGCTGTCCGGATCCGTCTTGAGCGGTGTAGTGGCCTTCCTGTTTTCGACGGTCGTGATCACCCTCTTCGCCGAGATCATCCCGCAAGCCTATTTCACCCGCCACGCCCTAGCGATGGCCGCCCGCCTGGCGCCGCTGCTCAGATTCTATCAGGTGCTTCTCTATCCGGTCGCGCGCCCGACGGCCTGGGTGCTGGACGCGTGGCTCGGTGGCGAGGAGATCCGCTATTTTCGGGAACGGGATCTGCGCCGCGTGATAGAGCTGCACATGGCGTCGGATGACAGCGACATCGCCCGGATCGAGGGTCAGGGGGCGCTGAACTTCCTCGAGATCGACGACGTGCCGCTGCGCGACGAAGGCGAGCCGATCGACCCGCGCAGCGTCCTGTGCCTGCCGTTCGATGGCGATCGCCCGCTGTTTCCGCGGATCGAACCCGACATCGATCATCCCTTTCTGCGCGCGGTCAATCGGTCCGGCAAGAGCTGGATCCTGATCGTCGATCCGTCGGGCGAGCCGCGCCTCGTGATCCGCGCCGACGATTTCCTGCGCGACGCGCTGTTCGCGCCGAAGCTCTTCAGTCCCATCCGCCATTGCCACCGACCCATCATCGTTCGTGAAGCCGATACCAAATTGGGTGGCCTGATCCCGCGGTTCCGTATCCTGCCGCGTCACCTCGGTGACGACATCCTCGATAACGACGTGATCCTGTTATGGTGCGATCAGCCGCGCGTCGTGACCGGAACCGATATCCTCGGACGTCTGCTGCGCGGCATCGCGCGCCCGATTCCGGCCGACCAGTAGGGCGGTGCCGACCGGTGGACCCTCAGCCCCGGCTCGTCCCGTCATCGGCACCGAGACGCCGAATGATCGCGGTCGTGCTGCGTTCCGGGACCAGAGGTATCAGGACCACCTGTCCGCCCCAGGCGCGGATCTGGCGGGCACCGACCACCTCGTCTTCCCGGTAGTCGGCCCCCTTGACCAGTACATCGGGCCTGAGCGTCTCGATCAGCGTCAGCGGCGTCGGCTCATCGAACAGGACGACGGCGTCGACGACCGCGAGCGCGGCGACGACCCGGGCGCGATCGTCCTCGCTGATCACCGGTCGATCCGGCCCCTTGAGCTCGCGGACCGAACGATCGGTATTGAGCCCGACGACGAGGCGCTGACCCTGGCGCCGCGCTCGCTCCAGATAGGTGACGTGACCGACATGGAGCAGATCGAAGCAGCCATTCGTGAAGACTACGCGTTCCCCGGTGGCCTGCCAGCGGCGAACCTGGTCGGCCAGGTTCGCGAGATCGCAGACCTTGGCCGCTTGCCCCAGCGCCTGTTCGGTCGAGATGGTCGCGAGCAGATCGTCGGTGCCGATCACCGCGGTCCCGACACGACCCACGACGACGCCGGCCGCGAGGTTGGCCAAATGCGCCGTGTCGGGGAATCCGAGGCCGACCGCCAAACCCGCGGCGAAGGCGGCAATCACGGTATCGCCGGCACCCGAGACGTCGAAGACCTCCTTCGCCATCGCCGGGATCAAGGCGGTCCCGGTCTCGTCGATCAGGGCCAGCCCCTGTTCGCTCAGGGTCAGGACCATCGCGGCTAGGCCGAGGTCGGCACGCATCTGGACCGCTGCGCTCAGGAGTCCGGGATGATCGTCGAGCGCTACCCCGGTCGCGCCGGCCAATTCCGCCCTGTTCGGGGTGATCAGGGTCGCCCCCGCATAGCGGCGGAAATCCCGGCCTTTGGGATCGACCAGGACTGGGATCCCCAAGGCCTTGGCGCGGCCGATCAGTTCCGCGCAGAGCACAGGGGTCAACACGCCTTTGGCATAATCGGACAAGACCAGCGCCCCGAGGCCCCGCAGCCGTGGTATCACGGCGGCAAGCAGCCGTTCCTGATCGCCGTCGGATAGCGAGGCGGTAGATTCGTCGTCGATCCGCAGCATCTGCTGGTGGTTGCCGATCACGCGGGATTTGGTCGTGGTGCCCCGGTCGCCGACGATCAGCAGGGCATCCGGATCGATCCCTTCGGCGGTCAGCGCGCGCAGCAGGCTTACGCGCGCGCTGTCGTCGCCGGTCGCCCCGGCCAGCTCGACCGTCATGCCGAGACCGGCGAGATTCCGCGCCACGTTCGCGGCCCCGCCTGGAACCTCGGTCTCGCGTTCGAGCTGCAGCACCGGGATCGGCGCCTCGGGCGAGATGCGCCGGACCCGGCCCCAGATGTAGCGATCGAGCATCACGTCCCCGACGACCAGTACGCGGCGGCGATCGAAACGCCGCCGAACGGCGTCGAGAACCGGATCCGGATCCCGCAACATCAGCAATCCGCGCCGGTCCGGCGTCCGCTCGTAGAGGGGCTCTGCGGGTTTGGATCGCCAGTCATGGTGTGGCGGTCGCAAAACGCGTCTCGACCAGGTCGCAGAGCAGATGACCGATCAGGATGTGTGCCTCCTGGATGCGCGCAGTGTTGGTGCTCGGTACGATCAGGCAGTGGTCCGTGTGTTCGACCAGGCGTCCCCCGCGCGCTCCGGTCAGGCCGGCGCGATAGAGGCCGAGGTCGGCGGCGCGTTGCATCGCGGCCAGGACGTTCGGGCTGTTGCCCGAGGTCGAGAGGCCCATCAGCAGATCGCCTGGCCGGCCTAGGGCCTCGATCTGGCGGGCGAAGATCGCCTCGAAGCCGAAATCGTTCGCGACCGAGGTCAGGATCGAGGTATCGGTCGTCAAGGCGATGGCCGAGAGCCCATCGCGTTCGCGTTGGAAGCGTCCGACCATCTCGGCGGCAAGGTGCTGGCAGTCGGCAGCGCTGCCGCCATTGCCGATCCAGAACACGCGACCGCCGCTGGACAGGGTTGCGGCGATGCGCAGCGCGAGGCGTTCGATATCGGCGGTCAGTGCCTCCAGTTGGCGAATGATCTCGATGTGGGTCGCGAGGGTGGCACGGATGTGTCTTTGCATGGATTGCTCCAAAGGGGAGGCCGCCAGGCCATGGCTCCAGGGTCTCCGCGCCGCGCGTCGTTCGAAACCGCGTGTCGAGCGCTTCAGCGGCGCCTCGAAGGTCACACCGACCGAGTATGCTGGTCGAAGAGTCGCCGAATCAACTGGGGCAGAAATCGAGTCGCAATTCAGCCCCCAGACTGGTGGCCTTCTCCGTCGCGCTGAATGCCGCGATCGTCGAGGGGCGCCGGGCGGCTCGCCCGGTCTGCGGCGGACCCCCGGCGACCCGATCCTTGCCGAGAGGTCACGCGCGGCTTGCGTTGTGCGCCATCGTTACGCATGGCAAGGACGCCGGGCAGACGGGACGCCGCGGTCCGACGAGGCGTGTTTTTTGCGGTGGAGCTGCGTCATGTGCGTTAGAATTCGGCGTCCGGGCGCAGATGGCGGAATCGGTAGACGCGCTGGATTTAGGTTCCAGTGCCGCAAGGCGTGGGGGTTCGAGTCCCCCTCTGCGCACCAAATAAATCAGTCGTTCGTATTCTGATGGTTGGACGGCGCTTCCGCCAGCCAGGCGCGTGCCTCGGCCTCGCTCGCGAAGACCGCGATCCGGGGCCAGCCGCGGTTGCGCGCCACCGTCTCGCCAAACCGATAGTTGCCAAGGGTCCGGGTTTCCGTCGGGACGATCGCGATGCGGATCTCGCGCGGAAACCCACGGGCCGTGACCTGTTGCTCCAATTCCATGACCTGGTCGAGGGTCAGTTCGGTCTTGGTGCGATCAACGACCAGCACCCCGTCGAGCCTCTCCCGTTCGATCGCTTGACGGACTCGCTCCCACATCTCGATCGCATCCGCGAAGGTCTTGGAACCCGTCAGCTCGACATGGCCTAGCCGTCCGGTACGTTGATAGCGGTAGTCGAAGGGTGTCATGTCGCTGTTCACGCCTCTGTTTCGAACTGGATCGCTCAGCGGTCCCTGTGGCGCTGTGCGAGGTGTTGCCGGCGGCGGATCAGGGTCCAGGTCGGTCCCGAGATCACATAGGCCAGGAAGCCGAGAAACAGGACCACCGGCGGGTTGATCAGGATCACGGCGAAGGCCAGCATCACGACGACGGCGAGGATGAAGGAAACACGACCCCGCAACTCTGGGCCCTTGAAGCTGTAGAAGCGGAAGTTGCTGACCATCAACAGGCCGACAGTGGTCGTGATCAGGCCGGCGAGGCCGGCCACGAACAGCGAGTCGTCCGGAATCTCGTAGACGGCGCCGATCCAGACGCCGGCGGCAATGATCGCGGCGGCCGCCGGGCTCGGCAACCCTTGGAAGTAGCGCTTATCGGCGATGCCGATCTGTGTATTGAAGCGGGCCAGCCGCAGCGCGGCAGCGGCAGTATAGACGAAGGCCACGAGCCAGCCCACCTGGCCGAGCCCTTCGAGTACCCAGTGATAGATGACCAGCGCGGGCGCGACGCCGAAGGCGACCATGTCCGATAGGCTGTCGTACTCGGCGCCGAAGTCACTCTGGGTGCGGGTCATGCGCGCGATGCGGCCGTCGAAGCCATCGAGCACCATGGCCGCGAAGATGGCCAGGGCCGCGGCCTCGAAGCGACCCTGATTGGCGGCCAGGATTGCGTAGAAGCCGGCGAACAGCGCGGCAGTGGTAAAGAGATTCGGCAACAGATAGATGCCGCGGCGGCGCCTCGGCTGGAGGGCTTGGTCGTCCATCGATACGGCGATCCGGCGGTTGGGTTCGCCGCTCAGTATAGCCGGGCCGGCTCGGTCGGCAAATGGCTTCGCCTGTGGGCCGCCCTGTTCGGTCGGCTGTTCCCGTCGAACGCCATCATCACGGGGATCGCTTGGTTGCGGTTCGGTTTTGATGAGTGACCGCCGCCATTCCCGTTGTCATGTTGACCGGTCATAATGGTCTTCTCGTATCGAACGGGGTGACGCCCCTGCCTAGCGCGCCGCCTCGATCCGACCGACGAATCGATGGGGCCACGTTGCGACCCCGCCCAGCGATGCTAAGGAGTCGATCTCGTGCTGCCGAACAAACCACCGCTGCCGAGCGCGGACAAGCGCTGGAAGCTCGTCAACGCCACGATGCGCCGCAATGGCTACGCGGGGCAGGCCTTGATCGAGACCTTGCACAGCGTCCAGGACGCGTTCGGCTTCCTTGACGAGACCTCGTTGCGTTTCGTTGCCGAATCGCTCGATCTGCCGCCGAGCAAGGTGTTTGGCGTTGCGACCTTCTATCACTTGTTCGCGCTGAAGCCGAAGGGTCGCCACGCCTGCGTCGTCTGCACCGGTACCGCCTGCTATATCAAGGGCGCGGGTGGGTTGGTCGAGGGTATCGAGGAGCGTTTTGGCGTCCATCCGGGCGAGACGACCCCGGATGATCGCCTGTCGGTGTTGACCGCTCGCTGCGTTGGGGCGTGTGGCCTGGCCCCAGCCGTGGTCCTCGATGGCGATGTCCTCGGCCGGCAGACCGTCGAGGAACTGGCCAACCGCTTGTCAGGATTGGAGTAGGGCATGCATGTCGAAGACATGATCGAACGCGCCGAGGCGATCCGGGCCGAACGGGCCGGGATCAAGCACGAGGTGCGGGTCTGTATGGCCGCGAGCTGCCAGTCCTCCGGTGCGGCCGCGGTGCTCGACGCCCTGTCCCAGCACTGTTCGGGCGCCGGTACCTGCCAGGTGAAATCGGTCGGCTGCATGGGCCTGTGCTCGGCCGGTCCGCTGGTCGCGGTCGCCGAAACCGCTGAGGATGCGCCGGAACCGGTCCTGTACCGCGACGTGAAACCGGCCGACGCCGCCGACATCCTGGCCAGTATCGGTGGCCAGCCAGTCACGCGGCGGCACTGCCCGACCGACCAGCCGTTCTTCGCCCGCCAGCGCAAGATCGTGCTGGCTAACTCAGGCATTATCGATCCGGACAGCTTCAGCGGCTATGTCGCCGTTGGCGGTTATGTCGCGCTGGTCCAGGCCCTGACCGAGATGACACCGGCGGAGGTGCTGAACGAGGTGACCGCGAGCGGACTGCGTGGCCGCGGCGGCGGTGGCTACCCGACGGGCCTCAAGTGGTCTACGGTCGCGAAGATGCCGCGCGGGCAGAAGTTCGTGATCTGCAACGCCGACGAGGGCGACCCCGGGGCCTTCATGGATCGGGCGGTTCTCGAGTCGGACCCGCATCGAATCCTCGAAGGCATGGCGATCGCTGCCTACGCGATCGGGGCCGACAAGGGCTACGTCTACGTGCGCGCCGAGTATCCGTTGGCCGTCGAACGGATCCAGACCGCGATCCGCAAGGCCCGGCGCGCCGGTTTCCTCGGTCACCACATCGCCGAGACCGAGTTCAGCTTCGATATCGAGATCCGTCTCGGCGCGGGCGCCTTCGTCTGTGGCGAGGAGACGGCGCTGATGGCGTCCATCGAGGGGCAGCGTGGTCAGCCGCGGCCGCGGCCGCCTTATCCGGCACAGGCTGGTCTTTGGGGCTATCCGACGCTGATCAACAACGTCGAGACCTTTGCGAACATCGCCCCGATCCTGCGCGAGGGTGGTGCCTGGTTCGCGTCGATCGGCACCGACAAGTCCAAGGGTACCAAGGTCTTCGCGCTCGCCGGCACGATCCGCAACACCGGCCTGATCGAGGTGCCGATGGGCACGACACTGCGTGACATCATCGAGGTCATCGGCGGTGGCATTCCCGGTGGCAAGGCCTTCAAGGCGGTGCAGACCGGTGGGCCGTCCGGCGGCTGTCTGCCGGCCGACAAGCTCGACATCCCGGTCGATTACGACAGTCTGCGCGATCTCGGCACCATCATGGGCTCCGGCGGTATGATCGTCATGGACGAGGATTCGTCGATGGTCGACGTGGCGCGTTACTTCATGGAGTTCTGCATGACCGAATCCTGCGGCAAGTGCGTGCCCTGTCGGGCCGGTACGCTGCAGATGCACGAACTGCTCGATCGGATCGCCAAGGCCCAGGGCACGCGGCGCGACCTGGCCCTGCTCGAGGACCTGTGCGACGTGGTCCAGGCGACCAGCCTGTGCGGGCTCGGCCAGACGGCGCCGAACCCGGTCTTGAGCACCTTGCGCTATTTTCGCAACGAATACGAAGAGCGGCTGATGGCCGCCGAGGCCTGAGGAGACGATCGGGCCGAGCTGATCCCGGCTGGATCCGATGATTCCAGCAAGGGCGGCTTGAACAAGCCATGGTGGCTGCGCGAGGTCTGATCGCTGCACTCGTCAGTGATCGCCGATCTCGCGTGTCGAGTCGTGGCGGCTTCGGATTGCAGCCTGAACGCTTACATGCAAGGGATTTCACCCGGTCCCCATGAGCACTGGAGTTCGTTATGTCCATGCCAGTCCCGCAATCGAGCGTCCGCGTCGTCACCTTCCAGATCGATGGTCGGGACTACTCGGGCCGCGAGGACGAGACCATCATCGAGGTCGCGCGCGAGAACCGGATCCCGATCCCGAGCCTCTGTTACCTGGAGGGGCTGAGCGTGTGGGGCGGCTGCCGGCTCTGTCTCGTCGAGCTCGTCGGGTCGAACCGGCTGGTCGCCGCCTGTTCGACACGTGTCGCCGAGGACATGCAGATTCTGACCGATACCGAGCGGCTGCGGCATTATCGCCGCACGATTGTCGAGTTGCTGTTCGCCGAACGTAACCATATCTGCTCGGTATGCGTGTCGAACGGGCATTGCGAGCTCCAGGATCTCGCCCAGCGCTGCGGCGTCGACCATGTGCAGGTGCCATACCGCCATGCGTCGTATCGGGTCGATGCGTCGCACGAGATGTTTCGGCTCGATCACAACCGCTGCGTGCTTTGCACTCGATGTGTCCGGGTCTGTGACGAGATCGAGGGCGCCCACACCTGGGACGTGATGGGGCGGGGCAGCGACTGTCTGGTGATCACCGATATGCATCAGCCCTGGGGCCAGAGCGAGACCTGCACCAGTTGTGGCAAATGCGTCCACGCCTGTCCGACCGGGGCCCTGGTCAAACAGGGGACCTCGGTCGGGGAGATGACCAAGGATCTGCACTTTCTGCCCTACATCACCCGCAGGAGACACATCCGATGAGCAGCACGAGCGCCTCTCCGAAGATCCGGGTCGCCACCACCTGGCTGGATGGTTGCTCCGGCTGCCATATGTCGTTCCTCGATCTCGATGAGCGGCTGTTCGAGCTGGCGCAGCGGGTCGAGATGGTCCATGGACCGCTCGTCGACACAAAATCCCTGCCCGAACGGGTCGATATCGGCATCATCGAGGGCTCGATCAGTACCGAGGAGGACTTGGTGAAGGCGCGTGCCTTCCGCCGCCGCTGCACACGGCTCGTCAGCCTGGGCGATTGCGCGGTCAACGGCAACGTGCCGGCGCTGCGCAACCGGTTTCCGCTCGCCGAGGTGACGGATCGTGCCTTCCGCGAGACCGTGACGCTGCAACCGATGGTGCCGAGCCAGGGCGTGCCGAAACTCTTGAAGATGGTCCTGCCGGTCCATGGCGTCGTCGCGGTCGACGTCTACATCCCCGGTTGTCCGCCTTCGGCCGACACCATCTGGTACGTCTTGAGCGAGTTGTTTGCCGGGCGCGCGCCGAATCCGAGCGAGGTCACCCGGTTCGGCGCCTAGCGAGGGTCATTCCCCAGTCACCGGATCTCGCCGGCGGGCCGTCCCGCCGGTGTTGCCAATCACCGCGCCGCCCCGAGCGGGGTCGGTTCGATACTGGGCCGGATCCGGTCCTTGATCAACGGATACATGCCATGAGCCGTACCATCACGATCGAACCCGTGACCCGTATCGAGGGTCATGCGCGGATCACGCTGCAACTCGACGACGCCGGCCGCGTCGCCGATGCCAAGTTCCATCTGACGCAGTTCCGCGGCTTCGAGAAGTTCTGCGAGGGCCGGCCCTATCGCGAGATGCCGGCGCTGACCGCGCGCACCTGCGGCATCTGTCCGGTCAGCCACCTGCTCGCCTCGAACAAGGCGTGCGACGATCTGCTCAGTGTCGCGATCCCGCCGACCGGGGAGAAGCTGCGCCGGATCATGAACCTGGCGCAACTTGTGCAGTCCCACGCGCTGTCCTTCTTCCATTTGTCGTCGCCGGACCTGCTGCTCGGCTGGGATGCCGATCCGGTGAGCCGCAACATCTTCGGCGTGATGCAGAGTCATCCGGAATTGGCGCGCCGAGGTATCCGGTTGCGCCAGATCGGCCAGCAGATCATCGAGACGCTCGGTGGCAAGAAGATCCATCCGACATGGGTCGTCCCGGGTGGCGTCAACGAGCCCCTGACCGCGTTCAAGCGCGACCAGATGCTGACGCTGCTGCCGGAGGCGCTCGAGATCGCAAAGGAGACCTATGCCTTCTACAAGACCCTGGTTCCCAGGTTCCAGCAGGAGGCCAGCCACTTCGGCGATTTGTCGACGCTGTTCCTGAGCCTGGTTACGCCGGACGGCGACCTCGAACACTATGATGGCGTGCTGCGGGTCACCGACGCCCAGGGCCGGATCCTCGAGGACAAGGTGCCACCGAGCGACTATCAGCGCCTGATCGGCGAGGCGGTCGAGGACTTCACCTACATGAAGTTCCCGTACTACAAGCCGCATGGCTACCCGCGCGGGATGTATCGCGTCGGGCCGCTCGCGCGGCTGAACAACGCCGAAGCCTGCGGCACCCCGTTCGCCGATGTCGCGCTGGCCGAATTCCGGATGCTTCAGGAATCCGGTCCGATCAGCAGCAGCTTCCATTACCACTATGCGCGCCTCGTCGAGATCATCTTCGCGATCGAGATGATGAAACGGCTGCTCAAGGATCCGCAGATCCTCGATCACCGGGTCCGCGCCCGTGCCCGCAGCAACCAGAACGAGGGCATCGGTGTCGCCGAGGCACCGCGCGGCACCCTGATCCACCACTACCAGATCGACGACGATGGCCTGATGACCTGGATGAACCTGATCATCGCGACCGGCCACAACAACCTGGCGATGAACGCGAGCATCCAGCAGGTGGCTGCGGCCTATGTCGATGGCACGAAGCTCGCGGAAGGTATGCTCAACCGGGTCGAGGCGGTGATTCGTTGCTACGATCCTTGCCTGTCCTGCGCCTCGCACGCGTTCGGCCAGATGCCACTGTCGATCGAGCTCCGGGACGCCGCCGGACGGCTCGTGGCGACCCAACGTCGGGATTGACGATGGACGGCTCCCCCGTGGTCCGGGTCCGCCGGGCGCTGGTGATCGGCTACGGCAGTCCGATCCGCGGCGACGACGCACTCGGACCGCTTCTCGCCGAGCGGCTGCGACGTGACGGTGTCCCGGCCTGGGTCGATGTCCACGCCCGCCATATCCTGACGCCCGATCTGGCCCCCGAGATTGCCGCGGTCGAGCTGGTGATCTTCATCGACGCCGCCGAGCAGGGGACCCCCGGCGAGATCCTGTGTCAACCGCTGGAACCGCGCCCGGGTCCGGCCGCGACCCTGGTCCACTTTCTCGACCCGCGCGAACTACTCGCCTGGACGCGGGCGCTCTACGGCTGCGCCCCGCGCGCCTATCTGGTGTCGACGGCCGGCCAGCAGTTCGCTTTTTCGCATGCCGAACTGAGCCCGCCGGTCGCTGCCGCCGTCGAGGCCTTGATCAGGAACGTCCGTAGCTTGCTCGATGGCTACGACCATGCCACCATCCCTGGCGATCGGACCTCGATCTAACCTGGCCGGGCTCGTTGCCTGATCCTCTCGTTCTTGGCCCGCGCGCAAAGCGGCACGCTCGATGTGCCCTTCTATGGGGTTCTTGTGCTCCTTGTGCTCCTTTTGCTGTGGCGCGAGGCCGGTCGGGATTTGCGTTGCCTTTGCTTCTGCTCGATCTCGGCCCGGATATCGGTCGCGACATCGGGCATCTCGGCCGGCGCCCGGATCTTCTCGCCTGCCATCGATGGCGGCAAGCACAGGGTGCGGAACAGCTCGAAGAAGGGCGCTTCGGCGTGCCCCAGGGCTGCGACACGTGGTCGTGGCCATTCGACCACCTCGAGGAAGTCCTGGTAGCCTGGGGCTCTGTTCAAGTTCCGAGACGAGGGAGGATCCGGATGAAACACGCGACACTCATTATCGTGGCTATCACAATTGCGCTCTTCGCGGCCGTGAACGCCTGGGCGCAGCGCGGCGTTGGTGACGACACCGGGGTCGCGCGCTGGCCCGAGCAGCCCGCGATACAACGCATCGCCGGCCGCGTCAGCGACGTCAAGATCGCCCAATGCGAACAGACGACCGGCCGGGCCGATGTCGGCGCCCATGTGTTTGTCGACACCGACGACGGGCGCACGCTGAACGTCCATCTGGGGCCCTTCGATGTTCTCGCCGACCTGGTCACCAACGTCGACGATGGCATCCGCATTGCCGCGCGCGTCTTTCGCACCGACTCGATGCCGCCCGACCATTTCGTCGCCATCACGGTCACCATCGCCGACCAGGAGACCCGCCTGCGAAGCGATGACGACCTGCGACCAGTCTGGGCGCGCGAGCCGCGGCAGCGCGGACCGCGCGCCGGGGATCCAGGTCACCAGGGCCAACGGGCGTACCAGTTGCGCGGCCGAGGACCCGTCGTCACGGATCCTTGCTGGTGGCAGCCGCCCCGTCGTCAGGAGCGGTGACCGACCCATTCCACACGGTGATGGCCCGTTGGTCGACGGCCCTATCCCGGAATCATGGTGCTGGACCGCGGAAGGCCCAATCCTTGCGTGTCGCGCGCCCGACGAACGGAGAGTTCAGGGCGTCTGGTACGACCTGATTTTTTCCATCCCGGGTTGCGGATCGCAGCGGCCTGGCTACCGTCGGTACGCCCAAGGCCGTGGATGGAGACCGGGTTGCGACCAGATCCCCAAGCCCTCGCGCCGCGCTTGGAACTCGGCGATGTGAAAGTGCCAATCATCGCAAAATTGACGGTAGACGGCCGCCTGTCCGGCCCGGACCATGGCCAGGTTCAGGCTTTGTCCGCTGCGCGGATCAAGCAATTCGCCGACCTTGCGGCCATAGCGGTCGCGGTCGAGAATCCACAGGTCAACCCGCTCTGGCGCAAGGCGGCGCAGATGGTCGCGACTCGCCGCGCCCCACGGGGACTGACTCATCTCGGGGGCATCGATGCAATAGAGGCGCACGCGCAATGTGTCGCCGGCGCATCGCACGCTGACCGTGTCGCCGTCGTGGATGCTCGACAGGCGACACGAGTGCGGCTCGCCGAGACCCCAGTCGATGACATCGCAACCGCTCGATCCGGCGACGGCAAGCCCGCAGACGAGCGCTCCGCAGATCCAGGTCCTCACTGGCCCGCGAGCGTTCTCAGCGACACGGTGGCGAACATGGAGCCGAAGGGACTGGCTGAATCGATAATCAGCATGCGGCATGCCAATTCTGATTGAAGGATGAGTGGCTTTGGCCCCGAGGGCGCTTACGGATGATGATCTGCTCAGTGAATGAGTGTCACGGAGGTCAATCGCAGTGCAGACTGTAGTAAAGCTTGCCCGCGTCGCCGAGGCCGTCCACGCCTGGGGGGATCTGAACGAGATCATCGCCAGTCTCTGGACTCAGAAGATTGCCGAGCCGCCGCCCTTGCCTTATCCGCTCGCCGGCCGGTCAGAACAGGACGAAAAAGATGCCGTACCCTTTGACGTGTCATTTTCGATGACATCGAGACCAAGGCCACCGGTGGGTGCCCGCTGACCGCCATGCCTGAGAAGCGGTTGTGCAAACTCGGCCCCGCTCGCGACGAACGCGTCAGGCGACGAATGCGCTTCCTGACATCGCGGCAGCTTGGGCTATGATGGCCCTTGATGGTTCAACAGGGGGATATCCGGATGACGCAGCCCGCCTTGCACACGAGCCTGACGGTCGATGCCTACCTCGCCGGCGAGGATGGCAGCGATGTCCGCCACGAATACATCGCCGGGCAGGTCTACGCCATGACCGGCGCGAGCGACCGGCATGGGCTGATCACGCTCAATATTGCCACGGCCCTGCGACCGCGGGTCCGAGGTACCGGTTGTCAGCTCTTTGCCAACGATATGAAGGTGCGTTTGCGCGTCGGCGCCGATGACCTCTTCTATTATCCCGATGTGTTGTTGAGCTGCGATCCGAGCGACCGGGAGGTCTATTTTCGCTCGCGGCCGTGCCTGATCGTCGAGGTGCTCTCCGAGTCCACCGAGCGCATCGACCGGATCGAGAAACTCTTGGCCTATCAGACCATCGCCAGCTTGCAAGAGTACCTGCTGATCGCTCAGCATCGGCCGGAGGTGTGGGTCCATCGGCGGGCGCGGGACTGGGCGGGGGAATTGGTCACGGACGGTGCCGTGCGGCTCGATTGCCTCGGCTATGACCTGCCGCTCGCGACCATCTACGAGGAGGTCGCGCTCGACGCCGGTCCGTGACGGGACATGGTCCGTTCGCGCGTCGCTCACCGGCTGTTCACGGCCTTCAACGCGGCGCGGATGATCTCCTCGGACGAGGTCGCGCCCTCGGCCGCGGTGCGGGCCATGCGGTTGGCATCCAGCGGTCGGTAGCCGAGCGCGACGAGGGCACTGATCGCGTCGGCGAGGTCGGCATCGGCGCCGAAGGGCGCGGTTGCGCCGCCAGGTGCGGGCGGGAGGCCATCGGCGAGCCCGTCGACCCGTTCCTTCATGTCGATGACCAATCGCTGCGCGGTCTTGCGGCCGATGCCGGGCAGTCTGATCAGGGCCGCGATATCCTCGTCGGCGATGCATCGGGCGAACTGGCGGGCATCCATGCCGGACAGGATCCCGAGCGCGAGGCGCGCGCCGACGCCGGTGACCTTGAGCAGATGGCGGAACAGCGTGCGGTCCGATTCGTTGCGAAAGCCGTACAGTACGTGGGCGTCCTCGCGGACCACCAGATGCGTGACCAAGGTCACCTGTTCGCCGACCGCGGGGAGGTCGTAGAAGGTCGTCATCGGTGCCTCGAGCTCGTACCCGACGCCCTGGACGTCGATCAGCAGCAGCGGGGGTTGTTTGGCGAGGATCTCACCGCGCAGCCGCCCGATCATGGCCGCCAGTCCCGCCAGGAGGCCACGGCCCGGCGGCGCGCCGGGATCCCCATCGAGTGGGCATGGCAGAGCGCCAGCGCCAGCGCGTCGGCCTCGTCCTCGGCCGGGGTGTCAGGCAGCGCGAGCAGGATGCGGACCATCTGTTGGACCTGGTGCTTGTCGGCCCCGCCGGTCCCGACGACGGCGAGCTTGACCGATTTGGGGCTGTATTCGTGGACCGTGACGCCGCCTTTGAGCGCGGCGCACAGCACCGCACCGCGGGCCTGGCCGATCTTGAGCGCGGCGGTCGGGTCGCGGGCGAAGATCAGCTGTTCGACGGCCAGCTCATCGGGCTCGTGCGCGGCGACCAGGGCCGCGACCGCGTCGAAGATGAGCCCGAGCCGCTGCGGCCAAGGCTGATGGCCGACCCGGATGCAGCCGCTCGCGCGTCGGATGCTGCGTTGGCCGTCGGTATCGATGAGCCCGTAGCCGGTCGTGCGCGAGCCGGGGTCGATGCCGAGGATACGGTGGCGCAGATCGCGCGGCCGGTCGCTCGGCACCGATGGTTCGCCGCAGGTGGACAGCGCGCTCACGCGTCGAGCGCGGCCATGATTTCGTCGGCGATGTCGGCGTTGTGATAGACCTCCTGGACATCGTCGAGATCCTCGAGGACCTCGACCAGTTTGAGCAGGCGTTCGGCGGTGTCGGCGTCCAATTCAGCTTGGGTCGAGGCGTTGAAGGTGATCTCGGCGGCCTCGGTGTCGAAGCCGGCCGCGGTTAGGGCTTCCTTGACCGCGGCGAAGCCGTCCGGCGTCGTAATCACGTCGAGCGAGCTGTCGTCGTTGACGACCACGTCGTCGGCACCGGCCTCCAGGGCGACCTCGATCACGGCGTCTTCATTGGTTCCGGGCTGGAAGCTGATGATGCCCTGTTTCGTGAAAAGGTAGGCGACCGAACCGTCGGTGCCGAGGTTGCCGCCGTGCTTGCTGAAGGCGTGGCGGACCTCGGCGGCGGTGCGGTTGCGGTTGTCGGTCAGGCAGTCGACCATCAGCGCGGTGCCGCCGGGGCCGTAGCCTTCGTAGCGGATCTCCTCGTAGTTCTCGCCCTCGGTGTCGCCGGCACCCCGTTTGATCGCGCGCTCGACCGTGTCGCGCGGCATGTTGGCGCCGAACGCCTTGTCCATCGCCAGGCGCAGACGCGGGTTGGCGGTCGGATCCGCTCCACCCTCGCGGGCCGCGACCGTGACCTCGCGGATCAGTTTGGTCCAGACCTTACCGCGTTGCTTGTCTTGGGCCGCCTTGCGGTGCTTGATGTTGGCCCATTTGCTGTGACCGGCCATGGTGTCTCTCTCGTGCTGGCAGGGCCGCGCGCCCGGCCTCGGGTCGGCGGCAGTCAATGACGTGATCAGATACGGAAATCACTCGATTCTATCATCGCACCGCCACGGACGGGACCAAGGCCCGAGCGAGGAGCGGGGCCAGCGCCAGCTGGTTCGTCGCGTGCGGGATGCTGTCGCTGCTCCAGATCTCAGAGACGCCGGCCGTGCCGAGCCGCGCCACCGCGTCGTCGACGAACAGCGCGTGCGTCACCAGGACCGAGATCGATGCGGGCCGGTGCTCGGCCAACGCCCGGGCCGCGACCTCGAGGGTATGGCCGGTGCTCGCGACGTCGTCGATCAGTACCAGGTGACGTCCCGCGCAATCCTGACGGGCGAAGCGGATCGCGACTTCGCGATCGCCACGGCGTTCCTTGACGCCGACGCCATAGGTGAGCCGATGCGGCGCGGCGACCGCCGCGACCCATTGCTCGGATTCTTGATCGGGCCCGACGAGATGGGGCGGCGGAAGCCCGGCGGCGCGAAAGCGTTGGTCGAGAAAGTCCGCCATCAGCGCGGCCGCGGTCAGGCTCTCGGCGCGTGCGAGCGGGACGGCCTCGGTCAGGTGATGGATTCGATGCAGGTGTGGATCGACGGTGATCAGCGCGTCGAACCAATCGGCGAGCAAGGCGCCGACGATGCGCTGGCTGACCGCTTCGCCGGGGACGAAGGCCTGGTCCTGACGCATGTAGCATAGATAAGGGGCCACCAGCGTCAGGTGCCGCGCGCCGAGTTCGCGCGCGGTCCGCGCAGCGATCGCCAGTTCGATCAGTTTCGGGTTCGGGTGATCGAGGCTGCGGTAGAAGATCAGGTCGGGCGGCAGCGGTGTCGGCAGCCGCAGACGGGTTTCGCCATCGGGAAAGCGATGGTGGCCGATCGCCGCGCAGCGGCCACCGGCGGCCTGTGCGAGGCGCTGCGCGGCGGCGAGCCCTTCGGGGAAGGCGAGGACCAGGGGGGCGTGGCCGGCGGTCATGCGACACCTTCTTCGGCGATTGTGGTCCCGGGCTCCCCGATCCGATAGCCGGGATGGCGCGCGGCCTGCGCGCGGGCAAAACGAAAGTCCGCCGGGAACTCGGCGTGGATCGCATAGAGGGCGTCGCCGGCGCGGACCGGCTCGCCGAGTCGGCGGTAGAGGTCGACGCCGGCCCCCGGGTCGAGCGGCGCGCCCGCGAGGCGCGCAATGCGCGCGATCTGGCGGTTGTCGATCGCGCAGACGATGCCGTCGTTGTCCGCGACGACCTCGTGGCGCAACGCGCCGAGGGTCGGCGGCTCGCGGTTGCGGCCCTGGGCGTCGATCAGCGCCTCCATCTTCGCCCAGGCGCGCCCGGACACCAGGATCTCCTCGGCCAGGGCTTGCCCGGCCCCGCCGCGAACCTGCGGGTCCAGTTCCAGCAGATGCCCGGCCAGTAGCAGCGATTTCGCGCGCAGATCGGCCGGGGCCTGCGGGTCGTTGCGCAGAACCTGAAGTGCGTCGCGGACCTCGAGGACCGGCCCCACGCCGCGACCGATGGGCTGGCGGCCGTCGGTCAGCAGGACCTCGAGTGTCAGCCCGAGGCTGTCGCCGACGAACTCGAAGAGCTTGCGCAGCCGCAGCGCATCCCGGGTGTGGCGGATCTTCGCGCTGGGGCCGATCGGGATGTCGACGATCAAGTGCGTCGAACCGGCCGCGAGCTTTTTCGCCAGAATCGACGCGACCATCTGGCCCGGCGAATCGAGCGACAGCGGGCGCTCGACCGCGATCAGCACATCGTCGGCCGGAGCCAGCCGGGCCGTGCCACCCCACGCGAGAAAGCCACGTTCGCGCTGCGCGATCGCGCGCAGTTCGCGCGGATCCAGCGTGACCCGGGCCAGGCATTCCATCGTGTCGGCGGTGCCGGCCGGCGACGTGATCGCGCGGCTCGAGGTCTTCGGACACAAGAGGCCATGGGCCGCGACGATCGGCACGACGATCAGCGACGTGCGATTACCGGGGACGCCGCCGATGCAGTGCTTGTCGACGACCAGCGGTTCGCCCCAGTCGAGCCGCTCGCCACTGTCGAGCATTGCGCGGGTCAGTGCTAGGACCTCGTCGCGTTCGAGCCCGGTTTGGGCACAGGCGACGATGAACGCCGACATCTCGATCTTGGAGTAGCGGTTGCCGACGATATCTTGGGCGATCGCGTGGTACTCGGCCTGGTCGAGCCGCTCGCCGTGGATCTTGCGATGCACGGCGCCGAGCGAGTCCGGCGGCTGCGCCTGGGCGATTCGTGCCGGCGTCCCTTCGGCGACGCCGAGCTGGGCGAAGGCCTGCTCGGACAGGCCGAGCTCGTCGCGGGCCGTGATCGCGGGGTCGTCGACGACATTGAGCACGGCGAGCACCGGTGGCCCATCGCCGTTGACGTGGATCTCCAGCTTGTTCAAGGCCTGAAAACCCTCGCTGCGGTAGGCTAGACAATCCCGATGCAGATAGGCGACGTTCTCGTGGTAGGTGTCGATCGCGACTCGGCGCAACCTCAAGGTCTCTGGCATGAAGCGTACTCCTAAGGATCGGGTCGGCCTCGGATGCGTCCGAAATAGGGCCAATGATCTGCGATTGGCATCGAGCGGCTCGTGCCCCTGACCAAGGCCCCCCTATTTACCCCGACCCGATTATTCCGGAGAATCCAAGGCAGGATCCAGCCCACCAACCCTCTCCGTGCCGAGTCACCGCAGGTCGACCACGTGTCCTCACAGATTGTATACGAACACCCGCTCAACGAACGTACCCGGACCCTGTTGCGGCTCGAGCATCTGTTTGCGAAGACCCAGCATTTCATGGGTGGCGATGACCCATGGGATACCCGCGGTGCGATCGAGGCACTGCTCGACATCGTCGCGATCAGCGCCCGCGCCGATGTGAGGAACGAGTTGTTGAAGGAACTCGATCGGCTCATCGCCACGCTGAACCGGGTTCGCCATCAACCCGGCGTGCACAAGGGGACGCTCGACCGGATCCTGGCTGATCTCGGTGACGTCACCAGCCGCCTGCATGACCGCGCCAGCCAGCTCGGTCAGCGCGCGCGCGAGGACAGTCTGTTGAAGAGCGTCGCCCAGCGCGTGGCGATCCCTGGCGGAACTTGCGGCTTCGACCTGCCTCTGTACCACCGTTGGTTGTCGCAACCGGCTGCGGCGCGGCGTCAGGCGCTCGCCGACTGGATGGCGGATCTGCACCCGGCCAGCGATGCGATCGAACTGATCCTGTCGCTGACGAGGACCAGTGCGGCGCCGCGGCCGATGACGGCGCCTCTGGGCTTCTTCCAAGAGGCGCTGGATCCACAGGCGCCGGCCCAGATGGTGCGCGTCGGACTCGATGGCGACGGCATCCTGTACCCGGAGATCAGCGGCCATAAAAACCGCTTCAGCATCCGCTTCATGGAGGCCCCCGCTGGCGAGAAGCCGGTCCAGTGTCGAGACGAGGTGGCCTTTACCCTGGCCTGCTGCGTGTTCTGACCCTCGTTCGGCGGTTCATCGCGATGACCTCGACCACCACTCCGGCCAGCGTTCCTTGTCCGACCTGCGGCCGGTTGGTGCCGTGGATCGAGGCGTCCACATGGCGGCCCTTCTGCAGCAAGCGCTGCCGGCTGATCGACCTCGGCGAATGGCTGAATGAAGAGCGGCGTATCCCCGTACCGGGGTCCGACGATGAATCCACGACGTCCTGGCCCGAGGCCGACACTGACGACGATCGTCGCTGATATCGGCGCGATCACGCCGATGCCCGGCGAGTAACCGAATAGAGAGACCTGCAATGCCCAGCACGCCGAGCCGAGACCTCGAGACCTTCGCCAACCCGGAACCGGGCCGTGATTATACGATCCGTATCCGGGTGCCGGAATTCACCTGCCTATGCCCGAAGACCGGCCAGCCCGATTTCGCGGAGCTGACGCTCGAATACGTTCCCGAAGCCCTTTGCGTGGAGCTGAAATCGCTGAAGCTCTATGTCTGGTCGTTCCGCGACGAAGGGGCCTTTCATGAGGCCGTCACGAACCGCATCCTCGCGGATCTGGTCGCGGCGATCGCGCCGCGCTTCATGCGACTGACCGCCGATTTCAATGTCCGCGGCGGCATCTATACGACCGTTGTCGCCGAACACCGGGCGGCCGGTTGGGCCATCCCGCCACGCGTGGAACTGCCCTGAGGTGCCGGCCGCCGATCGATTCGGCGTCGCGGGCGAGGCGCGGGCACCCTGCTGGATTGGGATCGATCTGGGTACCTCAGGCTGTCGCGCCGTCGCCATCGATGCGGCGGGCGCGCTCCTGGCCGCGGCCCGAGCCTCGTTGCCACCGTCACGCAGCGGTGCCGACGGCGGCCGCGAGCAGGATCCAGAGGATTGGTGGAGCGCGACCGTCGCGGTCCTGCGTGACCTGACGGGGCGGCTGCTGGGCCACCGCTGCCGGGCGCTATCCGTCGATGCGACCTCGGCCACGGTGCTGTTGGCGACGCCCGACGGCCACCCATTGGGGTCGGCGTTGATGTACGACGATCGCCGGGCGGTGGCCGCGGCTGAGCGGGTTGCGGCGCTCGCGCCATCGGCGAGCCCGGCGCGCGGGGCGAGCGCGAGCCTGGCCAAGGTGTTGTATCTGCGCGAGCGTCTTGCCGTGGATCGGGAGGTTCTGGTGTTGCACCAGGCCGACTGGGTTCTGGGACGCTTGGGCGCGCGCTACGGCATCAGCGATTGGAACAACGCGCTGAAGCTCGGCTTCGACCAGGTTGCCGAGGCCTGGCCCGATTGGCTGGACGGCCTTGCGCTGGCACCGGTGCGCCTGCCGGATGTCGTCGCGCCCGGCACGCCGATCGGTGTGCTTGATCCCCGTCTTGTCGAGCCGACCGGTCTCGCGGCCGGGACCGCACTGGTTGCCGGCACCACCGACAGCACGGCCGCCGTCATCGCGACCGGGATCGCGACACCGGGCGAGGCCGTCACCAGTCTCGGCAGCACGCTGGTCGTCAAGGTGCTGAGTGGCACGCCGGTCGCCGATCCATCGAGCGGTGTCTACAGCCACCGGTTCGGCGATCTGTGGCTGGCCGGCGGGGCTTCGAACAGCGGCGGGGCCGTCCTGCGCCGCTTCTTCGACGACGACCGGATCGCGCAGCTGTCGGCGCGGATGGACCCAGAGGGATCGACCGGGCTCGATTATTATCCGCTGCCGGCGCCGGGCGAGCGCTTCCCGATCGCCGATCCGACCTGTGCCCCGCGGCTGACGCCGCGCCCGGCCGACGACCTGATGTTCCTGCAAGGGCTGTTCGAGGGCATCGCGGCGATCGAGGCCGCGGGCTATCGACGTCTCGCGGAGCTCGGCGCGCCGCGCCCGACACGGATCCTGACCGTCGGCGGCGGCGCCGGCAACTCGGCTTGGGCGAGGATTCGTGCCCGCAAGCTCGGCGTGCCGGTCGGCCAGGCCCGGCAGCAGGAGGCCGCCTACGGCGCGGCTCGTTTGGCGCTGACCGCGAGCAGCGGGTCATCGCGGCCGGCGTCGGTTCCCGGCCTGTCTTAGGCGGCGCAAAGGTTGGACTCGGTTATAGTAACCGTCCTATCCGAGCCATCCGTCCTTTCCAACCTGTTCCAGGGGCATCCATGAAGGTATTGATCACAGGGAGCGCCGGCTTCATCGGTTCGGCGCTGGCAATACGGCTGTTGGACCGTGGTGATGAGGTCGTCGGCGTCGATAACCTCAACGACTATTACGATGTGGCCTTGAAACGCGCCCGTTTGGCGCGCACGCTGGATCATCCGTGCTTCACCGATCTGCGCCTCGACATCGAGGATCGCGCGGGCGTCGCGGCGGCCTTCGAGCGCTACCGGCCGGACCGCGTCGTCAACCTGGCCGCGCAAGCCGGCGTGCGCTATTCGATCGAGAACCCGATGGCCTACGTCGACAGCAACCTGGTCGGCTTCGCCCATATCCTCGAAGGCTGCCGGCAGACCGGGGTCGAGCATCTGGTGTACGCCTCCAGCAGCTCGGTCTATGGTGCGAATACCCGGATGCCCTTTTCGGTCCATGACAACGTCGATCACCCGCTGAGCCTCTATGCGGCGAGCAAGAAGGCCAACGAGCTGATGGCCCACACCTATAGCCATCTGTACCGGATCCCGACCACCGGTCTGCGCTTCTTCACCGTCTACGGCCCCTGGGGGCGGCCGGACATGGCCCTGTTCAAGTTCACGCGGGCGATCCTCGCCGGTGAACCGATCGAGGTCTTCAATTACGGACGCCACCGGCGTGACTTCACCTATGTCGATGACATCGTCGAGGGGGTGATCCGGGTCCTGGACCGGCCACCGGAACCGAACCCCACGTGGTCCGGCGCGGCCCCCGATGCGGCCACCAGCCTGGCGCCGTACCGCCTCTACAATATCGGCAACAACCAGCCGGTCGAGTTGATGGACTACATCGAGTTGCTCGAGCGGTGCCTCGGCCGCACCGCCGAGAAGCGGCTGCTGCCGTTGCAGCCCGGCGATGTGCCGGACACCTACGCCGATGTCGCCGACCTGGTCGCCGACACCGGCTATCGGCCGTCGACGCCGGTCGCCGTCGGCGTCGAGCGGTTCGTCGCCTGGTATCGCGACTACTATCGGGTTTGACCGGCTGCGGCCTGGTCCTCGGCTCGCGGTGCGGTTTGCGCACCTTGGTCGGTCAGCTCGAAGACCTGGGCGAGTTCCTCGATCAGGCCGCGCAGTTCGCCGGCCAGCAGCGTGAATCCAGCTTCGAAACGGACCAGCGGGTCTTCTTCGTCCTGCTCCTCGGCCCCCTCGAGCAACTCGTCCGCGAGCCGGAGCCGCTTCAGCGCGAGATCCTCGCCGAGCACGAAGGCCAGCCGTTCGTGCCAGTCGAGCGCGAGCTGGACCGCCTGTTTGCCGGCGCGCAGGTGGGTGGCGATCTCCTCGCCCGCGAGATCCTGACCACGGCAGCGGATCACCGACTGGGTGTCGCGCGGGTCGCGCAGTTCGCAGGCATCGCCGAGCTCGAATCCCTGGGGTCCACGTCCGCCCTTCAGCCAGTCGGTCATCCGGGTCGCGGGCACGCCGGGCGGCCGAGGCGGCGTCGCCGGCAAGGAGTCGAGGGTCTCGCGCAGCAGGCTGACCAGGTCCTCGGCGACCTTGTCGCTGGCGGCATCGACGACCAGCCAGCCGGCGACGGTATCGAGATAGGCGAGGATCCGCCGCGACCGGGTGAAGGCCCGCGGCAGCAGCTCCGCGAGGATCCCTTCGCGCAGACGCCGCCGTTCGCTGCGACCGACCGTGCGGACCTCGTTGCCTTCGATCTCGCTGACGCGTTCCTCGAGGGCTTCGGTCACGACCGAGCCCGGCAGCAGCCGTTCCTGGCGTCGCGCGCAGATCAAGAGACAACCGCTCGAGGCGTGGACGAGACGGCCGTGTTCATCGGGCCCGTCGCGAAACGGTGGTGTCCAGCCCAATGTCGCGGTCTCGAGTGGTCCGCAGGGACGAAAGCGCCGCGCCGCCAGCCGTTCTTCAAGCGCCGCCGCGGCGAGCGGGAAGGGCTCGTGCAGCCGATACAGCCTGGCATTCTTGAACATCTCAAGCCTCCTGCGATGGCAAAAGCCGCGCATTATGCGCACGGCCGGGTCGTTTTCCAAACCCCTCGACGGGACCGACCATGATCTCGAGTCGGACCACTCGCGCCGATACCTTGCGGGTCATCGTCAGCACCCGGATGCTGGTGGCCCTCGTCATGGGTTTCTCGTGCGGCCTGCCTTTGCTGTTGACCTTGTCGGTCCTGCAGGCCTGGATGACGCTGGAGGGCGTCGATCTGGCTACGATCGGGCTGTTCGCGCTCGTGCAACTGCCCTATACGCTGAAGTTCGTCTGGGCACCGTTGACCGATCGTTTCCAGTTACCGTTCCTCGGGCGCCGCCGCGGTTGGTTGTTGGTCTTCCAGATCGCGCTGATGTTCGCGATCATCGGCCTTGGTCTGACCAGTCCCGCTGCCAATCCTTGGCTCGTGGCCCTCTGCGCCCTGCTGGTGACCTTCTTCTCGGCCTCGCAGGACATCGTCGTCGACGCCTATCGGCGCGAGGCCTTGGCCGACGACGAACAGGGATTGGGCGCGTCGCTGTACGTCAACGGCTATCGCTTCGGGATGCTGCTGGCCGGGGGCGGCGGGCTGATCCTGGCCGATTTCGCGACCTTCCAGACCGTCTATCTGTTGCTCGGTCTGACCATGCTGATCGGCATCCTGACGACGCTCCTGGCACCGGAACCACCTCTGACGGCCGGCACGCCGCGATCGCTGCGCGAGGCCGTCATCGAGCCCTTCGCCGAGTTCTTCCGGCGTGGCGGCGCCCTGTGGATCCTGGCCTTCATCTTGCTGTACAAGCTCGGTGATTCGATGGCGAGTGCGATGACGACCCCCTTCCTGCTCGATATCGGGTTCTCGATGAGCGAGATCGGCGCCGTCGTCAAGCTGTTCGGCTTCTGGGCCACGGTCGCCGGCGGGTTGATTGGTGGTCTCCTGATCCTGCGCATCGGTCTGTACCGGGCGCTCTGGTTCTTCGGCCTGCTGCAAGCCTTCTCGACCGCCGGCTTCGCGGTCCTCGCGACGCTCGGGCCGAACGGGTCGGCCTTGGCGATCGTGATCGCGATCGAGAATCTGAGCGGGGGGTTGGGCACGGCGGCCTTCGTCGGTTTCATGGCCACGCTGACCGACCGACGCTTCACCGCCACTCAGTATGCCTTGCTGTCGAGCCTGATGGGGGTGCCTCGGGTCCTGGCTTCGGCCCCGACCGGCTTCCTCGCGGAGGGTCTCGGTTGGATCGGCTTCTTCATCTTCTGTACCCTGGTCGCGATCCCGGGCCTGATGATACTTCGCCATTTCAAATCCTGGGCGGATCCTCGCGCGGGTGGCTAGAATACCGCCCACCTCGAACACCGGCCCGACCAATGGAGGCCGTATCGGATGACGCGGACAGACAAAGCCGATGGGCACGGCACCGAAGGGTGATGACGCCCGGGATCTTGCGACCCCGTGTCCCGGCCGGACGCGGGGGCTGGCGCCTGGCGCGAGCCCCGCTGGACGGCCGCTTCTTCTCAACCCGGGGAGGCCCTGATGGCGAAAGCGGACCCATCGTCGCTCGCGGATCTGAGTCCGGAGGAGCGCAGGAAGGTCGAAGAACTGATGCAGCAGGATGTCAAGGCCGAGCGTCGGGTGCGCGGGCCCTGGCTGTGGCTGACATCGCTGCTCGGCGCCGCCATGGTGCTGACGTATTTTTACGGTGCCGGGGTTCAGGCACTGGATACCCAGTACCACCTGGGTGTTTACGTCCTGATCACCTTCGTGTTGATCTTCCTGCTCTATCCGGCCGGGGGACGTGTTGCGGTCGCGGCGATGTCGCTGTGGGCCGGTGCTCTGCTGGCCGTCGTTGCGAGCAGCTTTTGGCTCTTCGACTCGCCAACGGCCTTCTACGATCAGATCACGCTGTTTCGCGAGACCTGGGAGTACGACGGCTTGGCCGAGGCCTGGGCCAACGACCGCGGCGATCTGCACCTGTCGCTGCTGCTGATCGTGCCGTTCGCGGCCGTGCTCTGGCCGCTCGACCAGTGGCTGTCGCGGCGCTTTCGCCACGCGCCGACGGCGAGCGATCTGATCATGGCCCTGGTGATCGCCGCGGCCATCCTCTACTGGATCAGCCAGTTCGAGGCGCTGAACTACCGCGCCGGGGCCGAGAATCAGCTCGACCGGCTGGTCAGCATCGTCGGCCTGCTGCTCGCGCTCGAGGTCTGCCGGCGTGTGCTCGGCTGGGCCATCACGTTGATCGGCATCGCGATGATCGCCTTCGCGTTGTTTGGCCCCTATCTACCCGAGCTGTTCGCGCACCGCGGCTTCCGGTTCGAGCGGCTGGCGACCTCGCTGTTCCTGACGACCAACGGGGTCTTCGGGATCATGGCCAGCGTGCTGGCGACCTATGTGATCCTATTCATCTTCTTCGGCGCCTTTCTGCAGAAATCCGGGGCCGGCAAGTTCTTCATCGAGCTGCCACTGGCGCTGACTGGGCGCTCCGCCGGCGGTCCGGCGAAGGTCGCGGTGATGTCGTCGGCGCTGTTCGGGTCGGTGTCCGGCAGCGCCATCGCCAACACGGTGTCGTCCGGCTCCTTCACGATCCCGATGATGAAACGCGCCGGTTTCAAACCCCATGTCGCCGGCGCGATCGAGCCGGCGGCGTCGATCGGCGGGATGTTCTTGCCGCCGATCATGGGGGCCGGCGGATTCCTGATGGCCGAGCTGACCGGCATGCCCTATTCGCAGATCATGCTCTTGTCGGTCGGTCCGGCCCTGTTGTACTTCCTGTCGGTCTTCTTCATGGTGCATTTCGAGGCCAAGAAGCAAGGCTTGACGGGCCTCACCGACGAGGGTCTTCCGCATTGGCAGCAGGTCCTGCGCGACGGCTGGTTCTACGCGCTGCCGCTGGTGATCATCACAGTCTTGATGCTCAGCGGGCGCTCGCCGGGCAATGCCGCCTTCTGGGCCACGCTGTCGTGCATCGCGGTCAGCTGGGTCCGACCAGAGACCCGGATGGGACCGCGTGAGATCTGGGAGGCCATCCAGATCGGGGCGCGCAACACGCTGATCATCGGCGCGACCATCGGTGTCATCGGTGTCATCGTCGGGGTCATCTCGTTGACCGGCATGGGGCTCAAGTTCTCGGACTTGGTGATTTCGCTTGCCGGCAACAGCCTGTTCGTCGCCCTGGTCCTGATCGCGATCGCGTCGCTGGTGTTGGGCATGGGGGTGCCGGTCACGGCGGCCTATCTGATCATCGCGGTGCTCGCCGTTCCGGCGCTCGGCAACTACGGGGTCGCGGTGATCGCCGCGCACATGATCGTCTATTGGCTGTCGCAGGATTCGAACATCACGCCGCCGGTCTGCGTGGCCGCCTATGCCGGGGCTGCCATCGCCGGGTCGGATCCCTGGAAAACGGGCTGGACCGCGTTCCGTTTCGCGAAGATGCTGTACGTGATGCCGCTCTTGTTTGCCTATGTCCCAGCGATCTTGCTCGACGGCTCGCCAACCGAGATCATCGTCGCTTATTTCTCGGCGACCCTCGGGACCATCGCCTTCGGTGCCTTCGCGATGGGCTATCTGCGGCGCCGGACCAGACTGCACGAATGGCTGATACTGGGTACGGCGACCTTGCTGCTATATTGGCCGAATCTCGTGTCGGACGCGGCGGGCCTCGCGCTGGTTGCCGTCGTCTGGTGGCTCCAGCGCGATGCCAAAACGCCACCGGCAGCCGGGCTGGTGTCGACCAATTAGGGGGTAACCACGATGATCCAGATCAAGACCATCTTGTTCGCCACGGACTTCTCGCCGGGCGCGGCGCGCGCCTGCGATATGGCCCGCGCGCTGGTGCAGGCCCATGGGGCCGAGCTCGTCTTGCTGCACGTGGTCACGGAGTTGGCCGATCGCCACGCCCGGCTCGTGTCTGCGGAGGTTATCGAGCGCCTGACGGCCGAGGTCGAGCGCCATGCCGTCGAGGACATGCACCGGTTTCGCGACCAGCATTTCCAGGATGCGCCGGTCGTCACCGAGATCGTGATCGGTCGCGCCCACATCGAGATCATTCGCCAGGCGCACAAGGTCCAGGCCGATCTGATCGTCATGGGTACCCATGGTCGGGCCGGCCTCGAGAAGATGTTGCTCGGGTCGACCGCGGAGAAGGTGATTCGCAGTTCGCCGATCCCGGTTCTGACCGTCCGCGAATAGCGGGCCAAGCCAACGAGCCTTCGCGCGGCTGGAATGCCACGCCATTTGCAGTCGCCTGAGCGACTGACATCGAAGCAAAGCGGAGAGCACGTTCCCGCTTTGCGTCTTGAAAGATTGCCCGGATGGCAGTCTTTCAAGGTCCCCCACGAAGAGGATGAAACTATGAAAAAAAACCAGAAGTACCCCGGCCGAGCGGGGACCAGGTCCGCCGTCGGCGGCCTGCTCGCCGCCGCGGCGATCATCGCCTTGCTGGCGGTGCCGCTGCTCGGCTCGGCTCAGGTCCAGCGTCTGGCCTTCTCGGGCGGCCCCGATGGCGGCACCTTCCAGTTCTTCTCCAATGGCATCGCGACCTACCTGTCGCGCCACCTCGATGGCGTCGATGTCTCGAACATGGCCTCGGCCGGCTCGGTCGAGAATCTGCGACGGGTCAATGCGCGCGATGCGGATTTCGGCATCGTCTATTCGGGCGATCTGTACCTCGGAATAGCCGGAAACTTGACGAATGACACGGCGCGTTACCGTAATGTCCGCGCCGTGTCTTATCTCTACGGGGCGCCGGCGCATCTCGTGGTCCGAGCCGACTCGGGCATCAACGAGGTGCAGCAACTGGCCGACAAGCGCGTGGCCGTGGGTCCGGCCGGGTCAGGCGCGGCGGCCTCCGCGCAACGCTTCTTCGAGAGTCTCGGCCTGTGGGACAAGATCCGGCCGCAATTCATCGGCTATAACCAGGGCGCCTCGGCGCTCGGCGATCGTCAGATCGACGCCCTGTGGGTCTTCGCCGGCTTCCCGAATGCGTCGGTGATCCAGGCCGCGACCAGCAACCGGGTGCGGTTGCTCCAAGTCTACGAGGCCGCGCAACAGGGTACGCTGTTCGACGAGCATCCCTACTACGTCAAGGTCACGATCCCGGCCGGGACCTATCCGGGTGTCGATTACGACGTGGATACGATCGAGGACGGCGCGCTGTGGGTGGCCGGACGGCACTTGTCCGACGATCTGGTCGCGCGGGCCGTAAGCACCATCTACTCGGCCGAGGGTTTGGCCTTCATGCATTCGGTGTCCGAAGCAGCCAAGGCGATGACGATCGAAAGCGGCTTGAACGGCGTCGTCACGCCGGTCCACGGCGGGGCGCAAGGCTTCTGGGTCGAACAGGGCAAGACCCTGACCGACGCGCAGAAATAACGAAGAGGGCCCGGGGCGGTGGCCCCGGGCCGTGGTGTCGCAAAGATCTCAGACCCGGGCGATGCCGAGCAGGTGGGCGAGGTCCTTGAAGAAGATGCGTATGTGGGCGCCCGGTTTGGCCTTGACCAGACGCTTGTTCATGTAGGCATCCCAGGTGATGTGTTGGACGTCCGGGTCCCGGCACATGGCGACGAAGCGTTCGCGCCGCTTGTCGTTGGTGTACCAGAAGCGCTGCATGATCCCAAGCACCTGGAATACCCGGCCGTGGGCCTTCATGAAGCGCGCCCGGGCCTGGGCCAGTTCGCGCGCATCGCCAGTGGAACAGAAGCCGGCCACGGCCTCGGCCGCCAGTTGGCCGCCGACCATCGCGTAGTAGATCCCTTCGCCCGAGGCCGGGGCGACGACCCCGGCGGCATCACCGGCGAGCACCACGTTGTGCCCGTCATCCCAGCGGCGCAGCGGCCGCAACGGGATCGGTGCGCCCTCGCAGCGCAGGGTCTCGGCCTCGGCGAGCCCGGTCTCGGCGCGCAATGCCTTGACGGCGCCGCGCAACGAAAAGCCGCGTTCAGCGGTGCCGACACCGATGCTCAAGGTGTCGCCATGCGGGAAGACCCAGGCGTAGAAATCCGGCGACAGCTTCCCTTGGTAGTAGACGTCGCAGCGGGTAGGCTCATAATCGGCCGCGCCTTCCGGGGTGCGCAGGATCTCATGGTAGGCGCTGACACAGGGGATGTCGGCGGCGCCAGGGATGGCCTGGCTACCGACCCGCGAGCGCGCGCCGTCGGCACCGATCAGCGCGCGTGCGCGGACCGTGCGTGGCTCGTCGCCATCGTCGGTTCTGTAATGCAGCGTCACTTGCCCATCGGGGTCGCGCTCGAACCGTTCGAAAGTACCGTTCACGCGCTCGGCGCCGTTCGCTACCGCACGCTCGCGCAGCCATTCGTCGAACACCTCGCGATCGACCATGCCGACGTAACCGCCGTCGATCGGCATGTCGACGCGCTTGCCGGCCGGCGAGATCATCCGCGCGCTGGTGATCCGGGCCGCGAGCAGCGACTCGGGGATCGCGAAGTCACGCATCAGGCGCGGTGGGATGGCCCCTCCGCAGGGTTTGATCCGGCCGCTGCGGTCCAGCATCAACACCCGCCGTCCGGCGCGGGCCAATTCGGTCGCCGCCGTCGCGCCCGCCGGGCCGCCGCCAACCACCACCGCTTCATAGGTCTCTGAGTTGCTCATCGAGGGCTCCGCGCCGGATGGCCGGCGCTGTCAGGATCAGGTCGCCGCGACATGCAGCGCCCAGGCGCTGATCATCATGCCGGTTACGTACAGGGTCACGCCGGTGGCGTTGTACCAGGGGGCCAGTTCGCGCGGGCGTTGCAGCAGCCGGAACATCAGCGCCACCTGGGCCGCCAGGACCGCCGCTACCCCCGCCGCGTGCCAGGGTTGATCCCAGGCGACGAGGAGTCCAATCACGACCACCTGGGGCAGGGCCATGACCCAACAGGCCAGTTGGGCGGCGCGTGTAACGCCCAATTGCACCGGAAGCGAACGCAGCCCCATGCGCCGATCACCCTCGACCGACTTGAAATCATTGAGCGTCATGATGCCGTGGGCGCCGATGCTGTAGAGCACGGCCAGGGTCACACTCTGCCAGCCGGGCATGGCCCCGCCGAGCATCAGCGCGGTGCCCGTGACCCAGGCCAGCCCTTCATACGAAAACCCGACCGCGGTGTTGCCCCACCAACCATTGCGCTTGAGGCGGATCGGCGGCGCACTGTAGGCCCAGGCCAACAGGACGCCCAAGGTCGTCGCCGCCAACACCCAGGGTCCGAGAAACGACGCGACGGCCAGCGTCAGTAGACTCGTGATGATCGCGATATAGAGCCCCCATCGACCGCCGACGCGCCCCGATGGGATCGGCCGACCCGGCTCGTTGATCGCGTCGACGTGGCGATCGAACCAGTCGTTGATCGCTTGGCTGTTGCCACACGCCAGGGGGCCGGCCAGGATTACCCCTACCGCCAGCAGCCACCATTGCCCCTCGAGCGGCACGCCGGCGGCGATGACGCCGCAGGCGAAGGCCCACATCGGCGGGAACCAGGTGATGGGCTTCAATAGTTCGAGTACGGCCGCGGGTCGCGGCGGCCGTACCCCCAATTCCGGATTCAGCGTCGGCTCGTTCATCCGGAAACGTTACCCGCGACCCTTGACGATCGTCAACCCATATTTACACTTGGCGAGTTGACAGGCCGATCCGAGCCACCAATTTGGATTTCCAACGCACATGGTCTAACGTTTTCTCGTGGGTGACGCTCCGTCTGATTCAGAGAACGGCGCCCTTCCAAGACCGACAGCACGCCGAGCGCACCGTCGCTCGGCCTTCAGAAGGAAGCCCCATGGTAGCGGTTCCCTACGCGACAAGTCCTGGTAACTGGAACCAGGCGGGCGCCGTGTTTTCTGATCGAGGCGTCAATTTCTGCATCTTTTCCCGGCAGGCGACCCATGTCGAGCTCCTGTTGTTCGAGCAGGACGACAGTCTTGTTCCATTTCAGGTCGTCGTGCTGGACCCGGCGGTCAACCGGACCTTCTTCTTCTGGCATGTGTTCGTGGAAGGGCTGCCCGACGGCATCTATTACGGCTGGCGGGTCACCGGGGCGAACGACACCCAGTTCAGTGGTGGTCGTTGCGATCCCGACAAGGCGCTGATCGATCCCTGGGGCACGACGGTCAGTCATCGGCTGTGGGACCGGGGTGCGGCCTGTCGGGAGGGGGATAACACGGCGAAGGCGATGCGCTCGCAGGCGGTGCGCGACACCTTCGACTGGGGTGATGACAGCCGGCTGCACATCCCGTTGCACGATGCGATCATCTACGAGTTGCATGTCGGTGGCTTCACCCGTCATCCGTCTTCCGGGGTTCGGCATCCCGGGACCTTCCTCGGTGTCGTCGAAAAGATCCCGTATCTGCAGTCACTCGGGATCACTCATGTCGAATTGATGCCGGTGATGGCCTTCGATACCCAGGACGTCCCGCCGCACACGGCCTCGCTCGGGCTCGAAAACTACTGGGGTTACAGCACCCATAGCTTCTTTGCCCCGCACCCGAACTACAGCGTTGAGCCCTCGCGGGCGCGGGATGAGTTTCGAAGCATGGTCAAGGCCCTGCACGGGGCCGGCATCGGCGTGATCATGGATGTGGTGTTCAACCATACCGCCGAAGGGGGGGAGGGTGGACCCACGATCAGCTTCAAGGGCATCGGCAACGAGATCTTCTACCACCTCGATTTCCTCGACAAGCGCCGGTACCGTGATTACACGGGGTGCGGCAATACCGTCAACTGCAACCACCCGCTCGTGACCCGTTACCTGCTCGATTGCCTGTTGTACTGGGTGCGCACGATGCATGTCGACGGTTTCCGGTTCGATCTCGCGAGCGCCCTGGCCCGCGGCGAGGATGGCCGGCCGCAATACCACGCGCCGGTGCTCTGGAGCACCGAGCTGACCCCGGGACTGGCGCGCACCCATCTGATCGCCGAGGCCTGGGATGCCGCCGGCCTCTATCAGGTCGGCGACTTTCCGGGTTTCCGCTGGGCGGAATGGAACGGCCGCTACCGCGACCTGATTCGGTCCTTCGTCCGCGGCGACAAGGGCCTGACCGCGGAGGTCGCCACCCGGCTCGCCGGCAGTAGCGACCTGTACGCGCACCGTTGGCGCCTGCCGTTCAACTCGGTGAATTTCGTCACCTGCCATGACGGGTTCAGCCTCTACGATCTGGTCAGCTACAACGACAAGCACAACCTCGCCAATGGCGAGGATAATCAGGATGGCCACAACCATAACCTGAGCTGGAACTGCGGTGTCGAGGGAGAGACCGATGACCCAGCGGTCAACCAACTGCGTCGCCGCCAGGCACGAAACTTCATCGCGATCCTGATGCTGAGCCAGGGCGTGCCGATGGTGCTGAGCGGTGACGAGGTGCTGAGGACCAAGAAGGGCAACAACAATACCTACTGTCATAACAACCCCTTGTCGTGGCTCGATTGGGGGTTGCTCGAGCGCAATGATGACATGCTCGACTTCGTGCGCGGGTTGATCGCGCTGCGTCGCCGCCATCCAAACCTGCGCCGGACGCGCTTTCTGACCGGTCAGGTCACCAACGGCCAGGCCTTGCCGGATATCCAGTGGCACGGTCCGGAGCTCGGAGCCCCGCTGTGGGATGACCCGGAGGCCCGGACGCTGGCCTTCACACTCGCCGGGACCACGAACGACGAAGCGCCGCTGCACGTGATGTTGAACATGTCCGACGCGGAGGTCCGCTTCGCGCTGCCCCGCCTCCCGGGCCTGCGTTGGGGCCTGGCCGTCGATACCGCGCGCGGCGACCCACCGCGGGCGCCCGCTGAGCAGGCTCCGGTCGACGGCGATCGCTACCCGGTTGGCGCTAGGAGCTTGGTCGTGCTGGAGGCGCGTCGCGGCTGATCGGCGGTATCGGCTTGTCAACCGGTCGGTGGCGGCGAACCCGTTGCGATCGACCTCGCGGCAGTGGGCGGTGGCCCGTCGCGAGACGGCGCGGCTTCGACCAGGCGGCCGGCGCGAAGACGGTAGTGTCGGGTGGCCGGCGGGGCCGTGCTCGTGTCGTGGGCGATGATGAGCGCCGCGCGTGTTGCGAGCCAGGGTGCGAGGCGCTCGCGCAATCGGGCGATGGTGTCGTGGTCGAGCCCGCGAAAGGGTTCGTCGAGGATCACCAGCGGCGGATCGCGCAGGATCACGCGGGTCAGCGCGAGCCGGCGGGCCTGACCGCCGGACAGCTTGGCCCCGCCCTCGCCGACGCGGGTGTCGAGGCCGTCGGCCAGCGTCGCGACGAAATCGTCGAGACCAGCCGTGAACAAGGCCGCCCGCAGTGCCGCGTCGGTGGCGTCGGGATCCACCAGCCGCAGGTTCTCGGCTAGGCTGTCCGCGAACAGGGTCGTCTCCTGGGTCAGGGCGCCGAACTGCGCATACAGGTCATGGTAGCGCAGCTGTGCAACCGGCACGCCGCCAACTCGGGCCTCGCCGGTTTCCGGCGCGACCAGGCGCAGGGCCACGGCGGCCAGGCTCGTCTTGCCGGCGCCGCTGCGCCCGGTGATCAGGACCGTCTCGCCAGGAGGGATCGCGAGATCGATCCCATCGAGGACCAGTGGGCCATCGGCACGGTAGCGCAGGCGGACCTGCTCGAAGTGGAGATCCGGTGTCGCGCCCGGCGCACTGGCGACCGCCGGTTCCGGCAGGGCCGGGCGGGTCTCGGCGACCTCGCGCAGGCGCTGCGCGGCGCGCCGCATCTGGCCGACGCGCTGATAGGCGCCCGGCAGCAGGCCCACGGCCTCGCTCAATCCAAACACCGCAAGGACGACGAGCACGACCA
>NZ_JBDKXB010000014.1:0-89517 GCF_041197575.1 Thioalkalicoccus limnaeus | reverse complement strand
GTATCGCGGATGCAGAGAAAGCAGAAGCGAGAGCGATAAAGAAAAATTAACCACCACAAAACAAGAAAGGAACGTCGCTTATAACAATGCAAATCCAGCCGACCCAATAATCGCTACGCGCCTAGAATTAAGGCTAGCGAGGGGGCGGAACAGTTACAAACGGGGAGGCGATTTTGGAAGCACCCGATCGTTGGACTCGCCTGCGAACGCAGGTGGCGCAATGGATGATTGTGGTAGGAGCAGCACTTTTCGCGAGCGTTTACCTAGCTCTGATCGTCGTCTATCTTTTCTTTTCCGAAGACAAGTGGGTGATAGAAGTGGCCAAGGCGCATTTCGCCGCAACAATAGGATTGCCTCTTGCTGCGGTAGCAGCGCTATTTGTCGTTTCAATTTTCGAGATTACTACGGGAAAAATCGAATTCGAAGGATTGGGCTTTAAGTTCACCGGCGCATCCGGACCAGTCATTATGTGGGTAGTTTGCTTTCTTGCAATCTCCGGTGCGATTGCTTTGCTATGGTGATAGCCATAGAGAAGAGGGAAGGAGGCAATGCCATTAAGTTAAGCCCTACCGGCAGCGTTTGTAGTTGGGGTGGAAGCGCTTCGGCTTGGATGACGTGATGGCGCGTGGGAAGGAGCGATCGGGGCGGATCGCTTCGACTTCCGAGGCCATGGCGCCGAGCAGCCGTTCAAGGTGCGAAGGAGGGGGTCAGGTCTTGCAATCACGCATAGTTGCCTAACGAATAAGGTTAGATCGTCCGAGCGAAGCGAGCGAAGCGAGCGAAGATCTGAACTGTTTGTTGGACGAGCCCGTGGGAGGTAGCGGCAAGGGAAGCGGCGGGGCTTAGAAGGATGGTGTCAGGTCTTGTCTTTTGCCCGTTTCGGGTTACGCTTGATCCATCGCTCACCCCTCAGACTCGGATTTCCCGGCGCTTTGCCCCACATCACCTCGCGCGGAGATGCGCGCGAGGACATCGATTACATCAAACCTGTACCTCGATCGAGGCGAGGCCATTGCAGCCTCCTACGCCAGCGGCGGGTACACGCTCAAAGCCATCGGGGACGATTCGGCCTGCATTGCGCACGGATCAGCCGAGTCGTTCGCGCCGACGAAGAGGCAAAACGCAAGACCTGACACCATCGGCTCGCATCGGCTCGTGACACCATCGGCTGCGCGCCAGAAAGGGCGGCGTGACCGGGCGCGAGGCGAATCTAAGTTGCGTATTCGGCGTCGCTGCGCGCTCGCGAGATCATGAGATGACCTCGGTCGCTGGTCGGTTCATGCACGATTTCAGGAGAGTCGGGGCTGAGTGAGCCGGCTCACAGTGGATTACGCGTGTGGGTCGAGAGGCCCGAGTTCCTTGTGCAGAGCGGTCGGGTCTGGCTGGCGGAATCGCGGGGGCCGGCAGATCAGATCGAGGTCGGTCATTGCGGCAAGGGCGACGATGCGGACCTGTCCTAGCCCCGGCAACCCTTCGGATCTTGATCGGGTTGGCGATCTGTGCCGCCCTGCCCGGGGTGCGAGGGAATGACCTCGGTCACGGCTGTCGGCCTATTGAACAATGCCTGGCGGTGTATCCAGACCACCACCGCAGCGGCGGCGACGAACAGCACCGTATCGTAGGGCTGCGCGTCGGGCCAGATCGGATTGATGAGCTGGAAATGAAAGAGCGCGGGCAGCAGGATGCTACCGCCCGATTGATTGAACATCGGCGTCACGATGATGCTGATGGCCACGGCGCCCAGGAAGAACGGGGCGAACGACCACTCGCTTTGCGGCGTTCCGCTCAGCAGAAACGCGGGCAGATGCCATAGGCCCCAGACGATGCCGAGAATCAGTCCGGCCCAAAACGGGGCGAATCGGCGTTGCAGCAGAGGCAGCGCGAGGCCGCGCCAACCGATCTCCTCGACCGGGCCCTTGATCGCCATGAAGAAGAGTGCGGCGAGCAGGGCGGAGACGGTGGCGAACGGCGTGGGTGGCGACAGCGCGAGCCCCTGTGCGGCCGCACTCGCATAGTAGATCAGCGGCACACCGAAAAGAAGGAACAGAAACCAGCCCGGAGAGGTGCGCCAGAGCAGGAGCCGGGACAGGAAGCGCCGAAGGCCGGCGGCGCCCGCAATGAAGCCAACGGTGATGAGAGCCGCGATCGCCGGTGCATAGACCGCCACGAAAAACAGGGGGTGCTGGCCGGACAGCTGACCGAACAGCGCCATCATCGGCTCCGGCAGGAACAGGTAAAGTGCCAGGATGCCCCATGCCAGGCCGAAGCTGATCACCAGGAACGGCACCAGGGCCGTCAAGGGGACAATACAGCCCTCGTTGCGATGGGTGTTGTGGACCATGGAAGTTCCCTGGCATCGATCGGTCTGTTTGAGGGGCCTGCCCTCGGATCCCCCGGCTCGGAGACCTGAACGAGGCGTTCAGCAACCGGCGGGATCCTACTCCGGGGGCATCGATCCGGCAACGGCGTCGAGGACAGGGTTTCAAGGGCCGCGTCGCCCGTAACCGAGTGGTGGTCATGGTGAAGATGGGCATGAAACGCGGTTTGGTTGTGCTGGTGGCCGCGCTGGGTGCTGGGTCGATAGCACCCGTTCGGAGCGTCACGTGTTTGCGACACTGAGCCGCCCGATGCCCGCCGCCCAGCCGGCCTACCTGGCGCCGAGGCCACCCATGTGCTAAGAATGAGTGCTTCTGATATCAGTATGAGTGCAAGGCATGTCATCCAAGTCCATCACCATCCGCACCGAGACCGAGATCCTCGATCAGCTCGCCGCGCTCGCGCACGCCCTCGACCGCTCGCGCAACTGGGTCATCGAGGACGCCCTGAAGCAATACCTGGCGCAGCAGGCCCGCTACGCCGAAGGCATCGCGCAGGCCCGCGCCTCGCTGGAGCGCGGTGAGGGCATCCCCCATGAGGACTTGATGGCCGAGCTGGATACCCTGATCGAGGAGCAGGCGCAGGGGCGCCGCGCCGGTCCTGGATTCAGGCGGCAGGGTGTCGATCGGGGTTTCCCCGCGCTTCCACGATTGGCGGGCTGACCGGTCCAATCCACTCGTCATCGATCTCGGATCGAAGGAAGGCGACCACCGATAAACCTGATGTCGCCGCGGGCTGATTCCAGAATGGTCCTGGCCAATTAGACCCGCTTCAGCGACAGGACCAACGTCAAGGGATTCGTCGGCGACGCGACGAATCCGTGATGGGCATAGAAGGCCGCCGCCTGTTCCGACAGGGCATGCACCAAGAGTCCGCGGATACCAAGGATCCTGCTTGCGGTCGCGGTGCGCTCGACGGCGTCGCGCAGCAAAGCGACACCGATGCCTCGAGGGTCACGCCTCCCAAGGGCTCGGGGCGGCCATCAGGCGCTCGTAGCCCTCTCCCGCGGGAGGATGGTCCAGTACGGCGAGGAAGTGCTCGTACGTCTCTCGGTCGACCCGAACCAGTGTCTGATCGAGCAGCGTCTCCTCGGCGGCTCGGCGGGCAGCGTCGATCATGAAATCGGAGCGCGACCGGCCCTGGATCCTGGCGGCCTGATCGATCAGGTCGCGAACCTCCTCCCGCACCCGGAGGTTAACGGCTCGGGTGGTTGATGCTGCGTCGGCGGCGGACGGCGAAGCGGGCATGGCGCACCTAGGCGTTGAGTGAGACGGCAACCTCGATACACATCGCATATCTCGGGCTCAAAACCTCAATCCTGTTGGATGCCATTGCGCCGGCTTTCAACCAGGCTCGCGAGTCCGCGATTACGGTGACCGCAATTACGGTGGCAGTGCATGCGCACGTGCTGATGACCAACCATGCCCACCATTTGATGGCCGCGGAGCGCCACGCGGGTTACTCTTTTGACCTTGACCCAACCCGAGCCGGCCGTATCCAAGTCTCACTGATCGACGCCCCAGGGGAACCGCCGATCGCTCAGCCGCACCTCGGCCGAGCCCCGTTCGGCGATGGGGCTCGGCTGCGTTCTGGGGGGGCGGTCCAGGGGCCAGGGATGGATTGCTGGTCATCTGGTGTGCATCCTTCCTTTCTTGGAAGCGAGCAGCCGTGGGGACCCTCTGCTCCAGCGATCTCGAGCCATCCTACGGCGAGCTGTGGAGCCCGTTTTGTCCTCGTTCAAGCGGGGTCGCGAGGGACAACCGCGTGCTGTAACCTTGGCCTTATCCCCTCGATCGGAGACGCAGGGCCGACATGTCCACACCCGCCGAACGATTGGCCTTCGACGCTGATGCTTACCTCGCTTGGGAGGCCGAACAACGCGAGAAGCACGAGTACCTGCGCGGCGAGGTGTTCGCGATGGTCGGTGCGCGGCAGGAGCATGTGCTGGTTGCATTGAACGTCGCATCGGCACTTAAACAGCGTCTGCGCGGCGGTCCCTGTCGGGCCTATGTGTCCGATATGAAACTGCGCGTGGCGGCGGCCGATGCCTTTTTCTATCCTGACGTGATGGTGTCCTGCGATGCGCGCGATCGCGTCGCGGAGCATTACCTCGAGCACCCGATCCTCATCGTCGAGATCCTCTCGCCGGGGACCGAGGCCTTCGACCGCGGTGCCAAGGCTGCTGCCTATCGGCTTCTGCCTGCGCTGCGCGAGTATGTCTTGATCGACATTGCCGCGCGCCGTGCCGAGGCTTACCGGCGTACCGAGGAGGGCGACTGGTTGCTGCACGATTGTCGGCCCGAGGACGGAACCTGTCGTTTCGCCTCCGTGGAAGTCTCGCTCGCCTTCGATGAGATCTTCGAGGACCTGCCCCCGACCGACTAGCGGGCACGGCGACCGTCAAGCACCTCTGACATCGGCGTCCTGCGCTCGAGGAAGTCCATAGACTCGGCTCCAGCACGGCGCGGCCGATTCCAGCGAGACCCCGAGATCTCATAGGGCGCGCGGCGTAGGTCCGGTCGATCGTGTGACAGAACAACTTTACGAGAAGCGATTCGGCAAGACTCACCCGGACGATCCCAGGCCGCTGGAGGCAAAAGACGCCGAGAAGAGAATGCGAAAAGCGGAAAAGAAAGGCCATGAATGAAGGTTCACATAGCAAGTGGGCGCCAAGCCCGTCCCGACTGTCACCCGGACGGCGCTTGGACGCCCGCTTCGGCGATGCCGGATGGAGGGCACATGGATCACCGTCCGCGTAAACGTTTCGGCCAGAACTTCCTGCATGACGCCGGCACGATTCAGCGGCTGTTGGCCGCCATCGCGCCGCGCCCCGACGAGCATCTGGTCGAGATCGGGCCTGGTCGCGGGGCCATCACCGGGGGTCTGCTGGCGGCCGTCGGGCGTTTGGATGTGATCGAACTGGATCGGGATCTGATCGCCCCGCTGGAGCGCGATCTTGGCTCGCGCGGCGCGCTGCGCGTGCATCAGGCCGATGCGCTGACGTTCGATCTGTGCTCGCTCGCTGACGGACACGAGGATCTGAGGCTGGTCGGGAATCTGCCCTATAACATCTCGACGCCGCTGCTGTTCCGCTTCATCGATCAAGCCCATTGTCTTTGCGACATGCACCTGATGCTGCAACGCGAGGTCGTCGATCGCATCACGGCCGCGCCCGGCAGTCGAACCTATGGCCGTCTGTCGGTGATGGTGCAGGCCTATTGCCGGGCCGAGTCCCTGTTTCGGATCGGCCCCGGTGCCTTCACGCCGGCGCCGAAGGTCGAATCGGCCTTTCTGCGGCTCGTCCCGTACGATCCGTTGCCCGAGCCGATCAGCGACCGGGCGGTTCTCGCGGGCCTCGTCGCGCGCGCCTTCGCGCAACGCCGCAAGACGCTGCGCAACAGCCTCGCGGGGCTGATCACCGGGGACGAGCTTGCCGCGCGCGGTATCGACCCGTCACAGCGGGCCGAAACGATCCCGGTGACCGGCTACATCGCCTTGTCGAACTGGCTGCACGAGCAGACTGCCGGTTCCGGGGATCGGCCGGTGTCCGGGTTATCATAGGGCACTTTCAAGAACCCAAGCCGCCCGCACCTCACCGGCCGTGCCCAACCCGGGAGGCCTGGTGGTGTCGGGAGGCCCGGTCAGGTGTGATCAGGACCGCGCATGGCGATGGCGCACCTCGAGGGCCGCGTCCGTGCGTCGTCGTACCCGGCACGGCCCGTCCGTCTCCCCGATCGATCGGTGTCTCCTCGGCCCGGAGACACGCTCGGGCGGGGCCAATGGAGACCAGTAGAACAATGATCGAACACGACAGCGAGCAAGACGGCGCGGCGGTGGCCGACGGCCACGAGGTCAATCTCGCGCGCGCCAACGATGTTCTTCCCGGCCTGATCCACCTCTTGCCTGTGGCCTCCCGGCCCTTCTTCCCGGGCCAGGCAGTGCCGCTGTTGATGGACGCCAAGCACTGGAGCAAGACGCTGAAGGCGGTCGGCAACACCGAGCACAAGATCCTCGGGGTCGCGTTGGTGCGCAGCGAAACCGCCGAAGAGGCGACGCCTGGCGACTTCTATCCGATCGGTACCGCGTGTCGCGTGCATCGCGTCCATGAACAGCAGGGGCATTTGCAGGTTCTCGTCGAATGTCTGCAACGTTTCCACCTGCGGCAATGGGTCTCGTCGAAGGCGCCGTTCGCGGTCCGTGTCGATTATCTTCCCGAGCCGGCCGGTTCTCCGGACGATCAGGTCAAGGCCTACGCGATGGCCGTGATCAATACGATCAAAGAGCTGCTGCCACTGAATCCGCTCTATGTCGAGGAGCTTCGCGTGTTCCTCGATCGCTTCGGCCCGGAAGACCCCTCGCATTTGTCGGACTTCGCTGCGAGTCTGACCACCTCGACCAAGGAGCAGCTCCAGGAGGTGCTGGAGGCGGTGCCGCTGCTGCCACGGATGGAGAAGGTGCTGGTCTTGCTCAACAACGAGCTGGAACTCGCCCGCGCCCAGCAGAAGATCCGGCGCTCGGTCGAGGAACGGATGCAGAAGCAGCAGCGCGAGTTCTTCCTGCGTGAACAGCTCAAGGCGATCCAGAAGGAACTCGGCATCGCAAAGGATGACCGCACGGCCGAGGTCGACAAGTTCAGGTCACGGCTGTCGGCGCTGACCTTGACCGATGCGGCGAGCAAGAGGGTCGACGAGGAGCTCGAGAAGATGGCGATCCTCGAGACGGGGTCGCCCGAGTATGCGGTCACGCGCAACTATCTGGACTGGATCACCCTGCTGCCGTGGGGTCGTTACTCGAAGGACCGCCTCAATCTGAAGCGCGCCCGGCGCGTCCTCGATCGCGACCACCATGGTCTCGAGGACGTCAAGGAGCGGATCCTCGAGTTCCTGGCCGTTGGCATCCACAAGGGCGCGATCGCCGGGGCCATCATCCTGTTGGTGGGTCCGCCCGGTGTCGGCAAGACGTCGATCGGGCGGTCGATCGCCGATGCGCTCGGCCGGCGCTTCTTCCGGTTTTCGGTCGGTGGGATCCGCGACGAGGCCGAGATCAAGGGCCATCGCCGCACCTACATCGGTGCGATGCCGGGGAAGTTCATCCAGGCGATCAAGGATGCTGGCACCGCGAACCCGGTGATCCTGCTCGATGAGATCGACAAGATCGGGGCCTCTTATCGAGGCGACCCGGCCTCGGCCTTGCTCGAGGTCCTCGATCCCGAACAGAACGTCGACTTCCTGGATCATTACCTGGACCTCCGGTTCGATCTGTCGAAGGTCCTGTTCGTCGGCACCGCGAACCAATTGGACACGATCCCGGGGCCGTTGCTGGATCGCATGGAGGTCATCAAGCTGTCCGGCTATATCGCCGAAGAGAAGCTCCAGATCGCGCGGAGATACCTGTTGCCGCGGCAGCTCGAACGGGCCGGTCTGCCCAAGGACGCGATCCGGGTCAAGGTCCCGGCGCTGCGCGCGTTGATCGAGGGCTATGCCCGGGATGCCGGCGTGCGGCGGCTCGAGAAACAGCTCGGCAAGATCGTCCGCAAGGGCGCCGTGCGGTTGCTCGACGGCGTGGCCACGCCGATCGAGGTCGGCCCCGGCGATCTCAAGGCGTACCTCGGCAGCCCGGTGTTCCGTGACGAGCGCAAGCTGTCGGGGCCGGGCGTCGTGACCGGTCTGGCCTGGACCGCGATGGGCGGCGCGACCCTGTCGATCGAAGCGGTCCGGGTCCATGGCTTCGCGCGGGGATTCAAGCTGACCGGCCAGCTTGGCGACGTGATGAAGGAGTCGGCCGACATCGCGCTCGGTTATCTGCTGAGCCGCGCCCAGCACCTCGGTGCCGATCCGGCCTTCTTCGAGAAGGCGTTCATTCACCTGCACGTCCCGGCCGGGGCGACGCCGAAGGATGGTCCCTCGGCCGGGATCACGATGGCCTCGGCCTTGCTGTCGCTCGCGCGCAACGAGCCGGCCCGGCGCCTGGCGATGACCGGCGAGATCACGCTGACCGGCGAGGTCTTCCCGGTGGGCGGCATCCGCGAGAAGCTGATCGCCGCACGGCGCGCCGGCTTCAAGGAGATCATCCTGCCGGCCGACAATCAGGGTGACTTCGATGAGATTCCGGAGCATGTCCGCAAGGGTCTCACGATCCACTTCGCCACCCGTTTCGAGGACCTGATCCCGTGGCTGTTCAAGGCACACCAGTGATGCTGCCGCGACCGGCAACGATGGGCTCGGGGCGTCTCGCTCCCTGAACCACGGCCATGTCGCACCCGATCCATTCGGCCCTGGATGCCGCGACCGCCGACGCGATCGATGAGGTCTATCGGCTCTGGGACCCGCCGCTGTGGATCGTCACGGCGGCGGACGGGGAACGACGCGGCGGACTGGTCGCGACCTTCGTCGTGCGGGCGTCGATCGTTGCCACGGCGCCGCGGATGGTGATCGGTATCGCCAAGCAACACCACACTTGGCGGCTGATCGAGGCCGGCCGGGGCTTTGCGCTGCATCTGTTGGCCACGGACCAGCTCGATCTGGTGTGGCGCTTCGGCCTGGCGAGCGGGCATGACACCGACAAGTTCGCCGGGTGTCCGTCGAGCTCGACGCCGAGCGGTCAGCCGCGCTTGACGCAGGCCATTGCGTGGCTCGATTGCCGTGTCGAGGGGCGTTTGGATATCGGCGACCGAACCCTCTATCTCGGCGCCGTGACGGCCGGCGGCACGGTGCGCCGGACCACGCCGATGACGGTCGCGACGCTCTACGACCGCGCCCCGCCGGAGCGCCGCGAGGAACTGTCGCGGCTCTATGCGCGCGACGGCGCGCTCGATGAGGCGGCGATTCGTGCGTGGCGGGCCGACGGCTTCCCGACCTGACCTCGTTCGACACGGATACCATCAGTTCCGATTCGAAAACAAGCGGTACGAGGCGGCCTTCGATGTCGGGATGCGCTGCGCTTTCCCGACCGGCGAGTGTTTCCTCGATGCTGTCCCGAGATGGGTCCATTCAGTCCGAGGCTGGCGCGTCGACCCGGTCGAGCAGGTTGTTGCGCCGAAAGCGGTCGGCTTCGCGGAGCAACGCGAGACGGGCGCGGTCTTGCCCCCAAGAAGCGGCCAGCCCGGGAGGGCTGGGCTCGTCTCCGGCCCAGATGCGCCACAGGAGCGCGGCGTTCTCCCAGTGCGCGGAGCCGATGTAACGGCCATCCGGGCTGAAGACCGCGTCGGCGACACCGCCCAGCTCGGCATCGAGCACCAGGTACGAGGCCACCGGCGTTCGATCCGGCGTTGTGGGACTGCGCCAAAACCGGATCTGACCATCCCGCGATGCGGTCAGGAGCCAGCCGCCATCGGGGCTGAAGCTTGCTTGATAGATCCGATCCCGATGTCCCGCGAGCGTCGCGATCGGGCTACCGTCGGTGCGCCACAGGCGGGCCGTCTTGTCGAGCGAGGCGGTGACCAGCTGCCGACCGTCGGGCGCGAAGCGGACGCTGTACAGGATGCCGGCGTGACCTTCGAGGTAACTGTCCAGTTCGCAACCGTCGGAATCGATACGGATCAGCGCACCTCGCCCGTCCTCGCTGGCGCTGGCCAAGCGTCGCCCGTCCGGTGCCAGGGCCAGGTCGAGCACCGGCTGTTGATGGGCCGCGACTTCGCACACCAGGGTCCAGCGACCGCCGCTCTGGCGGCGCACACGGATCCAGCCGCTGTCGTCGCCGCTCGCGGCCAGCACCTCCTGGTCGCCATCGGTCCAGATCGCCAAGGCCTGGACCGTTGCCTGGACCGTCGGGTCGACGGTCGCGGCCGCCGGGAGCGGGAGTTCTTCGCACGAAGCCGCGTCCCACAATCGCAGCGGCTGTGTCCGATCGTTCGAACTGGTCATCAGCCAGGAGTCATCGGGCCCGAACCGGGCCTGGTGGACCTGCGTCTCCTGCCCCGCGCTGCCGAGGTCCAGTTCGCAGACGAGGGTCTCGTCGAGCAGATTCCAGATGCGAGCCGTGCCGTCGAACGCGGCGGATGCCAGCCGTGTCGCATCGGTCGAGAAGGCCACTCGACGGATCCGGGCGCGATGGCCGGTGAGCTCATACAGGAGTTCCGGCGAGGCCCCGGCGACGACGCGATCCTGTCGGTAGACACGGATCAAGCCGTCGAACGCCGCGCTTGCCAGCAACAGGGCCGGGCCGTCCGGCGCCAGCGACGGCGGTGCCGCGGCCAGGGCCACCGACCAGACATGGTCACCGTGTTCGAGGCGATAGGAGACCCGGGATTCGGGCTCGACGCCCCACAATCGCGCCGAGCCATCCAGCAGCGAATAGGTCATCACCCGCGTCCCCTCATGGTTGAATCGGGCGTCGGTGACCGCGGCATCGTGGCTGAAGACGGCGTATTGCTTGCCGGTGTCCAAGCCCCAGAGACGTGCCGTCCTATCGAGCGAGGCGGTCAGCAACAGGGTTTCTTGGCCGATGTCCTGGCCGAAACTCACCCGTTCGACACTCAGGCCGTGATGGCCGAGGACGTCCCCGGTCTCCGCGCGTTCGAGATGCCACCGCACGACCTGACCTTCATCGTCGACGGCGACCAGGAAACGCCCGTCGGGCGAGAAGGCCAGATCGCGCACGCCGCTTCGGTGCAGACGCAGGATCCGGTCCTTCTGTCGTGTTCCGGTGAACTCGGCGAGCGGGGTGCCGTCCCGGCGGTAGAGCCGGATCCGTTCGTCGGCGGCGGCCAGCGCGATGCGCTCGCCACGCGCATCGAACACGGCCCGATTGATCGGCCGGCCGAGTGGCCCGGTGCTCGGCAACGCCAGGAGCTCGCGGCCATCCGCGCGGGACAGCAGTCGGCTCGTGCCGTCGCGCGAGGCGGTCAGCAGCGTGCGGCCGTCCGGCGAGAATAGGATGCTGCGAATCTCCTGGTCATGGACCGGTCGGTCGAACAGGATACGGCCGGGTTCTTCGAGGTCGAGCACACAGACGCCGAATCGGTCCGGAGGCATGTCGTGGGTGATCGCGAGAAAGCGACCGGTCGGGTCCAGCGCGGTCAGACTGCCCGGCTCGCTGCGGCATCGGTAGTCGGGTTCGCGCGCGGCCTCGGTCGGCAGGCGCCAGACCCCTTCAGGTCCCAGGCCGATGATCGCCGCCTCCTCGCCGGGTGCGGCGAAGAGCGCTGCGTGCAGCTCGGGTTGCGGACCTGACAGCCGTCGCTCGAACACGAATCGATCTTCATCGAGGCGCCAGAGGTGAGCCCCGTCGCCCGGGGCCAGGGTCACCAGCCGTGCCCCGTCGGCACGAAAGGCCGGGGCCAGGCGGGTGGCCGCGCTGTCCGTGGGTGCCAGGGCGATCAGCCGGTTCATCGTGAAGGCGCGGCTGAGCGTATCGATCGCCTGATAGGGCAGGTAGGGACCGGCGTCGAGCGCCAAGCGGACCGCCAGCGGTGTGTTGCCCTGGGTGATGGCCAGATCGGCGGCGTTCAGCAGACTGCGTTGCAGATTCAAGGTGGCGGTACGGGACGCCTCCCAGGCCCAGAAGGCCGCGCTGGTCGCCACCAGCAGCAAGCTGACCAACAGGATGCCCAGCAGACGAAATGCGCGGTTACGGTGCCGATGGAAGGCGAGGTTGCGGGCCGAATGCGACAGGTAGTCGCGCTCGATCGGCTCGAGCTCCGACTCGAACGTACTCATCAGGGGGCGGGCCGCGGCGAAGCCGGCCTCCCCGAGCAGGTATTCGCGGTTGCAATCTGTGCGCCGCCACAGCGAGGACTGACGCGAGAGATGAAAACGCCATTGCAGGAATCGGCGGTTATCGGGTTGGCGTAACCAATCCCGGATCGGCGACCAATCGGTCAGCAGTCGCGGATGCGTGAAGAGCACGACTGGCCGAACCTGATGCCACGCCGGCCTTGCCTGATCGGTCTCGGGTTGCGGCGCGGTAGCATCGATCGCGGCCTCGGCTGGTCCCCGAGTCAGCCGCGTCAGCCAGCCGTTGCCTCCCGGTCGTAGCAGGGCGCGGATGTAACCGGCGAGGCTGTAGTCGATCGGCGGGCACGGGGTCTCTATGATCAGTGGATCGGACCGTCCTTCGGTGGCCAGTAGCCGGGCGTCGACCAACGCGGCGATCAGTTCGGCGCACGCGGGATCCGTCTCCAGCATTGCCAGATCACCGGCGCGTCGCGTCGGGTGCGAGTCCATCCCTCCTTCGAGGTTGATCAGGGCTCGGCACAGCCTCGGCAACGCGGCACGCAGCGGCGGAGGGAGAGTGGTCCACAGCGTATCGGCCCGCGACAGAGTCGCTCCTACGAGACCACCTCCGGACCGATAGGCTGCGATGCTCAGGCGAGTGCTGCGCCGATCGCCACCGGCGGCTGCCGACGGGTCCTCGCCCGGCGCTGCGCCCGACCGCGACAAGAGCCGCTCGAGCGTCAGCTGGATCAATGCCGGCCAGTGTTCAAGCACACTGGCTTCGGACTCGAGCAGATCGACGAGGCTCCGACCGGCGCCTGGTTCGTCGCCTTCGTACTCGATTCCGGCGATCCGCGCCGGAATCTGCAGAATTTGGCGAATCCGCGCGGCTGGCGGCGGTGGGAGCAGGAACACGCGCGGCGCGTCGATCAGTGCCGCGAGCGGGGCCAGCTCGCGTAGGCGGGGTAGGCGGTCGCTGCGGACCCCAGCCACGACCCAGACATCCTCGACTTGGGCCAGGCCGGCCAGCGCGCGACCGACCACCTCGGCCTCGTCGTGGCCCAGCAGGGCGTCGAGCGGGTCGACGAGGATCACCAAGAGCAGCCGTTCATCGGCGGCGAACAGGGTGGCCTGACGCCTCAAGGCCGTCGCGATCTGAAGCGCCGCCGCCTCCGGATCCTTCGCGAGCAACCGCGACAGCAACCGGTGGTCGAGGCCGGTTTCTTCCGCCGCCGCGCCGAGCGCGTCCTGCGTGAACAGGGCCTGCGCGAGGTGCGCGATCAAGGGTTCGTTCTCGGCGACGCCCGGCTCCAACAGGCACCAACGGCAGCCCGCGACCCCGTCGAGCAGGTGAGGGCGCGTCAAGGTCGGAACGAGGCCCGCGCGCAACAGCGAGCTCTTGCCTGACCCGCTCGGGCCCGTGACCAGCAGCAGGCGTGGATCGGGGGGGTGGGTATCCGCGATCAGCTGGACCAATTCGCGCGTCTCGCGCTCACGACCGGTGAAGATACGCGCATCCTTCACGTCGAAGGGGCGCGCGGCACGGAACGGGCTGCCGCGCCACGCGAGCGCATCGGTACCGCGCTTCTCGATGCTGATGCGCCGGTTCAGCAGCTTGCGCAGTTGCACCTCGATCAGTTCGCGGAATGCCGCATCACTGGAGAAGGTTCGGAAGGCACGACGAAAGCTGCTGTCGTCGTGGAAAAAGTGGCGCTGGAAGAAGCGCTCGAGGCTGCGGCGGTCGTCGAGCGCGAGCTCGGTGGCCTCGGGATTCGTGATGTCGATCAGACGGGGCGCAGTCTTCCGGTAGACCAGGACCTCGGGGTGACCGCGACGCTCCGATGACTCGACCGCGTTGACGAACTCCCACTCGGTGCCCGTCAGGCCCCGATAAGGCTCCTCGGGCAGCGGAGTTCCGAGCCGGGTCCAGAGAATGACGAGAACGATATCGCAATCGGCCGGTTGTATCATGCCGGCCTGGAATGTCTGGTCGGCGGTCAGTGCCTCTTGTTCCCAGAGCACGGCCTCCAACGCGAAGTAAGGCAGGTATTCGTGAGACAGTTGATCGATGATGTCCCGCACCAGGGCGCGCTCGTGGTCCACATCGGACGGTGACGAGACGAAGATGCGTACCTTGGCTTCGGTCATCGGTGGGTCTCGGGGAATTCGATCGCAGCGACCATCTTACCGAGTGTGATCGGATCCGATAAGGAGTCGAAGGGTGAAGAGTCGACAGCGGTCGGGGTCCCCTAAGGTACAATTCACCGTCGAGTATCGCGCTCGGGCGAGTGTGACCTGGGGGCCGGGCGTTTCGGTACGGGAGGCGCGGCCGCTGTAAGATAGACCGAGGGGAATCTGGGCCCCGCCCCCGGTCCTGACGGGTGAGGAGGAACCGAACGATGTTCCACCAGGAGCTGCACGAAAGCGATCGAATCGAGGGGCTCATCGTCGAGGCGTTACGCGAGATTCTCGGACACGAGGATCCTGACCGTTTTCTGCGCTGGGCACGGGAGCGGTTCCCGGAGGTCCTGACGCTGACCGAGCCGGCTTTGTCGAGTGTCGAGGTTGGGCGGGTCGTTATCATGCTCGCGGCGGCGATCTGGAATGCAACGCCATTGCCCTCCCGTGATTTCGGGGCCTTGCCGCTGCTCGCACCCGATACGAGCTGTCCCTGTGACTCAGGGCAGTCCTTCGACTCGTGCTGCGGTCGGACCGACGAGTTGCCGGATCTATCCCGCGATGTCCTTTGGGAACTGTTGCTCGATGAGTTGAACGAGCGCGACCTGCTGCGTGCTTTGCATCTGGCGGTGATCCCGGATCACTTGCTCGCGAAGGTGGCCGATCGGTGGCTCGACCTCGATCGGCCTGGGCGTGCGATCGCTTTGGTCGAGCCCTTGTTTGCGAACCTCGACGAAGCGACCGGTGATAGCGCGCGGTTCGTGCCGGCCCTCGAGTCGCTGTGCGATGCCTACGATCGGCTCGATCATTGGAAGAAGAAGCGGACCTTCCTGGCGAGGATGACCGGAATCGGGGCGCGGGCGCTACGTGGTGCGGCCTGGCGGCGGCTCAGCGCCGACCACATGGATGCCGGGGCCTTCGACGTCGCGCACGAGGCCTTCATCGAGGCCTTGCGCCAGACCCCGGACGATCCGGCATTGGCCTTCCTGGAGATCGCCCTGCTGACGGCCCAGTATCGAGACGACGAGGCGCGGCGTCGTGCGCAGGTGTGGCGTCATCGATTGATCCGGGCTGGCCGTGATGATCTCGGGACACTGGCCTTCCTCGAGCTCGCGCTCGATGACCCGCAAGAGGCCTTGGTGGCGAGCCAGGCCCCTGCGCTGGATTCGACCGTGCTCGATCTGCGCGAATGGCTGGATCAGATCGCGGGTCGCCCGCTGCCCCATTATCGTCTGGCGGCCCTGGCGTCGAACCGCACCGAGGTCCCGGCGAATCAACTCGAACTGTTCGAGGCGCGGGAGACCCCTTCGCGTCCGCTCGACGGCGAGATCCGCGGTACGGCGGCGCGGCTGCGGCCCGGGCGCACGCTGCGGCGGCTCGAGGAAGCCTGGCACCGGGTATTTCCGGCGGTCAAACCCTTTTCCACGCAATTGGCGCTGATCGAAGACGATAGCATCTGGGCAACGCGGGATTGGGTCGATTTTTTGTTACGGCACCCAGAGGCCGGGGACAGCCTGGATGTCCTCGATGATGTGGCCACGGCCATCCTGAGTCATCCCGAGAGCGTGGTGCCTTGGTTCCGCCGGGCCTTGTTGCCACCGCTGCTGGCACGCGCGCAGGCGATCATCGAGCAGGCGGTTCCCGGCGCTTCGCGCCGGACGATACCCTGGACGAGCGAGCGCAATCGCCCGGCACTGCGCCTGCTGTTCAGACTATACCTGCAGCAGGTGGAGGCGGGAGAACGGAATCGCGCGGCGGCGACCCTGGAGGACTTGTTGCGCTTGAATCCGCGCGATAATCATGGTGTGCGGGCGGACCTGATGAATCTGTATCTGCGTGACCGTCAGGATCGCAAGGCGCTGGCGCTGGCACGGCGCTTTCCGGATGATCGATTGGCCGACCTCGCCTATGGGGAGGTGCTGGCGCTCTACCGGCTCGGCGAGGCAGAACGAGCGGCGCAGGTGCTCGACCAGGCGGTGGGGCGACTGCCATCGATCCCGGCGTATCTGACGCGACAGCGCATCAAGCCACCGAACCATGCCCACTGGTCGATGCCACCCGGCGGGGACGATCAGGCCTGGCTATACCGCGAGGCGATGCGCGATGTCTGGGTCGCTGAACCGGGCGTGCTGGCTTGGCTCAAGCGGATGACGGCGTGAACCCGCGGGTACGGGCTTGGGGCGCCGCGATTGGCGAGGGTCGCTGTGGGGCAGGAGGCAGCGGAATGTCGACGCGTTTCAATGTGGTCTACTCGGGAGAGTTGAAGGCTGGGGTTCGCTCGCAACACGTCATCGCTGACTTCGCTGCGCGCTTCCGGATCCCGCAGGAACAGGCCCGGACCCTGATTCTGGGCGGCCGGGCCATGGTGCTAAAAAGGGATGTCGATGCCGAGTCCGCCGAGCTCTATCGGGCCGCGCTGGAACAGGTTGGGCTCGTGGTCCGTGTCGAACCACTGGCGCTGCCGAGGGCCGAGCTCGGATTGGTCCCGCGAGATCTGTTGCGATGAGGCCTGGCCCTTCGCTTCTGGGACGCACGGCGAGGGTCTTTCGTCAGCTCGTCCCGGGGTGGCGACCAACGCGCCTGGCCATGGCGAACGCCTATCACGGCAAGGCCGGGAAGATCACGCGCGGCATCTCGCCGGTCAGCGCATGCAGGAATGCGACCAGGTCCGCGACGCTGTCTTCGTCGAGTTCGCGCCCGAGCATCTGTCGCCCCATCAACTGAACCGCATCGCCCAAGTCGTCGACGCTGCCGTTGTTGAAATAGGGGTAGGTCACGGCGACATTGCGCAGCGTCGGCGTACGGAACGCAAAACGATCGTGTTCCTCGCCCGTGACGAGGAAACGCCCCTCGTCGGTCGAGCCAGGCAGCTCGAAACGGTGGAAGCGGCTATCGGTCAGGTTGACGCCGCGATGACAGGCGATGCATCCGTTGTTGACGAAGGCCGCCATCCCACGCTTCTGCGACTCGCTCATCGCGGCCAGATCGCCGCGCAGGTATCGATCGAACGGTGAGTTCGGCGTATTGAGGGTCCGTTGGAAGCTGGCCAAGGTCATCGCGACATTGGTTGCTGTCAACGGGTCTTCCTGATCCGGGAAGGCCTGTCGGAACCTGGTCTGGTACTCGTCGAACTCGGCCAATCGCTCGATGGCGCCATCGAGCGTCATCGCCATCTCGACCTCGGCCTGGATCGGTCCCAAGGCCTGGCCCTCGAGGCTGGGCTCGCGCCCATCCCAGAATTGGGCCTCCAGGAACCCGGAGTTGAGTACGGTCGGGGTGTTGCGTTCACCCACCTGGCCTTGGTGGCCTACGGCCCTCGGGATGCGGTCGGCCCAGCCCAACGCCGGGTTGTGACAGGTGGCACAGCTGATCACGCCGCTGGCGGAGATCCGCGGCTCGAAAAACAGCATCTTGCCCAGTTCGATCTTGTCCTCGGTCAGTGAGTTGTCGGCCGGTATCGGGGGCAGGGCCGGTAGTGGCTCGAAGTAGCTCCTGTAGGGCTCGTACTCGGCAGCGGGCAGGTGGCCGATCGAAAAGACCGAGGTCAGTGCCAGGGTCGCGGCGAGGCTGGTCATGGGTCGACCGAACGCGGGCATCGGTGTTTCTCCTGTAACGCAGGTCATCAGTGGATCGAGGCTCAATCATTGCCCCACCCACGGACGCCTGGCAACCGGCGATCATGGTATCCGGTCGAAATGCTGAGCGAGGTCAAGGGGATCAGAGACGAGCGGCACGCCGCCCGCGCCCTGTCATCCGGAGGGGCTCTGGCGGTCGCCGCAGATCGCGCAGGCAGGGTCCGCCGTCAGGCGGATCTGGCGCCAGGTCATCGTCAGCGCATCGAGAAGCAACAGGCGGCCGTACAGAGGCTCTCCGAGGCCCACGAGGATCTTGATGGCTTCGGTGGCCTGGATGCAGCCGATGATACCCACCATCGGGCCGAGAACCCCTTGTACCGCGCAGGTTTCGTCTGTTCCGATATCACGAGGATAGAGACACTGGTAGCAGGGCCCGCCCGGGCGGCCCGAGAAAACGGTCACCTGTCCCTCGGTGCGGATCGCGGCACCCGAGACGAGAGGCACCGCCGCAGCATGACAGGCCTCGTTGACGAGAAACCGCGTCCCGAAGTTGTCGCTGGCATCGATGACGAGATCGACCCGTGACGCGAGACCCGGGAGGTTGGTGCGATGGAGGCTGCTTTTGATCGTCTCGATCCGCACCTCCGGGTTCAACGCGGTCAACATGCGGTGCGCCGAATCGACCTTGGGCCGGCCGATGCAGTCGTTGGCATGGAGGATCTGGCGAGGTAGGTTCGAGGCATCGACCGCATCGAAATCGGCGATGATCAAATGACCGACGCCGGCGGCGGCCAAGTACATGGCCACGGGTGAACCCAGGCCGCCGAGCCCGACGATCAGCACCTGTGCCGATGCGAGGCGCTGTTGGCCTTCCGGCCCGAAGCCGGGTAACCGGATCTGACGGTCGTAGCGGGCGACCTGGTCATCAGTGATGGTCATCGGCTGGTCCGCGGCGCAAAGCGAAGGCGCATTGCTTGCTGTCGGTGTCGTCGGTCGGGGGAGCAGGAAACAACGCCGGGCCTCGTCGCCCCGAAAACGGCTCGCTTCCTGCCGGGCGCTCTAAAGATACCGCCGCCAGTGTTCGGGACGATGGTCGCGCAACGAATGATCGAGCGCGTCGTAACGGGTCGCGAAGACCTTTTTCGTGCAGTCGATCTGGTTGTGATCATCGCGCAGGTTCGCGCGAAAGGTGTCTTCCGTGTAGTACCACAGGGCCCGCCTGATCCGATAAGTCAGCGGGGCATCGAGGTGCAGTCCCAACTCGATCAGGGCCTGCTCGATGTGCGCGAGTTTGGTGTGGAACAGATCGTAGGTGACGCGCAGCACGACCGGTGAGGCGGCGTGTGCATCCAGGATTCCCGGTTCGCCGGTCAAGGCGTCAGCCGCGATCTGCACCTGGTTGCGGTTCGGGTGCAGCGGGTCGAACGGGATGTGGCGTATCTTGATACGGTCGTCGTCAATGTCCATGGCTCTTGTATGCTAATGGAAGAAGCAAGCAACGAAAATTTAATATCTGTATATCAAGGCGCGTAATGATTGCTCGCCTTGGTGGGAGGGCGAAGGGCGGACGTGATGCGTTCGAGTCCCGCGAGGTCGTGTTCGGTCACAACATCGCGATAGCCGGCGGCGGCCAGCAGCGCTCGTACCGCCGGTCCCTGATCGAAGCCGTGCTCGATGGCGAGCAGCCCGCTGGGGTGTAGGCGGCCGAACGCGTCGCGGACGATACGCCGGATCGCCATGAGGCCGTCGTGGCCGGACACGAGTGCGCTGCGAGGCTCGAAACGCAGGCCGCCGCGGTCGAGGTGCGGATCCTGTTCCGCGATGTAGGGTGGGTTGGTGAGCACGGCATCGAAGGTGGCGTGTCCAAACGGGTTGAGCCAATCGGCGGCTACCAGCGTGACGTTCCTCAGTCCCAGGCGCGTGCAGTTGGTGCCGGCGACCCGCAGGGCAGCGCGACAGGTGTCGGTGGCGATCAGTCGCCAGGCCGGTCGCTCGCTGGCGAGGGCGGCGGCGATGGCACCGGTGCCGGTGCCCAGATCGGCGACGAGCAGTGGCCGATCGACCGGCAAGCGCCGCAAGGCCAGGTCGACAAGCCCTTCCGTCTCCGGGCGGGGGATCAGCGTCGTGGGATCGGTTTCGAGCTCCAGCGTCCAAAATCCTTGGCGACCGCTGAGGTAGGCAAAGGGCTCGTCGTCGGCGCGCCGCGCGACGAGGGCAGCGAACGCCGCGATCGCGTGAGCCGTTAGGGTCCGCTCCGGCCAAGCCAGGATCTGGGTGCGCGGAAGGCCGGTCGCCAGACCGAGAAGTCGCTCGGCTTCCTGTCTCGGGTCCGTGTCGGTCAAATGCCCCAAGCGAGCGCTGGCCGCGGCGATGACCGAGCCGATGGTAGACCCGTCACACATGGATTCTCCCCCGCGATGCACGACGCTCGGACCCGATAGCGGTGTGGCGGCTCCCCGCCATAGAGCCGGCCATGATTCGTCGCTGCGTCTGTCTCTCGGGCCCGATCGACGCGCCTCGCTGACCGAAAAACCCATGTGCGACGGGCATGTCCGTCATGATCGCAGTGGTGTTGGCGTCAGGTCTCCGAAAGGGCGGCGAGTTGGTCGGCCTGGTATTCCTCGATCAGAGGGTCGACGACCTGATCGAGTTGGCCCGTCATTATCTCATCGAGCTTATAGATCGTCAGATTGATCCGGTGATCCGTGAGCCGGTTCTGCGGGAAATTGTAGGTTCGGATGCGTTCCGAGCGATCGCCACTGCCCACTTGCAGTCGTCGTGACTGGGCCTCGGCATCGGTCTGCGCCGCCTGGGCCTGCGACAGCAACTTGGCTTGTAGCAGCGCGAAGGCCCGGGCGCGGTTCTTGTGCTGGGAACGCTCGTCCTGACACTCGACGACCAGTCCGCTGGGCAGATGGGTGATGCGGATCGCCGAGTCGGTCTTGTTCACATGCTGTCCGCCGGCGCCGGAGGCGCGAAAGGTGTCGATGCGCAGATCGTTCGGATCGAGCGTGATCTCGTCGATCTGCTCGGCCTCCGGCAGGACGGCGATCGTGCAGGCGGAGGTGTGTATGCGACCCTGGGATTCGGTCTCGGGCACCCGTTGCACCCGATGCGTTCCGGCCTCGAACTTGAGGCGTGCGTACACCGCAGATCCGCTGATGCGCACGATGACCTCCTTGTAGCCGCCGTGCTCGCCTTCGCTCTCGCTGATCAATTCGGTGCCCCAGCCGCGCATCTCGGCGTAGCGCAGGTACAGGCGCAACAGATCGCCGGCGAACAACGCGGCCTCGGCCCCGCCGGTCCCGGCGCGAATCTCGAGAAACACGTTGCGGTGGTCGTTGGGATCGGCGGGAATCAGCAGCCGATGCAGCGCTGGCTCCAAATCGGCGCGGCGCCGGGTCGCGGCGGCGATTTCTTCGCGCGCGAGCGTGGCCATCTCCGGATCGCCGAGCAACTCTTCGGCCGCGGTGATTTCGGCCTCGATCTCGCGGTAGCGCTCGAAACAGCTGGCGACCGGTTCGATTTGGGCGTACTCGCGACTCAAGGCGCGAAAGCGGTTCTGGTCGGCGAGCGTCTCGGGTTCGGCCAGCAGGGCTTCTACCTCGGTACGGCGTTCAGCGACCCACTCCAGCTTGGAGCGGATGGAGGCGTTCATCGCGCGGCCTTGGCCTCGTCGCTGATCTGCAGGAGTTCATTCGCGGCCTGCAATAGCTCGACCTTGCCATCCCGACCGGCCTGGCGCAAACGGGTGCTCGGAATGTGCAGCAGCTTATTGGTCAGCGTATGGGCCAGGTATCCGAGCACATCGGCCGGTGGCTTGCCGCATTCGAGTTGCCGCAGCGCGCGCGCCAAGACCTCATCGCGTGCCGATTCCGCGCGTCTCCGGTAGTCCTGGATCAGCCCAACGGCATCCAGGGACCGCAGCCAGCACATGAACTCCTCGGTATGGATCTCGATGATCTCCTCGGCTTGGCTGGCCGCCTCTTGGCGCGACTTCAACCCTTCGTTGACAACGCCCTGGAGATCATCGACCGTGTACAGATACACGTCGTTGAGTTCACTGACTTCGGGTTCGATGTCGCGGGGCACGGCGATATCGACCATGAAGATCGGACGGTGTTTCCGTTTCTTCAGCGCCCGTTCGACGGTGCCCTTGCCGAGGACTGGCAGCGGGCTGGCGGTCGAGGAGATGACGATGTCGGCCTCGGCCAGATGATCGGCAATCTCGGTCAGGCCGATCGCGTATCCATTGAATTCCTCGGCCAATGCATGGGCGCGCTCGATGGTTCGGTTTGCGACGATGATGCGTCCGAGCTGATGCTGCCGCAGATGGCGCGCGGCCAGTTCGATCGTCTCGCCGGCGCCGATCAGCAAAGCCGTTTGGTTGGTCAGGTCGCTGAAGATCTGGCGGGCCAGGCTCACGGCGGCGAACGCGATCGACACCGGGCTCGAGCCGATCGCGGTGTCGGTGCGTACCTGTTTGGCGACCGAAAAGGTGTGTTGGAAAAGACGTCCGAGCAGTTTCCCAACGGTGCCGCAATCACAGGCCGTTTGGAAGGCCGTCTTGACCTGGCCGAGGATTTGGGGCTCGCCGAGCACCATCGAATCCAGGCCGCTGGCGACCTGCAGCAGGTGACGGACGGCCTGGTGATTGACGTGGACGTAGAGGTAAGGTTCGACGCGCTCGCTGTCCAAACCGTGAAACTGACCTAGCCAACATCGCACCGGCTCTTCGGCCGGAGTACTCATCGCACAGTAGACTTCGGTGCGGTTGCAGGTCGACAGGATCGCGGCTTCGTCGACCAGGGAGCCTTCCATCAGGCTCCGCAGGGCACCAGCGATGATATCCGGCCCGAAGGTCACGCGCTCGCGGATGTCGATCGGCGCCGTCTTGTGATTGAGACCCAAAGCGATCAGCGTCATTTGGAAGGCTACGTCGGCTGCGAAATCCGGTAAATTCTTCGCCATCGGGCGCCAAGATGCAAGCCATCCGTGTCGCTAAGGGATTCGCTACGGAACCTTCTGGATCCGGAACGGCCCAGTTATACTGACCGCTAAACTTGTCTCTGTTACTCGTAGTTACTCGTAGCACACGACACACAACGTCCTGCCTCGACCGTCTACCCATGATGAATCTTCGCCATTTTCCGCTGCTGCTCTCATTGGCCGCGCTGGCCGGTTCGGTTGCGGCTTATGGTCTATCGGACAGTGTCAACCCGGCCGACAATGCGATGCCGGCCGGTGCCGAGAGCGTCGGCCCGCTCGACCGGGCTCCGGCCGGCCTAACGGCGGACCTCGTGTACAACCTGCTGGTCGGCGAGATCGCCAGTCAGCGCGGTGAGCCGTGGATGGCGTTCGCGCACTACCTGCGGGCCGCGGAGTTGGCGTCGGATCCTGGCCTGGCCGAGTTGGCGACGCGCTCGGCGCTCGCGGCCAATGACATCGGCGCTGCCGATCAGGCCGTGCGCCTGTGGCTACGATTGGCCCCCGAGGCCCTGTCTGCGCATCTGATCGCGGCGCATGTCGCGGTGCTTTGGGGCGAACAGGAGCGTGCGTTGGCCCATTTGCAACAGGTGGTGCGGCTCGCGGGCTTGGCGGGCCAAGAGGGCTTCCTGCAAGTGGTCGGCCTGATCGCGACGATTGAACCCCTGCTGCATCGGATGGAGTTGATGCGGGCCTTGGTCGCCGAGGACCCGGAGAACCCGAGCGCGCACTATGCGCTGGCGATGGTCGCGGCCGATGCGCGAGACTACACGGCGGCGATCGCCGCGGTCCGGCGGACGATCGAACTCGACCCGGACTGGGATCGACCCCGAACCTTGCTGGTTCGGCTGTTGTTGGGGGTGGGTCAGCGCGCCGAGGCGCGGTCCGAGCTCGAGGCGTTCGTCCACAGGATGCCCGATGGTGACGCGATGAGGATGCTGTACGCGCAGCTCCTCGTCGAGGAAAGGGAGTTTTCCGATGCGCGCAACGTTTTCGAGCGCATGCTTCAGAATGCGCCGAAGGAACCGGACGTCCTCTTCGCCATCGGCATCCTGTCGTTGCAGCTCGAGGATCTCGAGGCGGCTCGTACCTATTTCGAACGGCTCCATGCGACCGGGCAGCGGCGGGATGACGCGGCCTTCTACCTCGGGCAGATCGAGGAGTCTCTCGGTGAGCCCGCGAAGGCACTGGCCTGGTACGGCAAGGTCGGCGGCGACAATGCCGTGGATGCGCAAATGCGCATCGCGCGCATTCATGCGCTCGACGGCCACCTCGACGAGGCGCGGGCCATCCTTCGGCGCTTGCGTGACGCAGCACCGGAACACTCGGCACCCTTGTTTTTGACCGAGGCCGAACTGCTGCGTGAACAGGGCGAGACCGAGCTGGCCATGGCGCTGCTCGATGAGGCGCTCGAGGCGCACCCAGGCGATGAGGAGTTGCTCTACACGCGGGCGATACACGGTGTCAAGCAGGGCCGCATCGATTGGCTCGAACGTGATCTGCGCGCGATCCTCGAGGCCAACCCGGATCATGCCGACGCACTCAATGCGCTCGGCTACACCCTCGCGGATCAGACCGATCGCTTTCAGGAAGCGTACGGTTATATCGAGCGCGCGTTGGCGATCAGACCGGACGACCCGGCGTTCCTGGACAGCATGGGATGGGTCCTCTTCCGGTTGGGGCGTTACCCGGAAGCCCTCGAGTACCTGCAGCGCGCCTACGAGATGATGCCGGATGGCGAGATCGCGGCCCACCTCGGCGAGACCCTCTGGGTCTTGGGTCGGCGCGATGCCGCGTGGCGGATCTGGGACGAGGCGATCGCGGCCGAACCCGACAATGAAGTTCTTCTGCGCGTCATCGATCATTTTCGTCATTCGCGCCGGACCCCGGGCCGATGAGAGCCTCGAGCGCTTGGCAGCAGGCGTGGCCGGCTCCGGCCAAGTTGAATCTGATGCTCCGAATCCTCGGACGCCGTGCCGATGGCTACCATCGGCTTCAAACGGTGTTCCAGTTCATCGAGCGTTGTGATCTGATTCAGTTCACCCCTCGCGCCGATGGCGTCATCGAGCGAGTCGGCGGTCCGGCCGAGGTGCCGCCCGAGCAAGACCTGACGGTCCGGGCCGCGCGCGCGCTTCAAGAGTTCACCGGTTGCCGAGACGGCGTGGCCATCGATGTCTGCAAACGGCTGCCGATGGGCGGTGGCCTGGGCGGCGGTAGCTCTGATGCGGCGACGACCCTCGTTGCGCTGGATTACTTGTGGGAAACACATCTCGGTACCGATACCCTGGCCGATCTGGGATTACAGCTCGGTGCCGATGTGCCGGTCTTCGTCCGTGGCTCGGCGGCTTGGGGCGAGGGCGTCGGCGAGGCACTGACGCCGATCTTGTTGCCCGAGCCCTGGTATCTGGTTGTTTGTCCGCCGTGCCATGTGTCGACGGGGGCGGTCTTCGCCGATCCTGACTTGACAAGAGATTCGCCGCCGATCACACTTTCGCGCTTTCTCTCCGGGGCGACGGAAAACGATTGTCTGGCCGTCGTCACCCGCCGTTACCCAGAAGTGGCGGCCGCATTGGCTTGGCTGGGCGATTGGGGAGAGGCGCGGTTGACCGGCACCGGGGCTTGCGTCTTTGCGACTTTCGCGGCGAGCGAGTCGGCACAGGAGGCGCTGATGCATGTGCCCGAGGGTTGGACGGCCTTCGTCGCCCGTGGTCTGAACCGATCGCCACTGTGGCAGCGGTTGAACGACAGTAGTTGACGTTTTTGGGGCGTCGCCAAGCGGTAAGGCACTGGGTTTTGATCCCAGCATTCCCAGGTTCGAATCCTGGCGCCCCAGCCATCATCGAGATACCCAAGTCGAGGGAACAGGGCTCGGACATCTGATCCGTAAGGGCTCGCGGCTGTGGATTCGTTAAGAAGGTTCGGCGAAGCGGATGCGGAGCGTTCCCGGGCCAATGACACAGATTCGAGGTCTATGGCTGTGCCCGCTAGCCACATGATGGTCTTCTCCGGGAACGCCAACCCGGCCTTGGCCGCCAAGATTGCCTGGCATCTTGGTCTGTCGCTGGGCAAGGCCGTGGTCGGCCAGTTCAGCGACGGCGAGGTCATGACCGAGATCCAGGAGAACGTCCGGGGTCGGGACGTCTTCGTCGTCCAGCCGACCTGCGCCCCCACCAACGACAACCTGATGGAGTTGTTGGTGATGATCGATGCGCTGCGTTGGGCCTCGGCCAAACGGATCACGGCCGTGATCCCCTATTTCGGCTATGCCCGGCAGGACCGCCGGCCCCGCTCGGCGCGCGTCCCGATCACCGCCCGTTTGGTCGCGAAGGCGATCGGGAATGCCGGCGCGGATCGCGTGTTGACGATGGACCTGCACGCGGATCAGATCCAGGGCTTCTTCGACATTCCGGTCGACAATGTCTACTCGTCCCCGATCCTGCTTGGGGAGGTCTGGCGACAGAAGTATCCGAACCTGATCGTCGTGTCTCCCGACGTCGGGGGCGTGGTGCGGGCCCGGGCCCTGGCGAAGCGGCTCGATGACGCGGATCTCGCGATCATCGATAAACGCCGGCCGCGCGCCAACGAGGCCAAGGTCATGAACATCATCGGCGATGTCGAGGGGCGGTCTTGTGTGCTGGTCGACGATCTGGTCGATACCGCCGGTACCCTGTGCCGTGCCGCGGCGGCCTTGAAGGACCACGGAGCGGCCCGGGTTGCGGCCTATTGCACCCATGCCGTGCTGTCCGGGTCGGCCGTCGACAACATCGAGCAGTCGCAGCTCGACGAACTGGTGGTCACCAATACGATCCCGCTGCGTCCGGAGGCGTTGGCTTGCGGGCGAATCCGCCAGCTGTGCATCGGCGAATTGCTCGCGGAGACGATGCGCCGTGTTTCGAACGAAGAGTCGGTCAGCTCTCTGTTCGTGGACTGAGGGGTCGTGAACGAACGCCGGCCTGCTGCCGACGCGCCCAACGGCGTGGCAGGGATCCGAACGTCGGGCCAGGAACCCCGGTCTACCCCCTGGATTTGTGCCCCCACGCTGGCTCGACTCGCCTGGGAACGCCCTCGGGACAGCCTGGGAGTCCGGTGCCATCGCTGACTGGGGCCATCGTCTGGTTGTTTTGTTTCGGATTTCTTGGATACCCCCCGGCCTGGTCGCGGGTCGGCGGGAACTTGTCTGTCACTCGATGTTTGGAGTACGCCCATGAGCGTGAGTTTTGATGTCATTGGTCAACCCCGGAGCGGAGCAGGGAAGGGTGCGAGCCGCCGCCTGCGGCGCACGGGCCTCGTGCCGGCCATCGTGTACGGCGGTCACCGGGCTCCGGAACCGATCTCGGTGGTCCACAATGATCTGATCCGGCATCTCGAGAACGAGGCCTTCTATTCGCACATCCTGACCCTGAAGATCGGGGACACAGCGACGAAGGTGGTATTGAAAGATCTGCAGCGGCATCCGGCGAAGCCCTTCATCCTGCATGCCGATTTCCAACGTGTCAGCGCTGACGAGCAGATCCGGATGACGGTCCCGCTGCATTTCGTCAACGAACAGCAGTCGAAGGGCGTCAAGCTCGGTGGGTGGGTGTCGCATCTGCTGACCGAGGTGGAGATCGTCTGTCTGCCGAAGGACCTGCCAGAGTTCATCAGTATCGATATGTCGGAGATGGACATCGGCGATTCGTTGCTGTTGTCCGCGTTACCGTTGCCGGAAGGCGTCGCCTTGGCGTCGGCCGCGGATCAGGACGAGCCGGTCGTGATCATCTACAGCGGCCGCACCGGCGATGTGTCTTCGGAAGAAGGGGAAGAGCCGGTTTGATCCTGCTTCTGCGACGGCTCGGCCGGGATCCGCGCGATGGTAGACAGGGTATCCGTCGGGGACGGTATCTGCATGATGGTGGGCCTGGGAAACCCAGGCCCCCGCTATGAGCCGACCCGCCACAATGTCGGCTTCTGGCTCGTCGACCGCATTGCGGCGCGCCATGCTGTCGCCTTCCGTACCGAAACCCGTTTGCACGGCCTGGCGTGCCGATTGGCCGTCGATGGTGGCGATCTACGGCTGCTCAAACCGACCACCTTCATGAATCACAGTGGCCAGGCCGTCGCGGCGATGGCGCGTTATTTCGCGATCCCGCCAGAACGCATCCTGGTCGCGCATGACGAGCTCGATCTGCCGCCCGGTAGCCTGCGCCTCAAGTTCGGCGGCGGTCACGCCGGACATAACGGCTTGCGCGATACGATCCAGCAACTGGGCAGCCGCGACTTCTGGCGGTTGCGTATCGGCATCGGTCATCCCGGCGACAAGGCGCAAGTCGTTGGATACGTGCTCGACCGGCCGAATCGGGATGACGAGCAGCGCATCCTGGACGCCATCGATGCAGCGGACGAAGGCCTGTCGGAACTGACCGGCGGCGCCTTCCAGCGGGTCATGAATCGACTGCATGTCCGTGCGACTTGAGCGTTCATCGGGTGTGGCCCGCGGGCGCTTGCCGGCCGGCTCGATGAGCGGTTGATCGGCGATTCGGCCGCGGGTAGACGACCAGGATGCTGCGGATCATCGATCGCTATCTGCTGACCGAGGTCCTCAAGGTCTTCCTCGCGGTACTTGGGGTTCTGACCCTGGTCATTGTCAGCATGCTGTTGCTGCGCGTCCTCGAGGAGGCCAGCCTCGGCGCGCTCAATGCCAACTTGGTGCTGCGTTTCCTGGCCCTCGAGGTCGCGCGCGAGATGGCGAGTCTGTTGCCGCCGGCCTTCTTTCTCGCGGTCCTTGTCGCTTATGGCCGCCTAGCGCGTGACAGTGAGCTGATCGCGCTGCATGCCGGCGGAATCGGCGCCGCTCAGCTCTATCGCCCACTTCTGTACCTGGCCCTGCCGTTGGCGATCGTGACCGCCTGGTCTGCGCTGTTCGTCAAACCTTGGGCGGTGGCCGAGATCCAGGGTATCCGCGCGCATCAACAGCATCAGGGATTTCAGATCGCGGGGCTGCAGGCCGGGCGCTTCTATCAGCAGTTCGATGGCCGTGTGACCTTGTACATCGGAGAGATCGACGAGCGTCGCCGACTGCGGCAGATCTTCATCCACGATCGGCGTGGCGACGTCGAACGACTCGTGGTCAGTGAAGAGGGGTACCATCGCATCGATGACCAGACCGGTGACCATGTGGTTACGCTGCTGAACGGCCGGCGGTATGACGGACGACCGGGCGATGCGGCCTACGGGCTCGGCGAGTTTGCGTCCTATCGCGTGTGGATCGAGGCGCGGACGATCGAGCCGCGAAGGCACCGTCGAGCGAGCAAGCCGACCTGGGAGTTGCTCCAGTCCGATGATCGGGCGGATCGCGCCGAACTCGGCAACCGCTTGGCTGGACCCTTGGCGATCTTCACCTTGGGTTTGATCGCCGTACCACTGAGCACCTCGTCTCCGCGACAGCGGGGCACCGGGCGCCTGCTGTTGGCTTTCCTGACCTATTTCAGTTTCTTCAACCTCCAGCGTTTAGCGGAAAACTGGCTGCAACGTGGCGTGACCCCCCTGTGGCTCGGCAGCCTCTGGTACCAATTGTTGATCGTCGCGATCATCGCGCTGGTTCTGGTGGCGGACAGTTATTGGTTGCGGCGCGTGCGCCATCGCCTCGGGCTCGGTTGACGATCGTCCTGCTGATGGCGGCGAGTCGCTGGAGGACGCACGAGAGGGCAGCATGTCAGATTCGATGAGTTCCCCGGCCCGGACATCGATCCGATGGCGGTCGCAACCCTGGTCGATCAATCGGGCCTTGTTGACGATCATCCTGTTGCCGTTGCTGACGACGATGACGCTGACTGGTTGGCAGAGCCTGCGCTTGCTGGAGTCGCACGCGAGCAGCCGCATGCAGGACGAGATCGCCTTGATCGGGCGCGCACTGCGTTTCCCCTTGAGTCAGGCGCTCATTCATCAACGACCGGAAGGATTGCAGTGGGTGCTCGAGGCCGCCTTCGATTTCGACCAGGTCTATGGCATCTACGTGTATGGGGAGCAAGGTCAGTTGGTCGCGTCCGCCGGTGCATCCCAGGTCTCGGTACCCTCGGAACGCGCGTCGGGATTGGCGCTGCTCGGCTTGCGCGGCGGCGAATTCCTCGACACGAGTCCCGACGCCGTCTTTTCGTATTTCGTGCCCCTGACCGATGCCGGCGAACGGATCGTCGGCATGCTCCAAATCACGCGTCGGGCCAGCGACTTCGATCACTATCTCGGTCAGGTGCGCCGCCAAACCGGGTTTTTTATCGTCGGGACCGGGGTCGCGATCGCGCTGATCTTCATCGGTGGCTATCGATGGGTGATCGGTCGGCATCTGGCTTCGATCAATGACGGCCTGGGGAAGATCGAGGCCGGCAACCTCGATCACCGCATCGTGCCTCAAGGGCCGCGCGAATTCCACCAGCTCACGTCGGCGTTGAACGGGATGCTCGATAGCATCGCGCAATCGCACGAGGCGCTGCGCGCGCAGCAGGCCCGGGAAACGGCCCTGGTGCAGCGCCTGCACCAATCCGAAAAGCTCGCGGCCCTGGGCCACTTCGCCGCCGGCATCGCGCATCAACTCGGCAGCCCATTGAGCACCATCGGCGGGCAGGCCCAGCGCGCGCAACGCCATCAGGACCTGCCAGAACGGGTCGTTCGCGCCCTCGGCGTGGTCCGGCAGGAAGTGGCGCGCATGGAGCGATTGATCAAACAGTTGCTCGACTATGCCCGCGCGCGCCCGCCGGAACGGCGATCGATTGCGATGGACCTTCCATTGCAGGGGGCCCTCGCGCAACTGAACGCGGACCCGGACAGCCCGCCGAGGTCGGTGCGCACCGAGGGGCCGCGCCCGGCTCCGAGCCTGTTAGCGGACCCGGTCCGCTTGGAACAAGCGCTGCACAATCTGCTCGACAACGCCCTCCAGGCCGGTCGGGGCAGTACCGTCTCGGTCCGTTGGGTCCACGACGGCGATCGGCTGTGCTACGAGATCGAGGACGCTGGGCCAGGTGTCCCAGAGGCGATCCGCGCGCGGATCTTCGATCCCTTCTTCACGACAAAGGCGTCGGGCGAGGGCACTGGCATGGGCCTGGCTCTGGTCGAGACGGTCGCGCGCGAGCATGGTGGTTCCATCACAGTGGATCGCAGCGAGGCCCTCGGCGGCGCGCGGTTTCGTCTGTGTCTCCCGGTAGCCGACGAGGCGAAGAGGTGAGCAGCGGGGCGCCATTGATCGGTCGCGTCCTCGTGGTCGAGGACGACCGTCCGCTGCGCGATTTGATCGCGATCGAGCTCGGAGAGGCCGGCCTCGAGGTGGCGACCGCCGAACACGCCGATGCGGCGCGTGGTTTGTTGGCGACCCAGGCCTTCGACCTGGTGGTCTCGGATCTGCGCCTGCCGGATGCCAGCGGCCTGGATCTGCTGTCGCTCGTCAAGGAGTCCGAGGATCCGCCGGCCTTCGTCATCATCACTGCATTCGGCACCGTCGAGCAGGCCGTCACGGCCCTGAAACGAGGAGCCGATGATTTCTTGACGAAACCGCTCGATCTCGACCATCTGGCACTCAGCGTCGAACGAAATCTCGAACGACGCACGATCGACCGGGAGTACAGGCGTTATCAGAGCTTGATCGGCGGCGCCGATTTTCACGGCGTGCTCGGACGCAGCCCGGTGATGCGCCGCCTGTTCGAGCAGATCCAGCGGATCGCCCGAGCCAGTGGCCCGGTCTTGCTTTCCGGCGAAAGCGGGGTCGGCAAGGAGATGGTCGCGCGTGCGATTCATGCCGAGAGCGAGCGGCGCCGTGAGGCCTTTGTCGCGATCAATTGCGCCGGGATTCCGGCCGAGCTTCTCGAAAGCGAGCTCTTCGGTCACGCCGCGGGTGCCTTCACCGGCGCCCAGCGGGCGCGCCGCGGTCTGTTCGCGGAGGCCGACAAGGGGACCTTGCTGCTCGACGAGATCGGCGAGATGCCGACGGCGATGCAGGCGAAATTGCTGCGTGTCTTGCAGGACGGGCAGGCGCGGGCGGTCGGCGAGAATCGCGAGCGGGTCTTCGATGTCCGCGTCATCGCCGCCACCAACCGTGATCTGGAGCAAGAGATCGAGGCCGGGCGTTTCCGGGCGGATCTCTTCTATCGCCTCGAGACCTTCTCGCTGTCGATCCCGCCGCTGCGCGAGCGCGGCGAGGATATCGAGCTTCTGACCGCCTTTTTGGTTGCGCGCTTTGGCAAGTCCTGTACGCCCCCAGTGTGCCGCATCACCGAGGCCGCGATGCAGTGTCTCAAGGCGTATTCCTTTCCCGGCAATGTCCGCGAACTCTCCAACGCGATCGAGCGGGCCGTCGTCTTCTGCCGGACTGGCGAGATCGATATCGACGATCTGCCCGAGCGTATTCGTGGCGCTAGGCCGCAACCACAGGGTGATACGGTGGCGACTTCCTGCCTCGACCAGTTGATCGACGAGGAGGAGCCGCTACCGACCCTGCGAGAGCTGGAGCGTCGCTACGTCGCACAGGTCCTCGAGCGGGTCGACCAGAACAAACGCCAGGCGGCCAAGATCCTCGGTATCGGTCGACGGACGCTCTATCGTTATCTCGACGAACGATGAGGCGTCGGGCTGATGATGTGCCACATTGGCACATGCGCCACGATGGTGGTGTGTCACACTGGTACCCGCTGTCGTTCGGCTGTGCCGGGTAAGTGGCCATGTGACTGAGCGGAGAGTCGATTCGCTGCTGGGGCAAAAGCGGCATAGACCTTGCTAATTCCTGCGCGTGACCACGCCAAGAATCGTGGTGATTCGATCGACAACCCAACGAGAGGAACAATCAGATGGCGAAGAAGTTCACCGCTCGACTCCTAGTCTTATCCGCTGCCTTGTGCGTGTCCGGCATTGCCAGCGCCACCACGCCGTCCGCGCTCCCCTATCACGAGGGGATCGGGTGGGCGCCGAAAGCGCTCCCGGGCAAGGCGCCGGAGTCGGGTCTCGGTTCTGGGGTCCCTGGTCAGTTCCCTTACACCGCCTGGTCCTGCAGCGGCCAATGGTGCAGCCCGGCCGTTTTGCCGGCAACCAGCGATGAGTTGACATGGACCCGGGTACCGCACGTCCGCGCTTACACGCCGGGGGCCCCCGCCGAGGTGCAATTCGAGAGCGAAACCCTCGATCGTTTCGTGACCGCCTTCGGCAAGGTCAAGGAGATCACCGGCGACTTCGCCACCAAGCTGCAGGCGGCCAAGACCGAGCAGCAGGCTCAGGAACTGCGCGAAGCCGCGCAGGCCGAGACCATGGCGGCGCTTGAAGCGGCCGAGATCACACTGGACGAATACAACGATGTCGCCAGCGCGATGGACCGCGACACGGATCTGCGGATGCGTCTCTTTGCCCGTCTGAACTGATCCTCGTCCCGTCCGCTGGGTCGACGACCGTCGCGTGATCTCACCGACGGGTGTCGGCCCGCGCAAGCCTGATCTGTCACAGAATCTCAACCGAGAGGAGCAATCCAAATGTCCAAGAGCCGTACCATGCTACTGGTGGCCGTTTCCGCGGCCCTCTGCCTGCCTGCGCTTGCCTCGGCAAGGGCGATCCCCGGTCAGTTTCCCTACACGGCCTGGTCCTGCACCGCGCAATGGTGCAGTGTGTCGCAGGTGCCCGCTGAGGGCGAATCTCCAACTTGGACCAAGACGCCGGGTGCGGTGCCCTACACGGCTCCGGGACTAGATTGGGGCCAGCCCCCCGCCGCGATCCCGGATGTCGATGCGGACACGCTTGATCGCTTCGCCGCGGCCTTCGCTGAACTGAAGGGCATCAGTGCGAAGTTCCGGGCCGCGTTCCCAGGTGCTGACCAGGTCGAGCAGGCGCAGGCGCTGCGCAAAGAGGCTCAGGGCAGTGCGCTGGCGGCACTCGACGCGGCGCAGATCAGCGTCGATCAGTACAACGAGATCGCCGACGCGATGGACAAGGACCTGCGTTTCCGGATGCGCGTTTTCGCGGCCATGGACTGATGACGGTCGCGGCGATCATCGCGGCCCCGAACCACATCGTACGTGAAGTGCGGTAATCCGTGGTTTGGTGAACCGCATCGTTGGGCAAGCACTGAGATCTGATGGCCGATCAACCCGTCGGCCGAGGATCCTTGTCATGGCCACCGGTGCGGTTCGTTTCGTTTCGTTTCGTTTCGTTTTTCGGCGCGCCAGCGTCGTTGATTCAGACCGCTCATCAAAACCCTCGGTGACTCGTGATCGCCGCTCTGCGGTATCGCCTAGGCCGTGCGGCGCTTTGCGTCGAGTGCCGCGATGACCACCGAAGTGGCAAGCATGACCACGCCCCTTACAGCGCCACCTCCGGTTGAGCCATGGTTTGACATAGAGCGAGGTGCGCGGTACGCTGACCAGTCTTCCGGGGCGTAGCGCAGCCTGGTAGCGCACCTGAATGGGGTTCAGGTGGTCGGAGGTTCAAATCCTCTCGCCCCGACCAATAAAAGCAAGCGGTTAGCTGAGAAATTGGCTAGCCGCTTTTTCCTTTTCGGCGGAAACATCGTCTTGTAGTCGCGTCTGTAGTCGCGTTCGATTCTCGCTGCTGGGCCGTGATTGTGAGCTTGCGCGCACGCGTCCACGCAGATACCACATCTGATCCTGGCGTTCGCCTGCTGGTGCTGCTGGATAAGGAGACACCGTGACGGGTGGTCGTCGCGATGGGCAGGGCGCTTGCCATCCTCCACCTCAGAACGGGGGACATGGCCAGAGGTCGCTCGAAGCGATCTCGTTACCAACGGACATCCTTCGATTGAGTGCGGTGCGCAGGTAAATCTGTGACATCTTGCGTAGCGGTGCCCCGGGGATCCTCGAGGCCGAGCTCAGATTGCGAGTGCAGGGCGCTGGGCCTGTTACGCCTGCGCGAGAAACCAAGCTAAGCGTCGTGTTCCCTATTTTCCCCTTGACGGTCCATCCACTCTCGTACCGCCTCGATCAAGGCATCGGTGGAGTCCAGCACCGCATCGACCCGCTCGGTGTCGAACGGAGCAAACTGGTTGAGGATGCGCAAGCGCGGACGCGGCCCCAGACTGGCGCGTCCTGCCCGCACGTTGGAGATGGTGTTGCGCGCCACGCCGAGAAACTCCGCCAACTCGGTATCGGTACGGAACCCGCAGGCATCCTGAACGAGATCGAGGAGCTCGCCCTCCACGTCCAAGTCGCGCTTCAGACGCTGCCGGGCCCGGACTTGGCGTCGGGCCAGCCTGTGGCTCGAGCGGCGGATGCGCTCGCTGAGCCGCTCCGGCAACAGGCTCTCCAGCCATTGCCGGCTGTGCAGAAAGCCAATGTGATCGAGGATCTTGATCCGCTGCAGGATCCCTAATCGCGCCTTGCCGTGGCGTACGCTGTGGATGGTCGTCCGCGTGATGCCCAGGAAGGCCGCCACCTGGGCATCGGAGTCGAGTCCAAAGCCGGTTTTCAGGACATCGAGCAGTTCAGCGTCACGAGGCGCGGCGTCGTGGGGTGTTGCGTTTTCCATGGTGTCTGTTATTGTATCAAACCGTAACATCTGCCGGAGAGTCGGCGCACCTTGTCTCGGCGGTCAGCTTACCACCGATTGTTATGGTTTAGAACGGATACATCGCTCATGGCTACCCTCGCTACGCCTCGTCGCTATCTCCGCGAGCGTGCGCTCGCCAACCATCTCTCGGTCCATCGTTCGACGCTGCGCCGGTGGGTTGCCCGCGGGCTGATGCCCGCGCCGATTCGCCTGGGTCTGTGTACCGTCGTATGGGATGTCGAGGAGATCGAACAGTGGCAAGCCGCACGCGCGGCCGCCGCGCGGGACCAACCGGGCTGAAGCACGACGGCCGATAAGCGAACGCCCCACTGACTCTGACAGTGGGGCGTTACGGATACCGTCGGCCGGCGCCGGCCAAGGCGCCGGCCACGAAGCTCCAACCGCGGCCAACGGTTGAGCACCGGCACGCCACAGTGTACCGCACCGCAACGGGGGCGGCATCCGCTCGGGGCCTGTGCCGACTGACGTCACCGTTGGTCTCACGCTGTCCTGTGAGACGGATCGATGACCCTGACTGCCCCACCGTTTGAGCTGCCGCCACCGGCACCGGATGACCAGGACGCACGTCCTGTCAGTCCGATCTTCCAGCCTCCGTTCATGGACTCCGCAAGTCGTGACGCGGATCCCGTGTTGGACGTCACCTTGCTCGCCGAGGCACGTCGGATCGAGGCCGCACGCGGACTGGGACTCGGTCGGCCTTTCCCGACCGCCTCGCGATCCGCACCGCTGGGATCTTCCACAACGCGTTCCGGGCAGGGTGGTCCGGGGTTCGACAAGGCGGCCCTGCGGCGTCGTGCCGAGCAACGGCTGGCGCCAGACCACGGCCCTAACCTTGACTATCCGACCGATGCCCTGGGACCTCTGGCTGATGCCTGTCGCGCCCTGGTCGCCGGGCTTCAGGTGCGCCCCGCGCTGGCCGGCCAGTCGCTTCTGGCGAGCGCGGCGCTGTTGACTCAATCGATCGCCAATGTCCGGACCCTCGAGGCGGTCAAACCGCTCTCACTGTATCTCCTGACGATCGGCGAGTCAGGCGACGGCAAGTCGGCTGTCGACAGCGTCGCCCAGGCGGCGATCCAGGCTCGCCAGCGCAACGAGGCCCGGGCCTATCGGGCCGAGCTCGAGGCCATCGCCCAATCGCCGCCGGGCGAGTCGGCCGCGATCCCGCCGCGGGAGCCTTACCGCATCGCTCGGGATGGGACCGTCGAGGGCTTGCGACGCAGCTTCCTCCAAGGCGTGCCCTCGCAAGGCGTCTTCACCGCCGAGGCCGCTGCCGTCCTCACCGGCTACGGCATGAGCCGGGACAACCGCGCCAAGACGGCGGCTACCTTCAACGGCCTGTGGGACGACGGCGAGGTGTCGGTGGCGCGCGGCACCGCGGGCCGCATCCAGCTTTATGACCGCCGACTCTCGCTGCACTGGATGCTGCAGCCGGAGGCGGCCCAGGATACCTTGCTCGACCCGTTGCTCGCGAACATCGGCTTCTGGCCACGTTTCCTGCTCGCCTGGCCGGAGCCAGCCCTCCCGCGCCGCGCGCAGCGCTGGCGGGCCGACCAGGATCCGCTGATCGGTGACTATTGGCGAGCCTGCAACCGATTGTTGGCGCAGGCGCTCGGTGAAGACTGTGGCGGGCTCCGGGTTCTCGAGCCGAGCCCTGAGGCGTTGAAACTGGCTGGGGCCTTCTTCGAACGTATGGAGCGCCAAGCGAAAGGACGCGGCGCCAGGCTGCGCGATATCAAGCCGTTCGCCGTGCGCCTCACCGAGCAGGCATTCCGTATTGCCGGGGTGCTGACGGTCTTTGACCATGGTGAAACGACTCGGCTCGAAGCCGAGGCCCTGCGCCAGGGGATGGCGCTGGCCAGCTACGCCCTGGAGACCTGGCGTGGGGTCTTCGGTGAACGCGATGTGCAGGATGCCCGCGCGGGTGCCCTCAAGCTCTATGCGTGGCTCCTGGAGCAGCCCAACGCGCGCGCAAACGAGCGCGCGATGCTGCGCATCGGGCCCAAGACGCTCCGCACCGAGTCGCGCCGCGATGCCGCGCTCGCGACCCTGGAGCAGGCCTGGCTGGTCTACCGCGACGGCGCGCACTGGGGCGCGATCACGCACCTCGATGGGCAGGCGAACTCGGCGTGAACACCTTCGAATGAGAAGCTGACGGCTGTCGACCCGTGTCGACGAGACCGCTCACGCGCCCCTACCCGGGGCGACAGGGGCGACACGGGCGACAAATCCATCTTTTCAGTGGGTTGCGGTGAAAAAAAGAGGGCGACAAAAGGGCGACAAGGGGCGACACCTCGCCGGAAGTGTCGCCCCTTGTCGCCCCGCTGTCGCCCAGCGCAAGTGCTTGTTTTGATGCAAATGTCGCCCCTGTCGCCCGTGTCGCCCAAGGGAGGGTCCCAATCGGGTGCCGATGTGAGGCCGGGGAGCCACTGCTCGAGTGCCCGGCCTGCTGCTGGGTGCCGCCCACGTGGTCTCGGACAAGCCGATCGATTCGGCGGCCATGGCGACAGGGTAGGGCACCTGGATCACCCGATACCCCTGGTTGACCGTCAGTCCACCGACCGACGACGCCACCCCCGCTGAATGGCATCTGGGCCGAACCGGCCACGGATCGCCTCGAGGGTCACGGCGAGGCGATCCGGGTTCGGATGATGCTCAGCCACCTGAGCAGCGAACAGGTCCAACTGTCCATCCGCATCCCGCTCCGGCCAGCCGGAAATGCCCAAGCCGATCAGTCTGACCGCGCGGCCCGTCCAGGGCTCGGCCTGAAACAGCGACCAGGCGGCGCGCAAGAGCGCGACATCATCCGCGGTCGGTACCCGCAGCGTCCGCGAGCGCGTGTGGGTCTCGAACGGGTGAAAGCGGATCTTCAGCGTGACCACATGCCCCAGGCGCCGTCCCTGCCTGGCCAGCGAGCCGACCTCCTGGGCCGCCCAGCGCAAGGTATCCTGCAGGATCCGGGGATCGGTGACGTCCTCCGGGAAGGTCGTCTCCTTGGAGATCGACTTCCGTGGTCTGGCTGGATAGACCCGGTCATCGGCGAGGCCCTGGGCCTGCTGATGAAGCCGTGTGCCCATCCGAGCCCCGAGATGCTGGCGCAGCGTGGCCAAGGGCAACTGGCGAACATCCCCGACCGTCGCGACACCGAGCCGCGCTAGCCGGGGCGCCGTCTTGATGCCGACACCGCGCAGCACGGTGAAGGGCATCGGCGCGAGAAAATCACCGACCTGCTCGGCCGGCACCAGGGTCAAGCCATCGGGCTTCTGGGCCTCGGAGGCGAGCTTCGCGATCAGCCGGTTCGGACCCATCCCGACCGAGGCAGTGAGGCCGACCGCTTGGCGGATCCGCGCCTTGACCCGCTGCCCGATGACCGCGGGCGGTCCCATCAAGGTTGTCAGCCCCGACACATCGAGATAGGCCTCGTCGATCGAGACCCGCTCGATGAGGGGAGTGAAGGTCTCCAGCACGGCCATGACCTGCCGGGAGACCTCCGCGTAGCGCGCCATCCGCGGGCGCACATAGAGGGTCTCGGGCGGCAGCCGGCGCACCGCCTGCGCGATCGGCATCGCCGAGTGCACGCCGAAGCGGCGCGCCTCGTAGGAGCAGGTCGCGACGACACCGCGCTGGCCCGGTGCTGCCCCGACCACCAGCGGACGACCGCGCCACGCGGGATGATCGCGTTGCTCGATGGCCGCGTAGAAGGCATCGAGATCGACATGCATGATCAGGCGGGACACGGTTCGATCGACCTCGGGGCGTTGTCAGTCATGTGGCGAGACACCATACCCTCCCGGATGCCGAGAACAACGGCGTCACCGAAGGACACGCAAACAGGGCAAGACCCGCTCGGGCCGATCGATCCGCCTTGCCACCGGCTTATCCGCATCCTATGCCAGACATCCGAACCCTGCTGTCGACTTTCCCACGCGCCGGACGTGTCGACTGGATCGGCATCCGCCCGCAGCGCCGTGCACCCGTGCAGGCGCTAAGGACCGTTATCGCCCTCGCCGGCCAGGGTCTCGAGGGTGATCACTACCACACACGCTGCCACGGCGCGCGCCAAGTCACCTTGATCCAGGCCGAGCACCTGGCGGTGATCGGCGCCCTGCTGGGCCGTGCCGCGCCCGCGCCCGAGGAACTGCGCCGCAACCTTGTGGTGTCCGGGATCAACCTGCTGGCGCTTAAGGGTCGGCGCTTCCAGATCGGCGAGGCGGTGCTCGAGGGCTCCGGCCTGTGTCATCCCTGCTCGCGGATGGAGGAGGTCTTGGGCGCTGGAGGCTACAACGCGATGCGAGGCCATGGTGGCGTGACGGCGCGGATCCTCCGCTCCGGTCGGATCGATCTTGGCGCGGCCGTCCTTGACCTTGGACCCGCCGACGATGGCGCTGAGGTCGGGGGCTGAGGGCGGCCGAATCCCACCGCCTTAACGGGCCAAGCTTCGGTCCCGTGTGAATGCCTGGAGCCGATAGGATACTGGGTCTGGCTGGGAAGGACCGGCAGCGGCGCGTGGCTTGGGGACGGCTTCAGTGAACCACCTTCATCGGCCCTTTGGAGCGATCACCGCGCTGGTCAGGCTCGGTGACGGTTGCGTCCCAGGAGCGACAACTCACCATCTCTGGCGCAGTTACGGCTGGTCATGTCGGACATCCCGGCTGGGTGAGTGCAGGAGGATCGGATCAGCGAAACACGGCGCACCCGCGGCGACAGCGTGCTGACACACCCCTGGAATCCGCGCCGTCGACGCTGAACACGGCGGGGCCGTCGTTGCCGTGTGAGTCCCTGAGTCCGGCGAGGTGAACACCCATAGACGGGCCAGGTTGTTCGTCTCGTCCCCGGGGGACGTCACGGCCGATCTCGTCCGGGTTGCGCGCACCACTGCCCAAGTGCAGGCGCTGTTCAAGGATCCCCGGGTTGACGTGTCGACCCGCGGGCCGCGCCCGCCCCGATTCGGCATCGGGGTGGCTCGCTGTCAGTCGTTGGCCGCCTGCGTGACCTGGGGCGCCAGCATCCGCATGGTCTGGTTATCGACCACCTGCTCGACCAGGGCTTGGCGCTTGATCTCACCGGTCACGTCGGTCATGCGCCGCATCGTGGACGTCGCGGTTGCCCAGCCCCACGTCCCCCCTTGCTTGGCGGGTAGGAGCCCCAATGCTCCATCGTATCAAGCCGGCTCTGAAGTCCCAAGATCGGCCGGCGGCGCCTGGACGAGATACAGCGCCGCTCAACTTAGAAGTCAATGTGTTCGATGCGCGGGAGGGGGGATTGCGCCCCTGAACCAAGAGAAGGCCCAGATGAGCATCGCCCTCTGACCGCACAGGAATGGCCACCCATGCCTCGAAGCTCTCCCAAGAAGGCGCGAGCCGTCTCGCAGTCCCTCGGCAGCTGGATCTTCGGCGGCCTGCTGCTGGCCTTCCTGGTCGCCGTGTTCGTCTTCGCCCCGGACCCGCTCCCAGAATACAAGCACCGCATCCTGGCGCTCTTCGCCGCCTTGCTGGCCGGGCTGTTCGGCTGGTTTCTGAGTGGCGAGATCGGGCTGAATATCGAGGGGCTCGAATCCCGTTTCGGTAACTTGGCGGTGCGCGCCAGCGGCGGGACGGGCTTGTTCGTCCTTGTCTTGGCTTGGTGGTTGAGTCCCCTGGCGCCCGTCAGTCTCGAGAAACTGGACCAACGGGAAGCCACTATACTCGTGGATAGCGGTGAACAACGGAACAAGCAGGCGGGTGCTGTATAGCGTGCCGGGAGTAAATTGCTGATGACGCAGTCCGTTAAAGCGGCGGTGTTCGAACGGAGGCCGACAGAAGAGGTTCGAGGCCCAGAGGCGGCCAATATCAGGTCCGTTTTGCCTGCCCTCCGTCGGTGCGTTCTGCTATTTCCAGCGCGTCATCCGCCTCATGCCAAGGGACCGGACGGTGCCCCCCAACTTTCGGTGGCCTGTTGTGTCTCTCCCTAATCCGCGATCCACTGCCTTTTTCTCATCATGGCCGGCAAGTTCCTCGTACGCTGGAGGAACCCGTGTCGCTTTGGTCCGGCGCAGAGAATGGCTCCCGCACTCCTGATGATTGGCACCGATCCGGCCCACCCATCGCTTCACGATGCGAGCGTACTGCCGGACCGAGAGACGGAGCGACTCATGCTGTCGGCTCGGGAAGAGGTGCCTGTCGCCGCGGCGATGCCCGGGTTCTGGCCCGCCCGCGATCCCGGGCGCCGCGCGCGGGACGATGAACGGGCCCCCGGCACGGCCGGGGGGGTGACTAATTCGCACCTTTGATGGCGAAGAAGGTCACGCCGTGGACCTCGAGGTCCTTGGCGACCTTGTCGGCTGCGCTGGTGTTGCGGAAGCAGTCGTAGCAGCCGACCAGCCGACCGCGACGCAGCCCGACGGATTTGGCCAGGGCGGGGAGTTCGTCCTCGACCAAGGCACCGGCGATGCAGGCGGCCCACAGGTCCGGATTGGTGCGCGCATCCAGGGTTAGCTCGCGGGCCACGACCACGTCGGCGAGATAGAGGCGACCACCCGGCTTGAGCACCCGATGAATCTCACGGAACACCTGGGTCTTGTCCGGGGCCAGGTTGACCACGCCGTTGGAGAGGACGACATCGATGCTGGCATCCGGCACCGGCAGGGCCTCGTAGCGTCCGTCGCGGATCTCGACCCGATCGGCGAGCCCGGCGAGCTGCGCCCCGAGCTGGGCGCACTCGCGCATCATGGGGGTCATGTCGACCCCGATGGCCCGGCCCTCGGGGCCGGCACGACGGGCCGCGATCAGCAGATCCGTCCCGGCACCGCAGGCGTGATCGAGAATCGTCTCGCCGCGGTAGATGTCGCCGGCGGCGAAGGGGTTGCCGACGCCGGCAAAGCGGTCCACGGAGATCGGCGGCAGCGCGGCCAGCTCCTCGGGGTCATAGCCCAGGTACTCGCGGGCATAGTCGGGACCGCGGTGGAAGTGGTAGGTCGCATGGGGGTCGCGGGCGACCTGGTCGTAGGTCTCGCGGACCTTGTGACGAAGATATTCGGCGTCGAAATCGATGGGGCTCATGACGGCCATGGTGATTGCTCCTCAGGGTTCGGGTCGATGAACGGTTGGATGGTCCAGTCAGTCTTCTATTGGTGGTTCCGGCCGGCGGCGGAATGTCCGCCGACCGGGACGCTGGGATGGCTCAGCTTTCGTTGCCAGCCGGCGTAACCCGGCGGCCGCCACGACCCTGGCCGCCGAGGCGGGGGATCAGCATGGGCACATGCCTGCGATAGCCGGCGTACTCGGGGTGTGCCTTGAGCAGGTCGCGCTCCTCCAGGCGGATGCCGATCAGGATGTAGCCCGTGGTCAGCAGTGCGAACAGCAGGTGGGCCGCCGTCATGGTCGGGGTCGCCCAGAAGACGAAGAGCCAGCCGACATAGAGCGGGTGACGCACCAACCGATAGGGCCCCGGCGTCTTGAAGCGCAGCGGCGTGTAGTGCCGGCCGGTGAACTCGAGCCATACCTGGCGCAGGCCGAACAGGTCGAAGTGGTTGATCAGGAAGGTCGCGATCAGCACGAGCGTCCAACCGAAGGCGTAAAGACCGTAGAGCACGGCCTGACCGACCGGATCGGTCACGTTCCAGATGACCCCGCCCATCGGCTGCCACCCGATGAACACCGCGATCAGCAGCAGGCTGGCCGTGAGGGTGTAGGTGCTGCGCTCTGCCGCCGGCGGGATGAAGCGGGTGATCCAGCGCTTGAAGGCCGGGCGGGCCATGACGCTGTGCTGCACGGCAAAGATACCGAGTAGCAGGCTGTTGACCAGCATGGCGAACCACAGCGGCGCCTCCGCAGGCGAGTCGATCGATTTGGGCACCAGGAAGTTGCCGATGAAGCCGATGGCATAGAGAAAGGTGGCAAAGAACACGACGTAGCTCAGGACGCCGTAGATCAACACCGTCGTACGCTTGAACATGAGGGTCTCCTCCGATTTGTCGGCCCAGGACCCCACGTCGATGGGGCCTGGTGGTCTGGGGTCTCCCGGATCGAGTGGCGAGCCGTCATTTCCGATCCGGTTGCCGATGAGTCTGGACCCTTGATGTAACGCGCCGGCTACCCGCTGGTGGCGCCTTTGTTATCGGAGGGTTTCGGACGCTTCATCGCTGTTTTTCCCTCATCTTTCACGCCAGTTTCACGGCCAAATAGCGGGCGCGGGGTAGGCTGATGTCAACACCGGAGCACTCCGGTGGGTCAAGCTACAGACACACCCGAGCGAGGAGGAATCGCGATGACCCGCAACGACGCCCTTGACCTACCCATGAGCGGTGCTGGCCCGGCCGCCGCCGATCTCTATCAGCAGGCGCTCCACGAGTTTCAATGCTATCGGGGTGACCCGGTGGCGACGACGGAGCAGACGGTGGGCCAGAGTCCGGCATTCATCCTGGCCCACGTCCTCCATGCCTATCTGCATCTGCTGGGGACAGAGCCCGACGGATTTGCCGTGGCCCGCGCGGACCTGGAGGCGGCCCAGACCCTACCGAGCACGGCACGCGAGCGCGCTCATCTGGCCGCGGTGCAACATCTGGTGGACAGTGAATGGCAGATGGCCTCCCGGGTACTGGAAGACCTCACGATCGAGTACCCGACGGACATCCTCGCGCTGCAGATTGGACATCTGGTGGACTTCTACACCGGCTCGACCCGCCGGCTGCGCGACCGCATCGCCCGCGCCTTGCCGGCCTGGTCGGCCGGGATGCCCGGCTATCACGCCGTCATCGGGATGCACGCCTTCGGGCTGGAGGAGAGCGGACTCTACGCGCGGGCGGAGGCCGCGGGCCGTCGGGCCGTCGAGCTGGAGCGCCATGATGCCTGGGCCTGGCACGCCGTGGCCCATGTGATGGAGATGCAGGGTCGCCCGACCGAGGGCATCGAGTGGCTGCGCAGCGACTCAGACGCCTGGTCGGTCGACAACTTCTTCGCGGTGCACAACTGGTGGCACCTGGCGCTCTATTACCTGGAGTTGGGCGAGGTCGACGCGGTCCTGCGGCTGTTCGACGGACCCATCTACGGCCCGCGCTCCCGGGTCGTGCTCGACATGATCGACGCCGCCGCGCTCCTGTGGCGCCTGACGCTTCGCGGCATCCCGGTCGGGGATCGCTGGCACGCCGTGGCGGATGGCTGGGAGCCGATCGCAGACGCGGGTAACTACGCCTTCAACGATGCCCACGCCATGATGGCCTTCGCGGGTGCGCAGCGGTCCACAGCCGCCAGGACCCTGCTCGCGGCGCAGCACCAAGCCCTGTCTGGCACGGGCGACAACCGCTTCTTCGTATGCGAGGTGGGAGCTCCGGTCACCCGAGCCATCCAGGCCTTCGGCGCAGGCGATTTCGCCGAGACGGTTCGCTTACTGCGCCCCGTTCGGGATCGGGCCAATCGGTTCGGCGGCAGCCATGCCCAGCGGGATCTGATCGACCTGACCTTGATCGAGGCCGCGTTGCGCGATGGACAGCTTGACCTGGCAAGGGCGCTGATCAATGAACGGATCGACCTCAAGCCGGGGAGCGCGAGTGCGCGTGCCCTCTTGGCGAGGGCCGGCGAGCGGCCCTTGCGGCAGGTGGCCTGAGGCGCTGCGTTCGCTTTCTGTTCCACACAAAGCGCCGCCGGGGTCTCGGCGACACCCGGCGGCCGGAGGTTAGATCATGTCCACCACAAGCATTCAAGCGCGACACATTCAGGGCCAGCCCAGCCTCGGCCGCGACACCAAGTCCACCATGCTTCCATCCGCGGGAGTCGCGGGCCCCGAGCGGGATGCGACACCGGCCCTCCGACGCCTGGCCATCGTCATCCGCGATGACGCCTTCGACCGACTCCTGACACCCCTGACCTTCGCCTGGGAGATGGGGCGCAAGGGCGTCGAGGTCGATATTCTGTTCGTCCTCTGGTCGGTGCGCCTGCTCACGACCGAGGGCGTGCGCCAGTCGCGGATGGATCCGCGTTACGCCGACCGCGAGGATTGGCTGAGGCAGAGGCTGCAACGGGACGGGGATCCGCTCGAGATCCATGACTTCTTCAAGCTGCTGGTCTCGACCGGTCACGTCCGGCTGCATGGCTGTCGTTTGGCCGCCATGACGTTCGACGTCGCCGAAGCTGACCTCCTGCCCGAGGCCGAGGGGATCATGGATCCGGGTGTCTTTCTCCAGGCGATCGCCGCGCGGGCGGATCATTGCCAGTACTTCTGAGTCGCGCCCCTGGGTCCAAGCGGCGGCGATAGGATCCGCATCAGTCGGGCCAAGGCCCCTGGGGGAAATCGCGCCAGAGATCATCCGGGATGACCAGCCCAGCGCGGGCCAGCCCCTCGGCCCAAAACTGGGCATCCTCGATTCGGCTGAAGGGGTTGACGTGCAACAGCCAGCGCATCGGCTCGTCCGTCGCCGGCTCGCGGCCCGGCATGATGTTGCGCCGGAACATCTCCCGATAGGAGGCGAGATGGCGGCGGGCGGCGTCCATCTGTCCGAGGTGGGCACAGGCCGCGGCCAGGTAGGCCGGCACATCGGTGGCCGCGTGTGGCGCCTTGAGACCGAATGCGATCGCCGTCTCCAGCCGGCGGGCGATGAAGTTGGGATACACCGCACAGGCGAAGTACCAGTCGTCGTGATAGGGGTTCAGGCGCATCGCCAGGTCGATGCGCTCGGCGCCCCGCTCCGGGTGACCCATATAGGCATCGGCGATGGCCAATTGGGCCAGCGTGTCCGCATCGTTGGGGTTCAGCGCCTCGGCGCGATCCAGGTGCTGCTCGGCACGCGCGAACTCGCGTCGATACAGCAGGATCCGACCGAGCACGAATTGGGTCACATGATCGGTCGCGTCCAGGGCGGCACCGTCGCGCGCGTGTTCGAAGGCCATGCGCTCGTCGTCACGCCAGCGCTGCCAGGCGCTGCAGCTCCAGTCGTTGAAATAGGTGAGTGACAGACCCGAGTGGGCACGGGCGAAGCCCGGGTCGAGCTCGAGTGCCCGGCGAAACAGTGACCGACCCTCGATCAAGCTCTCCGGCGTCCCCTGGCGCAGGCGGGCCATCCCGCGCAGCCAGCAGTCGTAGACTTCCAGGCTGTCGAGCGGCTTGCGCATGGCCTGGCACAGCAGATCACCGTCGATGCGGACCGCCAGCGCCGCGGCCACGCCGCGGGCGATCGCATCGCGCGTCTCCGGTAGCCGCGTCGTCGCGACCTCGTCGTGATCGGACCAGACCAGATGGCCGGCTTGGACATCCAGCAGCTCGGTGCTCAAGCGGACGCTGTCCGTCGCCCGTGCCAGATGGCCCAGGAGCAGATAGCGAGCGCCCAGGGCATCCGCGATCTCGCGCGGGCTCGCCGGCAGCTCTGCTTCGGCGAACGAGGATTGCGCCGCGACCACCCGGAACGACCGAAAACGCGCGAGGGCCGAGACGACGTCCGCGGTGAATTCCCGAGCGAAGTAACCGCGCTCCGCATCCTCGCCCTTATCGGTGAACGGCAGGACCGCGATGACTGGCAGGACGCCGGCCTTGGTTTCCTCGTGGGCGGGCGGCCGGGCACGAATCGCCCGCCGAAGCGCCTCCGTCTCGGCCGAGGGCGCGACACCCAGACCTGCCGCCAGGGCCGCGCGACAGCGCTGGTACTCCCGCATCGCCGGGCCCGGCGCCCCGCGCCCGAGATGCAAGCGCAGCAAGGCCTGATAGGTCTCCTCGGCGAGCGGGTCCAGCCGCACCAGGCGCTCGCCCAAATCGAGACTCGCCTCCAGGTCGCCCCGGTCGACATGCTGTGCGAGCAAGGCCTGCAAGCCGTGCACCAGGCGACGATGCAGTCGGGCGGCTTCGGCTACTCGCCAATCCTCGAAGGGTCCTTCGTCGATCGACAGTCCCGCGAGGAACTCGCCCTGATACAGGCGCCCGGCCAGTTCCAGGTCCGCCGGCGCCCCGGTCGCCAATGCCCGTTCCAGGGTCACCGCATCCACGTCAACGGCTCGCGACGCGAGGCGAAGGCCCGGTCCGACGGTCTCGACCAGGGAACCGGATTCATCGTCCAGCGCCTTGCGGAGCTGTGCCACGGCCTGGCGGAGACTGCCCCGGGCCTGGGCCTCGGCGCTGCGCGACCAGAGCAGGTCGGCGAGACGCTCGCGGGTGACCAATGTCCCCGGTGGCATTGCGAGGATGGCCAGGAGTGCGGCAGCCTTGCGGGTCGGCAGGCTGATCGGTATGCCGTCGCGCTCGACCGTGAAATCGCCCAAGAGTCGAATGTGCCATCGTGCGCTCATGTCGTTCCTCGCACCTGAAGCCCGTCAAGCGACGATCAAGGCGAGCCACTGAAAGAGAATGCTGTAGCGCTGGACAAGCATCAGTCTCAGCGAACGACACCGGCCGAGAAATGGTGACGGTCGGCACGACAGCGGGTTTCGACCCCCGCGTTTCAATGCATTCAATGCATTCAATGCATTGAAGGTCGCATGAGCCACGCAAAACGGCCGAGTCAAGGTCGCATGGTCGAAGTCGGGCTCGGGGGGGGCGGAAGCATCGCGGCCCTCGTGTCAGCGGGCGGAAGCAGCTCCTGCAACCAGTCGTCCAACACCGCCACATCGACCGGCTTACGGATCAGGGCGCGAACCCCGGCGGAGCCCATCTCCTCAGCGTCGAGGGCCTCGGCGTTGCCGGTGTAGAGGAGGATCGGCAGATCGGGATGGGTCGGATGAACCCGTTGGGCCAGATCCATCCCCGTCATCCGCGGCATCGCCTGGTCGGTGATCAGCAGATCGACGGATTCGGGAGCGCTGGACAGCGTCGCCAGGGCCTCCTCGCCGTTCGTGACCAGGATCACATCCAGGCCGCGATCCTCCAGCAGATCGAGCATCAGCCCGCCCGCCAGATCGTCGTCGTCGACCAGAAGGACGCGTCCATACCGGCGTGCCGGCGCGGCGGTCGGCCGCGGCTTGGCCGATGCCGGTTCCGCAACGAGCGGGTTGGTCGTGTGCATCGGGGGGAAGAGGACGCGGATCAGGGTACCCTGATGGGGGGTGCTCGCGACGCACAAATGACCGCCGTACTCGTGGACGACCCCGTGGACGACGGCGAGCCCCATGCCGCTCCCCTGGCCGCTCGGTTTGGTCGTGAAGAAGGGCTCGAAAAGCCGGTCGAGGTGCCGCGGCGCGATGCCGGACCCGGTGTCCCGCACCCACAGCACCAGATGATCACCCCGAACCCTTTGTTTGCAGGAGGCGCAAACGGTGCCCGCCAGCGACTCGCGGGCGAGCCCGATCTCCAGGCGACCGCTGCCGGACATGGCGTCGCGGGCATTGATGCAGAGATTGATCAGGATCTGCTCGACCTGAACCGGGTCTAGATTGACCTGCGGCAGATCCGGTGGCAGATGGGTCACGATCTCGACCTCGGACCCGAGCGTCGCACCGAGGAAGCGGAGGGTCTCCCGCACCAGCGGCGCCAGTTCGAGCGGGCGCGGGTCACCCCGCTGACCGCGGCTGAAGGTCAAGAGCTGCTGGATCAGGTCGCGAGCGCGCAGTCCGGCCCGTTGGGCACGGTCCAGATACCGGTCGAGCCTCGAGTCGCCGTGGTCACGGGTCAGCTCTTGGGCAAGCGTCACGTAGCCCATCGCCCCGGTCAAAATGTTGTTGAAGTCATGGGCGATGCCACCGGCCAGATGGCCGATGGCCTCCATCTTCTGGGCTTGGCGGAACTGCGACTCGAGCCGGGCGTGCTCCTCCTCGGCAAGCTTGCGCTCGGTGATGTTGCGTAGATAACCGACGAAGAAGGTGCCCTCCGGCCCCTGGGCCTGGTCGATGGCAACCTCGACCGGGAGCTCACTGCCGTCGGCGCGACAGGCGATGACCTCGACCCGTTGTCCCAGCATCGGGCCATGTCCGTCCCGGTGATAACGCACCATACCCAAGCGGTGGGCCTCCCGGAATCGTTCCGGGACGATCAGCTCGGCGAGCGATCGTCCGATCACCTCGGCGCGACGGTAGCCGAAGGTCTGCTCCGCGGCCGGGTTGAAGGCGATGACCTGCCCGGCATCATCCATGCCGATGATGGGGTCGAGCGCGGCCTCGAAGGTGGCCCTCAGGGTCTCCTCGGCCCGCTTGCGTTCGGTGATCTCGCGGGTGATGGCGATCAGCCGGTCGATGCCGCCAAGGGTGGCGCGTTTCAGCGTAACCTCGTCCCAGTGCAGGCTACCGTCCGCGTTGCGCCGGTGCCATTCAAAACGCTGCGGTTCGCCGGCGCTCGCCAGGCCAATCCACCGGGCGGCCCCCTCCAGATCATACGGGGGTATACCAGAGGACAGATGCCCGGGGTTGAGGTGGAGCATCTCCTTGTGCGAATAACCATAGGTCCGGCAGGCGGCTGGGTTCACGTCGAGGATCGCGCCAGTGGCCAGGTCATGCACGAAAATGGCATCCTCGGCCGCTTCGAAGATCGCCCGGTAGCTCGCCTCCGAGCGCTGTCGATCGAGCTCGGCCGCGACCCGGACCGAGTAGATCTGAAGTACCGCCTCGATCAGCCCCGCGTCGGTCAGGGGCGCACGATGCAGCAACGCAACGAGACCGATGGCCCGCCCCGCCGAGTCGACGAGGGGGTAGCCGGCATAGGCGACAAAGCCGAAGCCGCTCAGCATATTCTCCACCGGAAAGCGCCGACTTAGATCGTCGCCGATGAACTGGAAGCCCTCGTTCAGGACCTTGAGGCAGGGGGTACCCGCTAGCTCGAACTCCAGGTTTGGAACCGTCAAGCCACGATCGCTGACAGCGCGCGTCCCGACATGGGTCTCGCAGCCGGCCGGCAGTTCACTGATGAAGGCCATGTCGACGCCGAGCGTCTCGGCCAGGGAATTGACAATCGTTTGGAAGAGCGAATCGCCACTGGCCGCGCAGACGCCGAGGGCAATGTGCCGCAGGGCCTGCTCGATCTGTTCACGGACCTGGTGAATCGTGTCCGCCACTAGCGCGCCGCGCGGTCCAACGGCGAAGGTCTGCTGCCGGCGTGGCCTGAGGGGCGGTGAAGGAACGAGACGGTCATCATCGCTTGTCTTCATCGCCTGATCGGCTCCATGTCAAAAAGATGGCGACGGGTATTGGGCTGGATGGCACACCAACCACGAAGCCCCACGCCCGCAACGCCACATGGCGGCTCGTTCTGCGCTGACCCTGACCCCGGTCGTCGCCAAACCGGAGAGGAAGATGTGGAGCGACTCCGGCGCGAACTTCATGGTGACCCGACCGACTCACCGGCCTTGGCTGGAACGAACATGTAACCATGGCCCCGCAACGTGCGGATCGAGGTCGGGTGTTCCGGGTCAGGCTCGATCTTGCGGCGCAGCCGGGCGATGCGGATGTCGATGCTGCGATCGAAGGGGCTCCAGTCGCGGTTCTGGGTGATCGAGAGGATCTGATCGCGGGTCAGGGGTCGGTTGGGGCGTTCGACGAACATCTTGAGCAGCTCGAAATCCGTCGATGAGAGTGGCAGCTCGCGTCCCTCAGCATCGAAGAGCTGGCGGGTATCCAGATCGAGCTGGCATCGGCCGAGGAGGACCCGCCGCGTTTCGGTCTCGATCGGGGGCGTTTCGCCAGATGTCGACGGGGCGCCGCGCCGATAGCGGCGGCAGACGCCTTTGATCCGGGCCTTCAGCTCGCGCGGATCGAAGGGCTTGGCCACATAGTCATCGGCGCCGATCTCGAGACCGATGATGCGGTCCAGGGTCTCGCCCGCGCCCGAGACCATGATGATGCCGATATCCAGCCGTTCCCGGATGAAGCGCGCCAGCGCCAGACCGTCCTCGCCGGGCAGACCCACATCCAGGAGCGCCACCTCGGGGGATTGCGACTCCAGCAGCCCCCGGGCCGTGACCGCGTCCGCGGCGCAGAGGACCTGATAGCCCTGCCCCGACAGATAGTCCTCGATCAGGTCGCGCACACCCGGGTCATCATCCACCACGAGCACGAGCGGGGATAAGAGCGGTGTGTCGTTCATCGCGTCGATCCGCTGTTCTGTTGCCTCCGAGTATAGCAGTCAAGTATTCGGGTGCCACCAGTGGCGCCGAGCGGGGCAACCCGGGGGCCGGGCCCCAGCGGTCAGCGTGATGGACTCGGGCCCTGCTTTGGGCCGACCCCACCAAGGTTAGGCGGGCGATGTAACGGGCGGGACCGACATTGTGTTTTGGGTCTGTTATCTCTGCACAGGGAGGGCGGCAACGGGCACCGGAGGCGGGTGGTCCGGTGTTACCAACAGGCAAAAACATCGCCGTCATCGGTAATCCCGCTGATACAGCCGGGCGCTAGGCTTCGTCCCAAGGTCAACGACCAGTCGCTCGGCCAAGTCGTTGCGCGAACCCCGCGCGGGGGGCACCACAGCACCGTCGGATGGCCGCGCCTGTCCGCTAGACCATGGGAGTTGCCAATGAAGACCTACGCCATTCGCCGTCGCTGCGCTTGGGCGTCCGCGCGGGGACTGGAGCGGACCGCCGAGCTTTCGAGCCGGATCGGCAACGACGAGATGCCCGATCAGGTGCGCTGGATCCGCAGCTACGTCATCAACGAACCGGATGGCCGGTGCCGGCCGCGCTGCCGACGATGGACGCTATCGCGCGTCGGGGTGGCAGTAGCAGGACGCCACGGGCTTGACGTCGGCGCGGGTCCAGGTGGTGGCCAGTCGCGTTTCGGCCTTGGTAGCGTCGGCGTTCTTCCCCTGGGATGCCAGGGATTGTTGCAGGCCGAGCAAGGCCCAGCCGTTTTCGGGATACTTGGCGAGGTCGGCGCTGTACACCGCTTCGGCTTCCTCGGGGCGTTTCTCGGCGAGCAGCAGGGCACCCAAGGCGTGGCGCACCGGCTGCATCCAGCCGGGGGGTTCGTCGTAAGCAAGTGCGTCTTCCAGCGCGATGCCCTTACGGAGAAGGACGAAGGCGTCGTCGGTCTTGCCCTCGCGGAAAGCGAGTTCGCCGCGCAGCATGTGTAGGGCGATGGCCATCACGTCGTTGGCCTTGTTGTTACCGACCAGCCAGTCGGCGGGAATCTTAGCGGCTGCTAGTTCAAAGGCATCGAGTTCCTTCTGAGCTGCGTCGATGTCGCCCATGGCCGCCAAAGCGACGCCGCGGGCATAGTGGCGCGAGGCGCGGCTGACCAACCGGTAGTCAGCCGGTTCGGGGGCGGCGAGAATCTGGTCCCATTTTCCGAAGCGGAGCATGACGTGATAGGTCACCGGCAGGAAACCGTCGGCGACGTAAGTCCACTCCTTAAGGAAGGATTCCGGGATGTCGCGCTCGAGTTCGTTGGCGGCCTGCATGGCGGTTTGGTAGCGCCCTTCCATCATGGCCGACCATGCCAGGAAGTGAAGGTTGTGGACGTAGTAGAGGGAATAGAACTCCGGAGCGGGGGCGACGGCGAAATAGGCGCGGTCGGCGGCGACGGCTTTGACATTGGCGTCGGATGCATCCGCCCATCGGCCGACACGGGCATAGATGTGTGCCGGCATGTGGACGAGATGTCCCGATCCGGGCACCAGCGCGCCGAGACGGTCGGCGGCGGCGACAGCCCGCTCGGGGGTCGGGGAGGCTTCGATGGCGTGGATGTAGAAGTGGTTGGCACCGGGATGATCGGGGTGAATTTCCATCACGCGTTCGAGGGTGGCGACGATCTCGGGCGTTCGGCCTTTGGGTTTGCCATCCCGGGTCCAGAGATCCCACGGCTGAAGGTTCATGAGGGATTCGGCGTAGAGGGTGCCGACGTCGGGGTCGGCGGGATGCGCCTTCCACGCAGCCTGCATGGCGTCGGCGTAGGCTCGATCCAGCGACGAGCGGTCTTCGGGGATGGGCATGGCGTAGCGCTGATTGACGGCGCGGATCAGAGCCTGTTCGGCCGGGGAGGCGTGTTCGATGCGCTTCATCGCCTCCTGAGCAGCGGCGTGGGCACGTTGTGACTGGATTTCGGTCATCTGGGGGTTGTTGATGTGCAACCCGTGCGCGTAAGCGGCGCCCCACCAGGCCATGGCGAAGTCGTCATCGGCGGCGGCCGCGTTTTGGAAGGATCGGATGGCTTCGTCGTGGTTGAACCCATAGAGCAGTTGCATGCCCTGGTCGAACCAGCGCTGGGCTTGGGGTGAGTCCGTGGAGGCGGCGCGGTGGTAGTTACCGAAGCCTTCGTAGAAGCGGCCGCCGTCGTCGTTGGCGGGGTTGGCCGATTGCGCCTGACATCCGGCGCCGGCGATGACGATTGCCAAGAGCACTACACTGATCCCAACAGGGTTCCGTAACATGGTTCCTCCCGCAAAAAGCCATCCTGGTCAGTTGTTTGAGGAAACCGCCCGCGCAGACGCCCAGCATCGTTAGGGGTGGCACCGTCGGCCGGAAGTGTGCACCGCAATCCCTACTACACCGTTGCCGTCCTGGGCTGCTCGTCCCATCGGAAAGCCCGTCTTGCCGACCATCCGTCCGGAGCGACATCAGCAGAGGATCGGACGAGACCTTCGAAGAATATGCGGATCGCCGACTGCCTTTGCGAGAGCGGATTGGGCTGAATTGCCAGGATCGCCACCGTCCTGCTTGTCCCTCAGCCACAGGTAGCCGCTGCGCTTGAGGCGGGGTTGGGTAAAACTTACTCGCGGTGCACCCTGTCGAGACCTTGTCGAGGAACCGGATGACGTGGCATCCCTGGAAGGAGATGTCGCCCCGGGGCAAACGCGCCTCGATCCCGGCGTAGTTGCCTTTCTGCACCAGAGCACGGGTGCCCCGACGGTGTAATCGGCGTCCGGGTCAGGGTCCAGCGATTCAATCCCCTGGAGGCAGGCGGGGCATCAGGGCACAGATGCCACCGGTGCAGGAACGCGCAGCGCTGGCGTTGGCCGCTGTCCGGGTCAGTTATCCGGGAAGATCGCGGCCATCGCCCCTTGTTCCGCTGGGAGCGGGGTCTGGAACCAGTTGAAGCGTTCGCGCAATTTCACGACCTCGCCGACGATGACCAGCGTTGGCGGTTGGGGTGGGTCGCGCTGGACCTTGTCGAGGATATCGGCCAGGGTTCCGGAATAGACGCGCTGCTTGTGCGTCGTCCCCTGCTGGATCAGGGCCACCGGCATCTGTGGCGAAACGCCATGCGAGATCAGCTGGTCGACGATGACCGGGAGGCCGACCAGCCCCATGTAGAAGACGATGGTCTGGTTCGGCTGTGCCAACTGCGCCCAGTTCAGATCGATCGTGTTGTCCTTCAAATGACCGGTCACGAAAGTCACCGACTGGGCATAATCGCGGTGCGTCAGCGGGATCCCGGTGTAGCTCGCGCAACCGGCCGCGGCGGTGATGCCGGGAATGACCTGGAACGGGATCCCTTCCTCGGCCAAGGTATCGATCTCCTCGCCGCCGCGGCCGAAGATGAAGGGGTCCCCGCCTTTCAGGCGCAGGACCCGATGTCCCTGCTTCGCCAGGTCGACCAGCAGGCGATTGATCTGTTCCTGGCGCATCACGTGGTTATCGCGTTCCTTGCCGACATAGATACGCTGGGCATCGCGGCGGACCTTGTCGAGGATCGACTTGGCGACCAGTCGATCGTAGACGACGACGTCGGCTTGTTGCATCAGACGCAACGCGCGGAAGGTCAGCAGGTCCGGGTCACCGGGACCGGCGCCGACCAGGTAGACCTCGCCGCTGTCGGATGGCGGTGAGGTGCTGGCGAGTTCCCGCTCCATGGCGACACGGGCCTCGTCCAGGTGCCCCGAGAAGACGCGTTCGGCAACGCCGCCCTGGAGGACCCGATCCCAAAAGCGGCGGCGATCGCGCTGTTCGGTGAAACGTTCCTTGACCCGAGGGCGGTAGCTGGCGCAGAGCTCGGCCAGTCGCCCGTAGGCAGCTGGGATCAGGGCCTCGAGGCGGGTGCGCAGCAGGCGCGCCAAAACCGGCGAGGCCGTGCCGGTCGAGACGGCGACCACGACGGGCGAGCGATCGATCACGGACGGCATCAGGAAACTGCAATCCTCGGGCTGATCGACGACATTGACCGGGATGGATGCGGCCCGCGCCAGCTCCGCGATGTGATGATTGACCTCGCGGTCGTCGGTGGCGGCCACGACCAGCAAGGCCCCCGTCAGGTCGGCATCGCAGAACGGTCGTGCCTCGTGTCTGATCTCGCCGCGTTCGAGCAGCGGTCGCAGCGCTGGGGCCAGCTCGGGGGCCACGACGCGAACCGCGGCGCCGGCACGGCGCAGGTTCGAGATCTTGCGGATCGCGATCTCGCCACCGCCGACGACGAGGCATGGCTTGTCTTTCACATCGAGAAAGATTGGCAGGAATTCCATGGCATTGACGATTGGTTCATGGTGTCAAAGATGAGGAGGTCGCGAACGCCGGCGTGCCTGAGCGTCGACCGTGCTACATCGAGACCGGCATTGAGCTTGATGTTAAAAGACATTAATATACTTAATTACTCGGTTAACAGATAGTTCCATCGTGATCAACGAGATTGATTCTGCCAGTTTGCGTGAGAAGATGGGGGCGGGTGAACGGATCCAGGTGATCGACATCCGCAGCCCGGCGGAGTTGGCCGAAGGCATGCTGCCGGGGGCCCAATCCATGCCGATGCACCTGATCCCGCTGCGGTGGCAGGACCTGCCGAAGGACAGGGAGGTCGTGCTCTACTGTCGCAGTGGCGCACGGTCTTACCATGCGTGCCAGTTCCTGGTCCAACAAGGCCTGGATCAGGTACTGAACCTGCGCGGAGGGATCGCCGCCTGGGCGCGTCATGGCTTCGAGATCGAAAGGCCCGCGTCGAGGCCTTGATGGCCCGGTCGCACAGGCCCCGAGTTCGCAGCTCGCTTGTCTTTTGCTGGCGGTTCGCCTATAAATTCTGACCTTTGAATATTCTGATACTCTAACCCCTACCAACGCTGGAGGAGAACCATGTCCACCTTCGATCAAGAACTCGACGCTTCCGGTCTCAACTGTCCACTGCCGATCCTGCGCGCGAAGAAGACGCTGGCGAGTCTCGCGACTGGACAGGTGCTGCACATCATCGCGACCGACCCGGGTTCGGTGAAGGACTTCGACGCCTTCGCCAAGCAGACCGGCAACGAGTTGTTGGAATCCAAGGAGGAGGGTGGCAAGTTCCACTTCCTGATCAAGAAGGGCTAGCCGTCGAACCCCCAACTCTGTCCAGCGGTTAACCGCACGAGGAATCTCCGATGGAAGCGAAGAAACTGGCGATCATCGCCACCAAGGGTTCGCTCGACTGGGCCTACCCGCCCTTCATCCTGGCCTCGACCGCGTCGGCGCTCGGTTACGAGACGCAGGTCTTTTTCACCTTCTACGGTCTTCAGTTGCTCAAGAAGAAGCTGCATTTGGAGGTGACGCCGCTCGGCAACCCCGGGATGCCGATGCCGATGGGGATGGACAAATGGTTCCCGGTCCTCGGCATGGCCTTGCCGGGCATGCAGGCCGTGATGACGGCGATGATGAAGCAGAAGATGAAGCAGAAGGGCGTCGCCAGCGTCGAGGAACTGCGCTCCCTGTGCCAGGAGGCCGAGGTCAAGCTGATCGCCTGTCAGATGACCGTCGATCTGTTCGACATGGACCGCAACGACTTCATCGACGGCATCGAGTACGCCGGTGCCGCGGCCTTCTTCGAATTTGCCGGCGAAAGCGATATCTGCCTCTATATTTGAGGGTCCTCCTCGCGGGTCGGATGAGCGATCGCATCATCCGGCGCCCGAGAGATGCGCCCGGCCGTCGGGGCGCTGTGCCGGGCGCGTCGTCCACTGATCCGCACTTGTCTGCTGTGCCAATCCGCCCCAGCCCACTCAGCCGCGCTCCCCGCGCCCCGCTTCTCATGTCCTGCGAAGTGGCGGAAGTCCTTGATCCCGATCGCGATACGTTTCGCTCCGCGCGGATTATGATATAAGGATTTTTTATTCTGGCATTGATGCGAGGCGGGGCGCAGTGGCGGATCGACGACTACGCGTTTTTCACACGGTTGCGCGTCTTCTCAGCTTCACGAAGGCGGCCGAGGCGCTGCACATGACCCAGCCCGCGGTGACCTTTCAGGTTCGTCAGCTCGAGGAACACTTCAATACGCGGCTGTTCGATCGGACCCACAACCGGATCAGCTTGACCGAGGCCGGGCAGCGGGTCTACGCCTACGCCGATCGCATCTTCGACCTCTATCAGGAAATGGAGAGCGCCGTTCGCGAGCTGACCGGCGAGATCAGCGGGGCCTTGACGATCGGGGCCAGTACCACGATCGCCGAATACATGCTCCCCACGTTGCTTGGCGATTTCAAAGAGCAGTACCCGGATGTGACGATTCACCTGAAGGTGGCCAACAGCGAGGGCGTGGTGTCGATGGTCGAGAACAACACGATCGATCTCGGTGTCGTCGAATCGCCCGTTACGAATCGGAACCTGGTCGTCGAGGTCTGCAGGCGGGATAGCCTGGTCGCGATCCTGCCGCCGGGGCACCCGCTGGTGGGTCGGGCCAGCGTCAACTTCCCGCAGTTGCTCGATTTTCCCTTCATTTGTCGCGAGGAGGGTTCGGGAACCCGCGAGGTCATCGGCGCGCAGTTGCACCAGATCAGCGGTGGTGTTTCGTTGAAGATCGCGATGGAACTCGGTAGTCCCGAGGCCGTCAAAGGCGCCGTCGAGGCGGGGATGGGTGTGTCGGTCGTGTCACGAACGACGATTCAGAAGGAGTTGCGCCTCGGTACCCTGGTGGCGATCGATCTGGATCCGCCGCTCGATCGACCCTTTTCGTTCATTCACCAAAAGCAGAAGTTTCGCTCGCGCGCGATGGAAGAGCTGCTGAGATTCGCGCGGGCCTATTGCGAGACGCACGTCGCATGATCCGGTTGGCCGATCGATGAACCCCGTCGTTGCGAAGCGAGACGACGAGACGCGCCTGCTTGGGCACTACCGCGAATTGGACGCGTCGGATCGAAGCGCGCTGCTGGCGTTCGCGGCCTTTCTCGTTGCCCGGCGTGCCGATCAACAGCTGGCGCGGCCGCCGGCCGAGCCACGCCACGAGCCACGCCCCGATCAGGAGACGGTCGTCGCCGCGATCAAGCGGCTGTCCGCTTCCTATTACATGCTCGACCCCGGGGTCCTCTTCGGCGAGACCTCGGCCCTCGTCAGCGCTCATGTCCTGCAAGGGCGGACGGCCGATGACGTCATCGTCGAGCTAGAGCAGGTGTTCGAGCGCCACTACGCCGCCTACCGTCAGTCCCACGCCCCGACGGGCGCTTAACGATCCGGGTGCCCTATGCAAGTCGTGACCGCGTGGTTCCGGCGCTACTTTTCCGATCCGCAGATCCTCTTCCTGACCAGCCTGTTGCTGGTCATCTTCGCCGTCATTCTGGTCTTGGGGAAGATGCTGTTGCCGGTGCTCGCGAGCATCGTCATCGCCTATCTGCTCGAGGGGCTGGTGAGTTGGCTCGAGCGACACGGTTGGCCAAGATTGGTCGGGGTCATCGTGGTCTTTGCGCTCTTCCTCTTGTTTCTGACACTGATCCTGTTCGGCGTTTTCCCGTTACTGTCGCGCCAGATCACGGATCTGGTTCAGCAGTTGCCCGCGATGATCAACGAGGGTCAGAACACCTTGTTGCGCTTGCCGGAGGAGTATCCGGAGTTCGTGACGCAGGAGCAGATCCAGCAACTGATCGGCGCGATCCGTGCCGAAAGCATCGCGTTCGGGCAAAGGGTTCTTTCCTGGTCGATGGCGTCGGTCGTCGGCGTCATCACGATCCTGGTGTACCTGATCCTGATGCCGCTGCTCGTGTTCTTCTTCCTGAAGGACAAGAACCTGATCCTCGACTGGTTTCGGCAGTACCTGCCGCAGCACCGCGGGATCGCGAGCCAGGTCTGGGCCGATGTCGACCGCCAGATTTCGAACTATGTACGCGGCAAGGTTTGGGAGATCCTGATCGTCTGGATCGTCAGCTACGTCACCTTCCTGTTGTTTGGGCTCAAGTACGCGATGCTGTTGGGCCTGCTGGTCGGGTTGTCGGTGCTGATTCCCTATATCGGTGCCGCCGTGGTGACGGTTCCCGTGCTGTTGGTCGGCTGGTTTCAGTGGGGTTGGTCGCCCGAATTGATCTGGCTCGCGGTGGCCTATGCGATCATTCAGGCGCTCGACGGCAACGTGCTCGCGCCCTTGCTCTTTTCCGAGGTGGTCAACCTGCATCCGGTCGCCATCATCGTCGCGATCCTGGTTTTCGGCGGGCTCTGGGGGTTCTGGGGGGTCTTCTTCGCGATCCCGTTGGCGACCCTGGTGCAGGCGATCCTCTGCGCCTGGCCGCGCCACTACGAGCGCGACGCGCAGCAGGCGGTCTCGGTCGAGGCCGGCTAGCTGGCCGGGCCCTGCCGGGCTTGGGCGGCGCTTGGCGCCGCCGATCGCCGCGCGGGGTCAGAGTTCGGCACCTTGTGTCGACGTCGATGTCAATAGGAATAATGAAGAGGAGGCGGCGCCGACCGGCATTGCCGGTCGTCGTGATTATCCGAGTGGGCGGTCGAGCGCCGCGGCGGCCCGCTCTCGGTCATCGGAGGGACACGAAGATGAAGGCGCTGATGTTGATCTCGGGCAGTGGTCCGATGCTGGTCCTGACGTCGGTGTCGCGGCTCGACGATGATGTCCTGCTGAGCAAACTGCGCCATAAGGGCATCGAGAAATTCATGGCTTACGAACTCCCGTTGGAGGAGGTCGCGCGGCGTTACGGCGGCCACTTCGAGGCGGTGACCAACGACATTCATGAGACCGATGACCTGCGGGTCGTCGATATCAATGGTCATCGGGTATTCGACCTCTTTCGTCTCGACGAGCTCGGCAAACCCTTTGTCCACGAGCCCGCGAGCGAGAGCCGGCGAGCCTATCTCGATTAGGCAAGCGCCGAACCGTCTCCAGGCTCCGTTCGGGGTCGGCTTGTCGCCGCTGTGAAAGCGTACCCTGTCGGGTGCAGTAAGAAGCGGATCGCGCCGGCCGCACAGCGATTGCGCAGCCGGCGCGTTTTTTCGAAGCGGCTCGTGGCTATCAATTGAGGCCGCAAAAACCGGATGGACAGCAACCGCCGGTCCCGCAGGCTGGTGCCGGCGCCGGTCCACTGCCGAGGCGCTGGCTGCCGATGATATTGCCGCCGGTCGCCAATCGATGCACTGGGGTTTCCGAAGGGGTGTCGCCGGTCTCGATGCCGGCCCGTGCGCAGACCTCGCCCCAGGTGGATAGTGTCTCGCTCATCCGGTGTTGGACCTCGACAATGCGGTCATTCGTCTCGCAGCGGTAATCATAAGTAGGCACTGGCTTCTCCTGAGAATATCGAAAACAGCTAATATACGAATTATATGCCGCGAGTGGCCGCCCGCAAAGGCGCTCGGTCGGAACACTCAGCCACCGGTTTGACTCATCGGCCGAACGAGCGGATGCAGCCAATCGAGATCGTGCGCTGCTGGCTTGTGGTCGACCGCGGCGCGGATCGCGTCGTGCAACCTGTCGGTATCGCCCGGCGTCTCGCGCAGGATACGACGCAGATCAAGGGTTCCGGCGCGTCCGAGGCAGGGCACGAATTGCCCGTCGGCGGTCACGCGTACCCGATTGCAGTCACCGCAGAAGTTGTGGCTGTGCGGCGAGACGAAGCCGACGCGGGTCTCGGTTCCGGGGATGCGGAAGTAGCGCGCCGGACCGCCGGTGGTCTCGGTCGTCGCGATCAACGGGTAGTGGTGGGTGAGCTCTTCGCGGATCCGCTCGTTCGGGTAGTAGGTGGTCCGGGCTTTCCGGTCGACGCGCCCGATCGGCATCTCCTCGATGAAGCTCAAATTGAGCCCGTTCGCCACCGCGAATGCGACGAGATCGGGGATCTCATCGTCATTCTGTCCGCCCAGAATCACGGTGTTGAGCTTGATTCGTTCGAACCCGGCCGCGCGTGCCGCGTCAATGCCGCGCAGGACCGCGGCCAAGTCGCCGCGGCCGGTCAAGTGTCGGAAGCGCTCGGGGCGCAGGCTGTCGAGGCTGATGTTGAGCCGCCGCACCCCAGCCTTGCGCAGCGCGTCGGCGAGTGGCACTAAACGCACACCGTTGGTCGTGACCACAGTCTCGGCTAGCCCCGGCAGCGCCGCGAGTGCGTGGACCAAAGCGACGATATCGGTTCTGAGCAGGGGCTCGCCACCGGTGAGGCGGATCTTGGTGACGCCGCACGCGACGAAGGCCCGAGCCAGCTGCGCGATCTCGGCGGTGGTCAGGAGATGGGCGCGCGGCACGAAGCGTGCGTCTGGCCCAAGGCAGTAGCGGCACCGCAGGTTGCAGCGATCCGTGACCGAAAGGCGCAAATAGGTGATTCGCCGCCCAAACCGATCGGTCAGAGGCGGCACGGACGGCAGTTCGGCAGGCATCGGCATGTCCGCCCTCGTTGTTATCGTGCTGAACCCTCTGCTTACCATAGAACGGCCGGACTTTCCAGATCAGTTTGGTCGGGTTTCCGTCTCGGCCGCGAAGCTCCTATAATGGGAGTCTTTTTTGCGCGCATCGGAATTACGAGGACGCCACCATGCACAACGGCACGACCATCACCCAGTTCATCATCGAGGAGCAGCGCCACATTGCCGGCGCGACCGGGGATTTCACGTCTTTGCTCAACGATATCGTCACGGCCTGCAAGGTCATCTCGAACATGGTCAATCACGGTGCCCTGGTCGGGGTGCTGGGCAGCGCCGGCAGCGAGAATGTCCAAGGCGAAACGCAGAAGAAACTCGATGTGCTGTCCAACGAGGTCTTCATCCGATCGAACGAATGGGCCGGACACCTGGCCGCCCTGGCCTCGGAGGAGATGGACGAGATCTACCCGATCCCTTCGAAGTTCCCGCGCGGCAAATACTTGTTGACCTTCGACCCGCTCGACGGCTCGTCGAACATCGATGTCAACGTGTCGGTCGGAACCATCTTCTCGATCCTGCGCTGCCCGGGGGGCAAGGAGGCTCCGACCGAGCGCGATTTCCTGCAGGCCGGGACGCAGCAGGTCGCGGCCGGTTATGCGCTGTACGGGCCCTCGACGATGATGGTGCTGACCACCGGCAATGGCGTCAACGGCTTCACGCTCGACCAGAACATCGGCGAGTTCATCCTGACGCACCCGAAGATGGAGATCCCGGTCGACACCCAGGAGTTCGCGATCAATGCGTCGAACATGCGTTTCTGGGAGGCGCCGATACGACGCTATGTCGATGAGTGCCTGGCCGGCAAGGAAGGGCCGCGCGGCAAGGACTTCAACATGCGCTGGATCGCCTCGATGGTCGCCGAGGTGCACCGGATCCTGACGCGCGGCGGCGTCTTCATGTATCCGATGGACGCCAAGATGAAAGAGAAGGGCCAGGGCGGCAAGTTGCGTCTGCTCTACGAGGCGAACCCGATGTCCTTCATCGTCGAACAAGCCGGCGGCGGATCCATCACGGGCACGCATCGGATCATGGACCTCCAGCCGGAGGGTCTGCACCAGCGGGTTCCGGTGATCCTCGGGTCGCGTAACGAGGTCGAGAGGATCCAGGGTTACCACGGCCAGGACGACTAGGCGGGACTGGACAGATGGCGATCAAATCCGACCGCTGGATCCGCCGGATGGCGCTGAGCCATGGCATGATCGAGCCATTCGAGCCCGGCCAGGTCCGCGAGGGACCCGGCGGTCGGGTCATCTCCTACGGCACCTCGAGTTACGGGTACGACATCCGCTGCGCCGACGAATTCAAGATCTTCACGAACATCAATTCGGCGATCGTCGACCCGAAGCGCTTCGATTCGAACAGCTTCGTGGATCTGCAGGCCGCGGTCTGCATCATCCCGCCGAACTCGTTCGCGCTGGCGCGCACCGTCGAGTATTTACGGATCCCACGCAGCGTCCTGACCATTTGTCTTGGCAAGAGTACCTACGCGCGCTGCGGCATCATCGTCAACGTCACGCCGCTCGAGCCGGAATGGGAGGGGCACGTGACGCTCGAATTCTCGAACACGACGCCGTTGCCGGCGAAGATCTACGCGAACGAAGGGGTGGCGCAGATCCTGTTCTTCGAATCCGATGAGGTCTGCGAATCCTCGTACAAGGACCGGGATGGCAAGTATCAGGGTCAGCGTGGCGTGACCTTGCCCAAGCCCTGAAGCGCCCGCGGGCGGTCGAGGGACGGCGCGCGTGCCGCTGTCGGGGCGCCTCGGCCCGTGCCCCGCGGCGGTGCCCTGTCCGGTTCACCTGTGCGCCGATGACGGTGGTATCATCGGCGCCCGTCGAACCGCAATGCCGACGATGGGTGACTCATGCGCTTGAACGATCTCACGCTGGTCCTGCCGACGCGCGACGAGGCTCGCAATATCGGCGCTTTTCTCGATTCGATCCCGCCGGCTGTCCAACTGATCGTCGTCGACGCGAGCCGCGACGGTACCCCCGACCTGATCGAGCGGCGTCGTCCCCGAAACACCTTGGTCGTGCGTGAGCCGGGTACCGTCACCGAGGCCCGTCAACGAGGCGCGGAACTGGCGAAGACCGACTGGCTGTTGTTTACCGATGCCGATGTGGTTTTTGCGCCGGATTACTTTGAACGCTTGGTGCAGCTTTCCGGGGCCGCTGTCTATTACGGGCCCAAGCTGTCACGTGACCGTTTCCGTCGCTACTACGCCGGGATCGCACGGGCGCAGGCGGTCAGTCAGGTCTGCGGTATCCCGGCGGCGACCGGCTCCAACCTGGTCGTCTCGCGCGCTGCGCTGATGGCTGTCGGGGGGTTCGATGTGCGGTTGCGATGCAATGAGGATTCGGAGGTGGTTTGGCGCCTCGGGCGCGCTGGGTATTCGGTGCGCTTTTGCCGGGATCTGCCTGTTTATGCGATCGATCACCGGCGCCTCGAGCGCGGTCGGATCGGCAAGACGGTGCATTCGCTCGTCCGCTGCGCCTTGCTCTATTCGAACCTGATGCCGCCGAAGTATCGGGGCCTCGATTGGGGGTACTGGCAGAATCGCCATGGGTGACGCCCAGTGACCGGTTCTTGGTTCGATCCGCTGATGGCGCGGGGCGCTAAGAGATGCGTTGGGGCTGAAGGACCATGAGCGGTGATGCCCCGGCCGTCGTCGGTTTCGTCGCGACCAGCGGCATGGGCAAGACCACGCTGATCGAGCGGCTGGTGCCGCTGTTGTCCGCGCGGGGACTGCGCATCGGCTATCTGAAGCACGCCCATTGTCGTTTCGATCTGGATCGACCCGGCAAGGACAGTCATCGGATTCGCGCGGCCGGCGCGCGGCAGACCCTGATTGCATCGGGCGAGCGCTGGGCGTTGCTGGTCGAACAGCCGCGCCAGGGTCGGGATCCGTCGCTGCCAGAGTTGTTGTCGCGGTTCGTCTGGGACGAGCTCGACCTGATCCTGGTCGAGGGCTTCAAGCATGCCCGGTATCCGAAGATCGAGGTCTATCGTGCAACGTTGGGGCGACCGCCCTTGTACCAATCGGATCCGGACATCGTCGCAGTCGTCGCCGAGGGTTCGCTGCCCGAGGGACATCCGCCCCGGATCGAGATCGGCGATCTCACAGGCTTGGCCGTCTTCATCGAAGCACGCCTGTCGTCCTGGCCTGCGTGGGCCTGCGTGAATGCCGAGGCGGAAGGAGCCAGCTAACGCTTCGCAGTCCCAGCGGCTCGTCGAGGTCGACGCGGAGGTTGGGTCTCGATGGCCCTTCGTGCGCTGGCCTGAGGGCCTTCGGCGATCCGGGACGCGAACCGGGCGCCCGAGGGGCGTCCGAGGAAAACAAAGCCGCCCCAAAAGAGGAGGGTGGGGCGGCCTTTCCAAGGAGGATGGGTTTTACCGGTACGAGGATAGCGATCCGATGCTCCGCCCTCACTGCGAATTCGCAATCTTGCCTGGGTCGGTGAGACCGAGCTCCCGCCACAGCCGCTGCGTCGGGCTGGACTGGTTCATCGTATAGAAGTGCAGCCCCGGGGCGCCGCCCTCGAGGAGCCGGCGGCAAAGAGCCAGGACCACGTCGTGGCCGAATGCACGCAGGCTGCCGAGGTCGTCGCCGAAGCCTTCGAGCCGGCGGCGGATCCAGCGCGGGATCTCGGCGCCACAGGCGTCGGAAAAACGGGCCAGTTGCGCATAGTTGGTGATCGGCATGATGCCGGGCACGATTGGCACCGTGACGCCGCGTTCGCGACACGCATCGACGAAGCCGAAGTAGGCGTCGGCGTTGTAGAAGTATTGCGTGATCGCCGCGTCGGCGCCGGCGTCGACCTTGCGGACGAAGTTGTCGAGATCCCGGTTCGGGTTCGGGGCCTGCGGGTGAAACTCGGGGTACGCGGCGACCTCGATAGCGAAATGATCGCCATGCTCGGCGCGGATGAAGCTGACCAGCTCGTTCGCGTAGCGGAACTCGCCGGCGGCGCCGGTGCCCATGCCGGACGGCAGGTCACCGCGCAGCGCGACCAGGCGCTGGATGCCCTGATCGCGATAGCGCCGCAACAGTTCGCGGACCTCGGCTCGGGTCGAGCCGATGCAGGCGAGATGCGGGGCGGTGTCGATCTGCCGGCTTCGCAGCCAATCGACGGTCTCGAAGGTGCCGGCGCGGGTCGACCCCCCGGCACCATAGGTTACCGAGAAGTAACGCGGACCGAGCGCGGCGAGTCGCTCGACTTGGCCTTTGAGTTTGGCGAATCCCTCGGGCGTCTTGGGCGGGAACAGCTCGAAACTGTATACCGGTTGCGGATCTGTCATCGGTGGCTCCTGATACGGCCGAATCGCGGACCGCGACCGCAGCGGCCCGCGCGATCCCCGCCGCAGGGCTGGGGCGCGCGGACGTTGGTCGTGGTGCTTTTTCGCTCAGGCGGCGGCCCTTTCGGGCCGCCAGCCGGTTCAGTAGCGATAGTGATCCGGTTTGTACGGACCTTCGACGGAGACGCCGATGTAGCTCGCTTGCTGTTGACTCAATCGGGTCAGCTTAGCGCCGATCTTGCCTAGGTGCAGTCGCGCGACCTCCTCGTCGAGCTGTTTGGGCAGCACATAGACGCCGATCGGATACTGCTCGGTCCGACAAAAGAGCTCGATCTGCGCAAGCACCTGGTTCGTGAAGCTCGCCGACATCACGAAGCTCGGGTGCCCGGTGGCGCAGCCGAGGTTCACGAGGCGGCCTTTCGCGAGCAGGATGATCCGCCGTCCCGACGGGAAGATCACGTGATCGACCTGTGGTTTGATCTCTTCCCATTGGCACGACATCAGGCCGGCGACATCGATTTCGTTATCGAAGTGGCCGATGTTGCAGACGATGGCCTGGTCCTTCATCGAGGCCATGTGGTCGTAGGTGATGATGTCCTGGTTGCCGGTGGCCGTGACGAAGATATCGGCGACCGGGGCAGCGTCTTCCATCGTCGTGACCCGGAAGCCTTCCATCGCGGCCTGCAGCGCGCAGATCGGATCGATCTCCGAGACCCAGACCGTGGCCCCGAGGCCGCGCAGCGACTGGGCGCAGCCCTTGCCGACGTCGCCATAGCCGCAGACCATCGCGATCTTGCCGGCGATCATGACGTCGGTGGCCCGCTTGATCCCGTCGACCAGGGATTCGCGGCATCCGTAGAGGTTGTCGAACTTCGATTTGGTGACGGCATCGTTGACGTTCATCGCCGGGAACAGCAACGTGCCCTTCTTGGCCATCTCGTAGAGTCGATGAACGCCGGTCGTGGTCTCCTCGGTGACGCCCTTGATCCCTTTGCCGACCTTGTGCCAATGCTCGGGGTCGCGTGCGAAGGTGCGCCCGAGCAGGTTCAGCACGGCCGTCCACTCCTCATTGTCCTGGGGCGTCGGCGCCGGGACGGCGCCGGCCTTTTCGTATTCGACACCCTTGTGCACGAGCAAGGTCGCGTCGCCGCCATCGTCGAGGATCATGTTCGGGCCGCTGCCGTCGGGCCAGTTCAGGGCCTGTTCGGTACACCACCAGTACTCTTCGAGGGTCTCGCCCTTCCACGCGAAGACCGGGATGCCGGCCGCGGCGATGGCGGCCGCGGCATGGTCCTGCGTCGAGAAGATGTTGCACGAGGCCCAGCGCACCTGCGCGCCGAGCGCGGTGAGCGTTTCGATCAGCACGGCGGTCTGGATCGTCATGTGCAGGCTGCCGGTGACCCGGGCGCCGGCCAGCGGTTGCTCGCCGGCATACTTTTCGCGAAGCGCCATCAGGCCCGGCATCTCGGTCTCGGCAATGCGAATCTCGCGGCGGCCCCATTCGGCCAGTGACAGATCGGCGACTTTGTAGTCAGTGAACTCACTCATGGTTGATCAACCCTCTGATTAAACATGGAGTGAGCGCCGTTCGAACGAATGAACCGCGACGCCGAGCCTGGCCCGGTCCTGTACGAACCGGGTCGCAACGCTCCTCGGCGCCGGGGTGGTGGCAAGCCGTGATATCGGGCCTTGACCCCGTGTCGGGGGTGGCCGATGCCTGCCACGGAGGGGGCAGGCATCGGCAGTTCGGGTTTCGGGATCGTGGATTCAGATCCCCGCCGCATCGCGCAGGAGGTCGGCCTTGTCGGTCCGCTCCCACGTGAACCCGGGTTCGGCGCGGCCGAAGTGGCCGTAAGCCGCGGTGTACTGGTACTTGATCAGATCGCGGTTGGCCAGATCGAGCATCTGCAGGATGCCGAAGGGGCGCAGGTCGAAGTGGGCACGGATCAACTCGATGATCCGCGCCTCGCTGATCCGCGCGGTGCCGAAGGTCTCGATCGACACCGACGTGGGTTCGGCGACGCCGATCGCGTAGGAGACCTGGATCTCGCATTTGTCGGCGAGCCCGGCCGCGACGATGTTCTTCGCGACATAGCGTCCGGCGTAGGCGGCGGACCGGTCGACCTTCGACGGGTCCTTGCCGGAAAAGGCGCCGCCGCCGTGGCGCGCCATGCCGCCGTAAGTGTCGACGATGATCTTGCGTCCGGTCAGGCCGCAATCGCCGACCGGGCCGCCGATCACGAACTTGCCGGTCGGATTGATATGGTAGCGCGTGTTGGAATGGAGCCAACCGGTGTCGCCGAGCACCGGTTTGATGATCTCTTCCATCACCGCCTCGTGCAACACGCTCTCGCGGATGTCCTCGCTGTGCTGTGTCGAGAGCACCACGGCGTCGACGCCGACCGGTTTGCCGTCGCTGTAGCGGACCGTGATCTGGGACTTGGCGTCCGGCCGCAGCCAGGGCAGGGTACCGTTCTTGCGAACCTCGGCCTGACGCTTGACGAGCCGGTGTGCGTAATCGATCGGCGCCGGCATCAGCATGTCGGTCTCGTTGGTGGCATAACCGAACATCAGGCCCTGATCACCGGCGCCTTGCTCCTCGGGCTTGTCGCGGTCGACACCCTGGTTGATGTCCTTCGACTGCTCGCCCAAGGCGATCAGGACACCGCAGTTGTTGCCGTCGAAGCCGCACTCGGAATTGTCGTAACCGATCTCCTTGACGGTTCGACGCACGACCTGCTCGTAATCGATCTTGAGGTCGGCATCGGTCACCGTGATCTCGCCCGCCAGCATCACGAAACCGGTCTTGACCAGAGTCTCGCATGCGACGCGCGCCTTCGCGTGGTTGGGATCGCGGCGATAGACCTCGTCGAGCACGGCATCGGAAATCTGATCCGCCATCTTGTCGGGATGACCTTCGGAAACGGATTCGGAGGTGAAGATGAAGTCCTTGCTCATAATGGGATGCGAGACCTGGTCGGGGCGCCGGATGGCGCGTTGATGAAACCGCTTATCCTAACGCGTTGCCGCCAAGGATTAAACCCGGCGAGGCTGAGCGCGTTCGGGCACGGCCTTCGCTCGATACGGCCGGCGTGGGACGCAGAGCGAGGCCTGGAATTGGGAAATCTGCGCCGGCACCTTACTCTCGTAACGGGCCCATCTCATTCGTCGAACCTGCCTATGGAGGCGCCTCATGGCTTCAACCGAAACCCCTGTCTGCGACTTCGGCGCGGCGGCACCGGACTTCGCACTGCCCGGCGTCGATGGCCGCGTCTGGACCCGTGATGACTGCCGAGGTGAACGCGGTCTTTTGGTCATGTTCATTTGCAACCACTGCCCGTATGTGAAGGCGGTTCGGGAGCGGATCATCCGCGATGTTCGCGAGCTCGCGTCGCTCGGGATCGGGGCGGTCGCGATTCAATCGAACGATCCGACCGACTATCCGGACGACTCGTTCGAGAACATGAAGCGGGTCGCTGACGAGTACCGCTATCCATTCCCTTACCTGCTCGATGAGTCACAGGCCATCGCCAAGGCTTACGGGGCCGTCTGCACCCCGGACTTCTTCGGCTACGACGCGGACCTCGGCTTGCAGTACCGCGGCCGGCTCGATGAGAGCCGCAAGGAGACAGCGCCGGCCGATGCGCGTCGTGACCTGTTCGAGGCGATGAAGCAGATCGCCGAAACCGGGCGCGGACCGGCGGCCCAGGTTCCGAGCATCGGCTGTTCGATCAAGTGGCGTCACGCGGCCTGAATCTGCACCCGGTCGGCCCGACCGTTGGGGCGCATCGCCCCTCCGGGATCGGCTCGATCGGTTGCGGTCGTGCGCTACCGTCCCCGTCGCCCCAAGGCCCGGATCGGCCGTGCGCACGGCCGTTCCAGGCTTTTGCGGTGATCGATTCGCCGCGTCACCGCAAGCGCCGAGCCCGGCTCTTCGATCGGTCGCGCGGGCGGTTCGCTGCTTGCTTCGTCTTGACCAATGATTAAAATATGCGGATTCTATAAAGCTGTTTTTTGCTACCATAAAACGAGTCGTTTTGTCCTAAGCCCCGGGGTGGGCAACACTACCGAAGCGAGTTGCGTCCATCCTCAATCTGGCGAGGGTGCGGCGTGGGCGCCGGCTCGTGAACCGGACCGCCCAGCCGTGTCGGTCGACCCTCTAGCGTCCGATGTCGCCAGCCCATTCTGGTCCATCGCCATGCCGTCATGGGGCGCAAGCGGGCACTGATCGTGTGTCGCTTGGAACATCCCTTTACCGTTGTTATAGAGACTTGAAGAGGAGGGGCTCATGTCCTCACGCAGAGAACTTGCCAACGCCATCCGCGCGCTGAGCATGGACGCGGTCCAGAAGGCCAACTCCGGCCATCCGGGTGCGCCGATGGGTATGGCCGATATCGCCGAGGTCCTGTGGAACGACTTCCTGCGCCACAATCCGTCGAATCCGAAATGGGCCGACCGCGATCGCTTCGTGCTGTCGAACGGGCATGGCTCGATGCTGCTGTATTCGCTGTTGCACCTGACGGGCTACGAACTGACCCTCGATGATCTGAGGCAGTTCCGGCAACTTCACTCGAAGACCCCAGGCCACCCGGAGTATGGCTATGCCCCCGGCGTCGAGACGACCACCGGGCCGCTCGGTCAGGGGATCACGAATGCCGTTGGCATGGCCATCGCCGAGAAGGCGCTGGCCGCCGAGTTCAACCGGCCGGATCATCGCATTGTCGACCACTACACCTATGTCTTCCTCGGCGACGGCTGTCTGATGGAAGGCATCTCGCACGAGGCCTGTTCGCTGGCCGGCGCGTTGGGCCTCGGTAAGCTGATCGCGGTCTACGATGACAACAACATCTCGATCGATGGCGAGGTGCGCGGTCACGGCGATGTCCCGGCCTGGTTCGTCGACGATACGCCGCAGCGGTTCGCTGCGTATGGCTGGCACGTGATCCCGAAGGTCGATGGTCATGATGCCGAGGCCGTCAAGGCCGCGCTCGAAGAGGCACAGGCCGTGACGGACCGGCCGTCGCTGATCTGTTGTCAGACGATCATCGGCTGGGGCTCACCGAACAAGCAGGGCAAGGAGGAGTGCCACGGCGCCGCGCTCGGCGAGGACGAGGTCGCACTGACCCGGCAGGCGATCGGTTGGGAACATCCGCCGTTCGAGATTCCCGGTCACATCTACGATGGCTGGAGCGCGAAGGACCGTGGTGCCCGCGCCGAAGCCGAATGGCAAGAGCGCTTTGCCGCCTACGCGAAGGCCCATCCGGATCTCGCGGCCGAGTTCACGCGCCGCCAAGCCGGTGATCTGCCGGCTGACTGGCCGCAGCAGGCGCAGGCCTTCATCGACTCGGTGGTCGCGAAGGGCGAGACGATTGCCTCGCGCAAGGCCTCGCAGAACGCGCTGAATGGCTTTGGCCCGCTGCTGCCGGAGCTGATCGGCGGATCGGCGGACCTGGCCGGCTCGAACCTGACTCTGTGGAAGGGCAGCAAGGGTCTCGGCCGTGGCGATGCGCCGGGCAACTATATTTACTATGGTGTGCGCGAGTTCGGCATGTCCGCGATCATGAACGGGATCGCGCTGCATGGGGGCTTCATTCCTTACGGCGCCACCTTCCTGATGTTCTCCGAATACGCCCGCAACGCGCTTCGGATGGCGGCGCTGATGCGCCTGCCGGCGATCTTCGTCTACACGCACGACTCGGTCGGTCTCGGCGAGGACGGCCCGACCCACCAGCCGGTCGAACAGATCCCGACGCTGCGCCTGATCCCGAACATGAGCGTTTGGCGGCCGTGCGACGCGGTGGAGTCGGCGGTCAGTTGGCGGTTGGCGATCGAGCGACGCGGCGGTCCGACCTGTCTGATCTTCTCGCGGCAGAACCTGCCCCATGTCGAGCGGGATAAGAACCAGCTCGCGGCAATCGCCCGCGGTGGCTACATCCTGCGCGATTGTGCCGGCACCCCGGAGGTGATCCTGATCGCGACCGGATCCGAGGTGGATCTGGCGGTCAAGGCCGCCGAGGCGTTAGCCGGGCGCGCGATCCGCGTCGTCTCGATGCCGTCGACCGACACCTTCGATGCCCAGGACGAGGCCTATCGCGAATCGGTGCTGCCGAAGGGCGTCACGACCCGGGTCGCGATCGAGGCGGCGGTTACCGGTGGCTGGTGGAAGTACGTCGGCAGCCAAGGCGCCGTCATCGGCCTCGACCGTTTTGGCGAGTCGGCCCCGGCCGGTGCGCTGTTCAAGGAGTTCGGCTTCACGGTCGAGCGCGTCGTCGCCACCGTGAAGGGCCTGCTCTGACCGCGCCGACATGATGGCCGGGCGGGGCGCGGCTGGGACCGCTGCCCCGCCCGCCGAACCCTTCAAACTCTTCCCTCGTAACAGGAGTAGACACCCATGACGATCAAAGTTGGCATCAACGGCTTCGGACGGATCGGCCGGATGGCGTTTCGCGCTATCGCGAAGGATTTTCCGGACATCGAGGTGGTCGGCATCAACGACCTGCTCGACGCCGACTATCTGGCCTACATGCTCAAATACGATTCGGTCCATGGCAATTTCCGCGGCGATATCGCTGTTGAAGGCAACAACCTGATCGTCAACGGCAAGACGATCCGCCTGACCGCCGAGCGCGACCCCGCGAATCTGCGCTGGAACGAGATCGGTGCCGATATCGTGCTCGAGTGCACCGGCTTCTTCCTGACCGAGGAGACCTGCCAGAAACACATCGATGCCGGGGCCAAGAAGGTCGTGCAGAGCGCGCCGTCGAAGGATGCGACGCCGATGTTCGTCTATGGCGTCAACCACAAGACCTACGCCGGCCAGGCGATCATCTCGGCGGCCTCGTGCACGACCAACTGCCTGGCACCGGTCGCCAAGGTCCTGCACGACAACTGGGGCATCAAGCGCGGCCTGATGACCACGGTGCATGCGGCGACCGCGACCCAGAAGACCGTCGATGGGCCGTCACAGAAGGATTGGCGCGGTGGCCGCGGCATCCTCGAGAACATCATCCCGTCGTCGACCGGGGCCGCGAAGGCCGCAGGCAAGGTGCTCCCGGACCTGAACGGCAAGCTGACCGGCATGGCCTTCCGGGTCCCGACCTCGGACGTGTCGGTCGTCGACCTGACCGTCGAGCTCACCAAGGAAGCGAGCTATGCGGACATCTGTGCGGCGATGAAGTCGGCCTCCCGATCCGGTGACCTAGCGGGCGTTCTCGCCTATACCGAGGACAAGGTCGTCGCGACCGACTTCCGCGGTCACACGGCCCCGTCGATCTTCGATGCCGAGGCCGGTATCGCGCTCGACGGGACCTTCATCAAGGTCGTCGCCTGGTACGACAACGAGTACGGTTACACCTGCAATATGCTGCGTCTGGTCCAGCATGTCGCCTAAGGAGACGCTGATCCATTGGCCTTCGTGGCCAAAGATCGATGGGGCTTCGGCCTCGCACGGGACGCGCTGAACGACTCAGCGCGTCCCTAGGGACAGCGGGATTCATGGCGGCCCGTCCCGGTGCCGCCGGTGAAAGCCATCCGGACAGCCCGCGTGGCTGTCCAGATCGCTTTCTTCTGACGTAACCCTTTGCACTAGAGAGGATGCCAATGTCCTTCATCAAGTTGACCGATCTCGACCTCGAGGGCCAGCGGGTGCTGATCCGGGCCGATCTGAACGTGCCGGTCAAGAACGGCCGGGTCACCTCCGACGCGCGCATCAGTGCTTCGATGCCGACCTTCGAGCACTGCCTGAAGGCGGGGGCCAAGGTCATGGTGATGTCGCACCTGGGCCGACCGGAGGAGGGCGTCTATTCGGAGGAGAACTCGCTGAAGCCGGTCGCCGAGGATCTCGCGGCCAAGCTCGGCCGCGAGGTGCGTCTGGTCGCGGATTATCTCGATCAGGCCCCGGCGGTGGCCGACGGCGAATTGGTGCTGTTGGAGAACGTGCGTTTCAACAAGGGCGAGGGCAAGGACAACGAGGATCTCGCCAAGCGGTATGCGGCCCTGTGCGATGTCTTCGTCATGGATGCGTTCGGCACCGCGCACCGCGCACAGGCCTCGACGCACGGTGTCGGCCGGTTCGCACCGACTGCCTGTGCCGGGTTGCTGCTCGCCGAGGAGCTCGATGCGCTGCACAAGGCGCTGGCCAATCCGGCGCGCCCGATGGTCGCGATCGTCGGCGGATCGAAGGTCTCGACCAAGCTCACGGTGCTCGAGGCCCTGTCCGAGAAGGTCGATCAATTGGTCGTCGGTGGTGGCATCGCGAACACCTTCCTGAAGGCGACCGGCAAGAATGTCGGTCAGTCGCTGTGCGAGAAGGATCTGGTGCCGACCGCGCAGGCATTGATCGACAAGATGACCGCCCGTGGTGCGATCATCCCGATCGCGACCGATGTCGTGGTCGGCAAGCGCTTCGACGAACAGGAGCCGGCGGTGCTGAAGCCGGCCGACCAGGTCGCCGATGACGACATGATCTTCGACATCGGCCCCGACAGCGCTCAGGCCCTCGCCGACATCATCGCGCAGGCCGGCACCGTGATCTGGAATGGCCCGGTCGGGGTCTTCGAGTTCGACCAGTTCGGCGCCGGCACCCGGACGATCGCCGATGCGATCGCCGCGACGCCGGCCTTCACGCTGGCCGGCGGTGGCGACACGATCGCGGCGATCCAGAAGTACGGCATCTACGATCGGGTGTCCTACATCTCGACGGCCGGCGGGGCCTTCCTCGAATACCTCGAGGGCAAGACCCTGCCGGCCGTCGCGATGCTCGAATCCCGCGCTAAACAATAGGGTCGCGGTCCGCCGCTGGCCGTGACCCGGCCGGCGGCGGTCACGAGGCCGGAGACTGCCCGAATGCCGAGACGAACCAAGATCGTGGCCACGCTAGGCCCGGCCACCGATGACCCACGCCTGCTCGATGCGATGATTGCCGCGGGCGTCGACGTGGTGCGGCTCAATCTGTCGCACGACGGCCACGTGCGGCATCGTGAACGCGCCGAACGGGTTCGCGAGCGGGCCGCGGCGGCCGGGCGCGACGTGGCCGTGCTGCTCGATCTGCAGGGCCCGAAGATTCGAGTCGGCCGATTTCGTGACGGGGCCGTCGACCTGACCGTCGGCGATGCCTTCATCATCGATGCCGAATGCCCGATCGATGGCGGCGATCGCGCCCGCGTCGGCACGACCTACCCGGACCTGGTCACCGATCTGGCCGCCGGCGACACCCTGCTGCTCGACGATGGCGCCATCGAGCTCACGGTCGAATCCGTGCGCGGCGCAGCCGTGCACTGCCGGGTGCTGATCGGCGGGCCCTTGTCCGACAACAAGGGCATCAATCGCAAGGGCGGCGGGCTGTCGGCGCCGGCGCTGACCGACAAGGATCGCGCCGATATCCGATTCGCTGCTGAGATCGGGGCCGACTATCTGGCCGTGTCCTTCGTTCGCAATGGCGACGACGTCCGCCTCGCGCGCGAGCTCTTCACCGAGGCCGGCGGGGCCGGGGGCATCGTCGCGAAGATCGAACGGGCCGAGGCCTTGAGCGGCATCGACGATATCATCGCCGCGGCCGATGCGATCATGATCGCGCGCGGCGATCTCGGCGTCGAGATCGGCGACGCCGAGCTGCCCGGCGTGCAGAAGGATCTGATCAGTCGGGCGCGCGAGAGCAACAGCGTCGTCATCACGGCGACCCAGATGATGCAGTCGATGATCGCCAACGCGCACCCGACGCGCGCCGAGGTCTTCGATGTCGCGAACGCCGTGCTCGATGGCACCGATGCCGTGATGCTGTCCGCGGAGACCTCGATCGGGCGCTACCCGGTCAAGGTCGTCGACGCGATGCACCGGATCTGCGAGGAGGCCGAGAAGCAGCGCAGCGCGCGGCGCTCGACGCATCGGATCGACACCGTCTTCGGGCGCGTCGACGAGGCCATCGCGATGGCCACGATGTACACGGCCAATCATTTGGGCGTCAAGGCGATCGCGGCGTTGACCGAGACCGGTTCCACGGTCAAATGGATGTCCCGCATCAGCTCCGGTATCCCGATCTACGCCCCGACGCGGCATATTGCCACCCGCAGAAAGGTCAAGCTTTTTCGCGGGGTCTATCCGGTAAGCTTCGATGTCTCGAACGCGGACATCCACGAGGTCAACCGCGACGTGATCGAGGTGCTGCTCGACCACGGCATCGTCCGCGATGGGGATCTCGTGATCATCACCAAGGGAGACAGATCCGGCGTCGAAGGTCAAACCAACATCATGAAGATCATGCGCGTCGGCGAGCATCGGCGGCTCGCCGACGACTGACAAGCCCCCATCCCACTACCCGACAACCGAGGAGAACCCATCATGGCCCTGATCTCGATGCGCCAACTGCTGGATCACGCCGCCGAACACGGCTATGGCGTGCCGGCCTACAACGTCAACAATCTCGAACAGATGCGCGCGATCATGGAGGCCGCGCAGGAGACCGATTCGCCGGTCATCGTGCAGGCCTCGGCCGGTGCCCGCAAGTACGCCGGCGCCCCCTTCCTGCGCCACCTGATCCTCGCCGCGATCGAGGAGTGGCCGCACATCCCGGTCTGCATGCACCAGGACCACGGCACCTCGCCGGCCGTCTGTCAGCGTTCGATCCAACTCGGCTTCAGCTCGGTGATGATGGACGGCTCGCTGAAAGAAGACGGCAAGACCCCAGCCTCGTATGACTACAACGTCGAGGTGACGCGCCGCGTCGTCGAAATGTCCCATGCCTGCGGTGTCTCGGTCGAAGGCGAACTTGGCTGCCTCGGTTCGCTCGAGACCGGCCAGGCCGGTGAGGAAGACGGCATCGGCGCCGAGGGGACGCTCGACCACAGCCAGCTGTTGACCGATCCGGAGGAGGCCGCCGACTTCGTCAAGAGGACCGGCGTCGATGCGCTCGCGATCGCGATTGGGACCTCGCACGGCGCCTACAAGTTCACGCGGCCGCCGACCGGCGACATCCTGGCGATCGAGCGGGTCAAGCAGATCCACGCGCGGATCCCGAACACCCACCTGGTCATGCACGGCTCCTCGTCGGTGCCGCAAGAGTGGCTGGCGATCATCAACCAGTACGGCGGCGACATGGGCGAGACCTACGGCGTGCCGGTCGAGGAGATCGTCGAGGGCATCAAGCACGGCGTGCGCAAGGTCAATATCGACACCGACCTGCGGATGGCCTCGACCGGCGCGATCCGCAAGAACCTGCACGAGAACCCGTCGAACTTCGATCCGCGCAAATACCTGGCCGCGGCGACGAAGGCGATGAAGGACATCTGCCGCGCCCGTTACGAGGCCTTCGGCACCGCCGGCAATGCCTCGAAGATCAAGCCGATCTCGCTCGAGGCGATGACCGTCCGTTACGAGAAGGGCGAGCTCGATCCGAAGGTCAACTGAGCCCGGTCCCCGAGATCCGAAGCCCGCGGGGTACGGCGCGTTGGGCGCCGTACCCCGCGGACGCGATCATCGAAGCAACCGAGCCATCATCATCGAGCGCTGTCGGCGTCCTGTTGATCGGCGCGCGGGTCGAGGTACATGGCCTCTTGAGTCGTCCCTTGAATCGGCTCGATGACAGCGTAGCCGTGAACGCTTTCGATCGCCGGTGGAGAGATGCGCGTGCGCCAGAACGCATGCATCGCCATCAGGCCGTAGGTGCCGACGAGGAATAGGAACAACCAACTCGGTTCACCGAATTGCATCAGCGGCGCGGCGATGGCCGGACCCAATGTGGCCCCGGCTCCGAAGATGAGCAACAGGCCGCTGGCAACGGCCACGAAATCCCCCTCCGCGGCGCGGTCGTTAGCGTGCGCGACCGCGACGGGATAGATGGTGTACATGGCGCCGCCGAGCGCGGCCACCAGGAGAATCACCGTGACGGGCTCGCGGAGATCCGCGCTGAAGATCACGAAGGCCAGCGCTGCGCCGGTCAGCGCGATGCCCATGATGACCCATCGGCGATCCAGTCGATCCGATAGCCAGCCGATCGGCGCCTGCATCAAGGCACCACCGACAATGGCACCAGCCACCAGCAGTGCGACGGCCCAGACATCCAGCCCGATGGTGTTGCCGTAGACAGGCGCGAGCGTGCCGAAGGCGCCGTTGGTGAGACCGACGCCGGCACAAGCCACGACGGCGACCGGTGACACCCGAATCAGTCGGCGGAAATCCAGCCTCACCTCGTGTAGTGGGTTGGGGGCGCGGCTCGAGCTCAGGGCTGTCGGCACGAGGGACAGTGCCGCCAGGATCGCGACCACGACGAAGGGCTCGAACCCTCCGGGCTGGAAGGTCATGACGGCGAGCTGGCCGAACACCGAGCTGGCGAGATTGACGACCATGTAGCGGGCAAAGACACGCCCCCGGTTGTTGCTGGTCGCACTTTCGCTCAGCCAGCTTTCGATGATCATGGTCGCGCCGGCGAAGGCGAAGCCGGTCATGGCCCGAACGAGTATCCAAGCCAGCGGCGACACGTACAGGATATTGAGCAGAGCCGTGATGGCAACCAGTGCCGCCATGACGCCAAACACGCGAATATGACCGACTCGCGCGACCAGCCGCGGGACCAACAGACAGCCAGCGACATAACCAGCGGCGAAGGCGCTCCCGATCAGACCGATCAACGAGGTTGGAAACCCTTCGAGCTCAGCCCGGATCGGGAGTGTCAGACCCAGCATTGCGCCGGCGGCGAACAGCAGCCCTGCACCAATCAAGAGGGCCTTGGTTGTAATCGGGAGGTGTTCCGTCATCGTTCATCCACAGCATCGAGAAAACGTTCGTGCGGCCGTTACCCGGCCATCGGCAAGGCGAGAAGGGTGTCGACCGTGCGGGCAGGCCTCCGCCCGCATCGGGTCGCTACCGCTCGCGTGTTTCTACGGTAACATGAGCCATCCTCGCTAATCAGCCCGTGACCCCGTGCTGGCCGTGCTCGGTTCGCGGACGGGCTTGACGGGGAGGTGTGCTCGTGGTCGCGTGCACCCAGATTCCGAGCAACCAGGTGACCGATCTGAACCAGGTCGCGGTGATGCATTCCGGCAAGGCCGTCGAACACCGGCCAGCCGCCGGAAGAGAGGGGCTCTGGTCTATACTGACGCCACTCGGCGGGACGCCGCGGAGCCCGGCCCGTGGTTGGGCGTGGCACTGTACCGAACTGCCGGGGCGAGTCCGTGAACCTGCCTCGCGATCGGCACGATGACGGCTGCAACGGCAGCGATGACCGGAAAGATACGAGTTCAAGGAGCCACATGACGACGAACAAGACCTCGACCCGCCTCACCCTCCTATCGGCCCTGGCCCTGTTCCTCGGGCGGGCGGCGGCCGCGCCGCCGCCGACCGTAGAGCATGTCGATGTCGAACGCTACCTGGGGCATTGGTATGAGATCGCCGTGTTGCCGAATATGTTTCAGGGCGGCTGCGCGCGCGACACCCGCGCGACCTACGGGCTGCGCGAAGATGGGCTGATCTCGGTGACCAACCGCTGCGTGACCTCGTCGGGCAACACGGCGTCGATCACCGGTGTCGCCCGCCCGTCGGACCCGGAGCACAACTCCAAGCTGAAGGTCAGCTTCTTCAGTCTTTTCGGGCTCCGCCTCTACCTTGGCGACTATTGGGTCATGGAGGTAGGTGAAGACTACGACTACGCGCTCGTGGGCCATCCGACCCGGCGTTTCGGCTGGGTGCTCGCGCGCGATCCGAATCCTCCGCCCGAGCGGGTCGAGCAGTGGCTGGCGCGGTTGCAGGATTTCGGCTACGACCCGGATAAATTCGTTCGGACTCCGCAGGGCGGCGAGGTCGCCGGACCCTGAGGCCGGCTCCTGCTGGTGACGGATGCGGCGGTGGGTGCCCTCCTTGTGGAACGGGGCTTCGCCGCGCTCCAGCAACGGCGCCAGGAACCTTCGGCGGCACGATAACGCCGGCCAGTTGCCGCTTACACCCGGGCGAATACCAAGAGGAATCTCCCAACGAATCTGATTCGATTCCGAAAACGGGAATCGAATTGGACTACCTGCCCGGCAGTTCCGTGCCGCGACTCATGATCTCGATATAGCCCGCGTAGCTGAACAGGCGGTTGCGCTTCTGGGCGGTCAGCTCCTTGACGATGCCGAGCCGCTCCAAGTGGCCGAGCGCCTTGTTGACCGTGGCCGGGGTGATGCCGGTCTTTTGCACCAGAGAGCCCGAGGTGCCAATAGGATGTTCCATCAGCGCGCGGTGCACCTGCAGGGTGGATGCCGCCGCTCGTCCGAGACCGCTGATCTTGTAGCGGTCCTGGTTCGACAGATCGAGAAGCTGTTGCGCCGTTTCTACAGCCTGGGTGGCGGTAACGATCACGGCCTCGGCAAAGAAGTCGAGCCAAGCTTCCCAGTCGCCAGTCATACGCACGTCATTGAGGAGCCGCGTGCCGTCCGGGAGCCGCCCAAGCGGCAAAACCGCGCCAGTCAGGCCTGGGACGTGGCACCGACCTCCATCCAATTGGCGCTGGCCAGGGGCCATCGCTGGCTGGCGATGCTGGACAACTTCGCTGGGAGCGAAGTTGGACGACGAAGTCGGCCCCGAAGGGGCGAACCCCAGGGAAGGGGTGAGCAATCAGGAGAGGCGAAGTCCTTGAAGGAGATCGCCGCGCGGGAGGGGATCGACAACAGCTACGTGAGTCGCATGGTCAACCTGACCACGTTGGCGTCCGACGTCGGCGCGGGCGATGCCGGCCCCATTGAGCAGGCGTGGGAGGCGGCGATAGCGGGCGGGTGTACCGAGGCAGCAGGCTTGACTGGCCAAGGCGCAAGCGAGGTCGCTCTTGCCGACGCCGGTGGGTCCGGTGATCAAGACATTGAGGTGCTCGGTGAGCCACTGCCCGGCGGCGAGGCGGGCCATGAGGGTCTTGTCGAGGCCGCGCGCGGCGCGGTAATCGATGTCCTCGATGGCGGCCTGCTGGGGCAGCTGGCCGCGCTGCCCTCCCTGCCGATGGCCGACCGCAGCGCGCAAACCTTGCTGATGCCCGGTACCACGCTGATCCGGGAACGGGATGAACGGGAGTACCGCGTAACGGTCACGCACGATGGTCTGTATGCCCTGGATGCCCAGGTGTCCAAGAGCCTGTCGGCGGCCGCGCACCACATCACCGGCACGCGCTGGAACGGGCCGAAGTTCCTTGTCTTCGCAAAGGGTGCAAAACCCGTAAGCCTCGACCCAGAGGCCAACCGCGCCGATCCCAAGGGACGAGGTACTAGAAGCGGCCGATCAAGGACACCCCCAGCATCGCCGCTGGGTCCTGATCCTCCTCATACAACCGTCGACCACGCTCGTCCTCGACCCGCAACTTGGTCCCGGTTGCTGCCCCAGCGTATAGCTTGAAGCTCAGGTTCTCGGTCAGGTCGCGTCCAAGCTGGACGAAGACGGGGATGAACCGGTGCTCGCCGACGCCGTCGGGGAAGGGGCCATCGGAGTCGAGTCGAAAGCGATAGGAACGGTAAGCGGCGCCCACGCCTGCGGTCCACCCCGAGTCGAGCGCATAGGATAGTTCCAACCCCGCCGGACCGGCCGGGCCGGCCGGGAAGGGATTGGTGAGGCGCAAGCGATCGTTGATCCGCCAATCGATGATCAAGAACGGGAAAGCACGCGTCTCCTCGATGCGCTCGTAGACGCCGACGCCTAGTCCGAGGGTGAGATCGGGTCGCACGGCACGCGATACCGATGCTGAGGCCCCGTATTCGAGCGTATCCGAAAAGCTGGCGCCAGATTCACCCGAGGACTCGATCGTCGGTGTCAGACCCAGCCGCCAACCGCCGTTGGTCGTAAAACCGTAGGGTACGGAGATACTGGCTCGGTACAACCTGTCCCACGGCCGTGCGCCGCCGAATCCGAGTGGTTTGTCGAAGTCCCAATCCTCGTAGTCCAAGCGCAGGCGGATGCCCAGGGACGACTGCCCGTCGAGCGCCCAATTCGTTCCGAGCGACATGAGCAGCGCGCTGTACGCGGCATCGCCGCCGGAATCCAAATCGCTGTCGAACTGAACGACGGGGGCGACGGAGAAGCTGACGCCCGGTGGCGACTGCGCCATGGAAACCGCGGTAACCCCAATCGATAGCAGGGCCGCGCACGTGAGACGGACGAGGTAAGGCGCTGGCATCGAAAACGCTCCGTTGGATGATCGATCAGTGGATGGAGGATAGGCGATCCAACCCTCCCCGAGAGTCTAGAAGCTTTTGGGGTATAAGCGTAGTGCCCTTGCCTCCGCGCATGCGCATCCGGGTCGTCGACATCCTCGAGATAGTCGCGGAAAGCGTGACCCTCCAAGAGATCCTCGCGGGCGTCGTGGGTTTGGAAGCCGCTGACCTGGGTGACGTCGGCCATCTGCAAAGCGCGAATTGCTCGACGCGGGGCGATCCAGATCGCTGGGTCACCTGGTCCGTCTGCGTTTGGGTGTCTGCGTCCGCGCCCGCCTCGGCGCCCGATCCAGCCGCGCCTTGGCGATTGCGAGGCGGCCTTCGTCGCCTTTGTCGTTGACGATGCCTTCGAGGCTCGCGCGTTGGTTGAAGTAGGCAATCTCAATCGTCCCGAAAGTCATCGGAGGCGGGTCGCGGCGACCGTCGGCGGGAGGGATCCCGCCGTCGAGCTGACACGGACGTCCTTGCAGCCTGTCGCAGCGAGCCGTCTGCGATGACTTTTGCAACCCTCGATAGATTCGCCGAGCAACCGCACGAGGTGCTTCCACAGATCGCTACGGAAGCCCGTCCCGATAGACCCGATCGACCCAATCCCGGAACCAGGCGGGCCGCGCGAGCAGGATGTAAGCGATCAGCAGTTGTCGAGCGCCTCCTCGTCTCGGTCAGCATCCTGCCGCCGTCACCGGACCACCGAGCACTGGTTGGGCGATATCAGGACACCCTCAAGCGACTGATCAAGCTGATTCCCGACCTGCTGCGCTGGTGCGTGGCGTTCGAGCGGATCCGGCGCGCCGGTGGCGCGGGCGGCTCGGTGGCCACGACGCTGTTCGTCGGTGAAACGCTGGAGGCGGTCAAGATCGACCGGAACCGCGCCTGGCGGGGAAACGGCCTGGGGATCGCACGGATCGACCCCGACGAGTGCGCGCGCCCGTTCGAAGCGGCTCGCCAACAACCGGGTCTGCTTGCGCGCACGGGATGTCACCGACCTAGCGGCCCGGCCATCCGCACGACGCCCGAGACGATGCCGAGAATCTCGATCTCGTCGTGGCGCAGGTAGAGCTTGCTCGACGACGGGGTGGTCGGCAGCGGCAGCGAAATCGCCCAGCGCGATGGACTGCACCACATCGCCGGCACTGGGGAACTCAGTCGATTGCGTCATTGGACGACCTTCCTTGCATCCTTGAGCAGCAAGAGAAGTTGCTGTTCGCGCAAGGGTGATGCGATGAACCCGAACCGGGTGTAGAACCTCGCCGCTTCTTCATCGATGGGGTGGGTCAGCATGGCTCGGATACCGGCCTGCTCGGCAATCAGCATCGTGCGGCGAATCGCATCCTGCAGCAGGCCAAAGCCTATATCTTGCCCCTGATCGTGAATTGATACCGCCAGCCTCGCCAGGATCACCACTGGCAAAGGATACTGCTCCATCCCCTTGCGGATGCGCTCCGGTGCGTCCAGCGTATCGACTTGCCCCACGGTCAGGCTGAAGTAGCCCGCCACCCGGCCATCATCCTCGGCAACGACGAAGGTCTTGGCCGAGCCACTGCCCTGCGCCTGGCGGGCGTGGCGCAACAGCCAATCGTTCAGTGCGGGCTTGCCGCAGTCGAAATCGTCCAGTCGATGTTGGGCGGTCAGTGGCTCCGGTGCGCGCAACGTCACTTCGTGTCCCAAGGCGCCTTGCGAACAAACAGGTCGCGCAAACCCTCATTGGCCTGTTCGGGGCGTTCCAGCAGATCCATCAGAGCCTGGTACTGGTTGCCCGAGACCATGAACAATCGCTGATCAAGCAGGGTCTGCTCGGCGGCCAGGCACGCGCTGTCAAGGATGAAGTCGGTCAGCGACTTGTGGGCCACCTCGGCGGCACGACGCAGCACCGCCTCTTGTTCGGGGGTGGCGCGCAGCCCAAGGCGGGCGGAGCGGGCGGAAGGCGACGATGCAACAGCAGTCATGGCAGCACCTCTTTTGTTAGATCAACTGCCGATATGTTAGTACGAGCGACGTACATCGTCGAGTTGTACTGGTGACCGCTGGCCTTGGTTGAAGATGAATGTGCGCGCCTAAGCTGTTGATTCCTAGAGACCGTCGCCATCTGCGCCTACCTGCAGGCTAAACGGAGAACAGAGACGGCTCTGGCCTATAAGGCGGCCGATTTCGGAGGTTTCGGCAGGTGGCCACCCGCAGCACGGATAACGGGAACCCTGCGTAGCGCGGGGGTTTCGGGCAAGAAAAAAGGCCCGGAGATCATCCGAGCCCTTGTCGATGGAGGCGGCAGCAATCATACTGCAATATAATTCAATATATTGCGTTTCTAAACGCCAGAAATACCCCCATAGATACCCCAAGATCACTTCGCCTGGCTTTTCGGCTAGATTCAGGCAGATTTTATCGCTCTTCCGGCGCTCGCCATGCGTCGAATCGCTCCAGCGCATCGGTGCTGCCGATCAGGGCGCGTGCCCGTCGTAGCCGCTCTTTTGTGCGCTCCCGCTGCTCATCAGGTAAATCCTGCGCACGGCGTTCGGCGTCGGCGAAGAATGCCCCGAGTCGCTTCGCCTCCGCCCAAGTATCGATGACCTGGAGCAGCTCCTCTTTGCTGTCCTTCTGCGCCTTCGCGGCCCGCCGCGCCTCCTCTTCGCGGCGCCACTGCTCGCGCTGAGCCTCCCAACGTTGGCGTGCGATCTCCGCGTGGCGCTCTCTCTCCTCGACGAGCCGCGCGATTTCGACCGTGGCCTTCTCCAGCTCGCGGACAATGGCCGGGATCCGGCCGGAAAGGTCCCGGGACGGTGTCTCTCGCCACTGCTGGGTCCAATCGGCCCGCGGGTACGGGGAATAGGCCTGAAGGCACAGGCGCCCGGTCGGGAAATCGCGGGTACTGGTCCAGCCAGAGTCCTGCGCGTACCGGCCGCGCCGCTTGGACACGTAGTCGGTCAGCTGAACGTATTCGCCGTTCACATACCGGGCCTCGGCAGTCTCTGACATCTCGATGACGGTTAGGCTGATTGCCACGGTGCCGATGTAGACCACCGTGCAGCGCATCGGTGACCACAGATCGTGATGGTGGTGGCCTTTCCCGGGATTCTCCCGCTCATCGACGTCCGCGCGATGGAATCGCTCGGCGTTGGGTGCGATGACCACGCGATGGTCCCTCGCCTCCAAGGCCAGGAAGAGCTCGTTCGCGAAGGCGATAGCCTTGTCCAACCCGGTCTGGGTCACGGCGAGGTCGACGAGCAGTTTCTTGCTCAGCTTGAAGCACTTACCGTGCCAGGAGAGACGGCCGGCCTCGAACAGCGGTTTGGCTCCGCTGACTGTTGTCGCTCACTTTACTTCACCGGCTGTTTCTCGAATTGTTTCGCGGCGCAGACTGGGCTGCTTCTCGCGCTGATCGCCCCGGTGGGCGAATGTTGTCAGGTGGAATAGCGTGAGACGCGGGGCCTGGGTCGCGAGAGGGCGAGGGAAGGCGGCCGTTGATGGCGGGGGCTTGGAGCGCGGGACGCGCCCGGCGGGCGTTGGCCCGCCGGGTTGAGGTGCACTCAGAAGGGCAGCGGATCGTCGAAGTCGGTGCCGAAGAGGTCTTGTTGTGTGATGGCATCGGGCGGTGGGTCTGGATCTGGGTCGGTGTTCTCGCCGTCGAGCCATTGCTGCACGGCCGCGCCGTAGCGCGCCTGGATCGGCACGAGCAGTTCATCCAAACAATCCTGGACGGCCCAAGCTTGTTCGGGCGTCCAGTCGTTGGGCAGGAGGATGGTGAAGGGCTCGGGGGTGTCCGTCATGGCGCGACCTCCTCAACCGGCTCCACTCGACCTTGGGGTACATCACCCCGAGGGAACAGCAGATGGCGGTTGCTGCTTAAAAATGTGTCCGCTACGGCTTGACCAGAACAGCACTGGCGTAGAGAACGGTGCGTCCTTTACCAGCAAAAGCAGGCGACTGTCCTGCAAGACCTCGGCCTGTACCCGCTCGATGCGTGGGATGCGCCGCCGAAGGGTGTCGAAGATCAGCTCCAGCCGCTCGGGCTGCTGCTCGCGCAGGTACTGGATGACGTTGGGTAGGTTGTCGCCGGTTGGCGAGAGTCGCTCCTCGGCGCCCGCCTCCGGGTTGCCGCGCGCGGCATCCGCCGCCAGGTACGAAAGATGCCAACCGGTGATGAAATTGCGCAGGGCGATGACGCGTGGGTTCTCGGCCAGGGTACCCAGCGTGCTCACTGTCAACACATCGGCGCCAGAAAGCGGTTTTTCGATGCGCGTATCAGTGGACTCCGGCTCCTCACCGGTGATGACCTTGCCCTTGCCGTATTGATAGTCGAGGAAGTGAAGCGGCGCTGCGGGATGGCATGGCCTTTGGTCCTCAGTCAGGCGCCCTGTTTTCTATGTTATCTGACATCGTCACTGTCTAGACTGAGGTTGACACGCAGGGGGGCCTCCTTCAGGTGGTTCCAGCCTTCGACATCCTGCGTTGCGTCCCCCGGATTGCGCAGCACGATGCCCAGATCGCTCCCTTCATGGCCGCCACCTGTGATCCGGCTGCCATAGGTCCAAACTTCGGCGCCCGGCACATAGCGTGCCAGCAAGGCCCGCAGGGTGCGAAGATACAGGTCAGGCAGCAGCAGCCTGGAAAATTCAAGTCGAGGCATCGAACACCTTATGTGGTCTTTATGCCAGATCCCTCACATCCTGCAGATACCGGGGGAGGAGTGTCAGGGTTTCCTTGGCAAAGCCTTTGCCATAATCATGGGCGGTACTGTTGCCGTTGGCCCGATAGCTGAGCCAGCGTTCGACGGTCGAGGAATCCATCAGCCCCTGCTTGCCGGCGTGGCGCAACACATCGTTGAATACCAAGGCATCGACGCCGCGAGGGGCACCACCATAAGCCTTCAGCGCCTTGCGCAGAAATTTCCCCGCCATTTCCAGCGAGAGCTCGAAACTCTCGATGGCGGCGTTGCGGTATAGATCAAACATCACGTCATCCCGCTGCTGAAGGCTTTCAATGGCCTTCAGTGCCTGCTCCAGGGTGGCGGCTGTGCGCAGCAGATGCTCTACATTCAGTGCCATCTTGCCCTCGCTAGAAACCCAGGTGGTTCAAGATTTTCTTGACCCGCAAATCCAGACGCTCCGCTTCCTGCTGCTGGTCACGCCACTGGGCGCTGAGCCGCTGCATTTTGTCAGTAAAGTCCTCGCCATCATCCTCGGCAGCTTCCGCTCCAACGTAGCGGCCCGGGGTGAGCACGTGCTCATGCTTGCGAATTTCCTCCAGAGAGGCGCTCTTGCAGAAGCCGGGAATGTCCGCGTACTGGCCTACTTCCTTCTCGCCCCGCCAGGCATGGTAGGTATCGGCGATCTTCTGGATGTCGTCATCACTGAGTTCGCGCCGGGTGCGGTCCACCAAGGTGCCCATGTTGCGGGCGTCGATGAACAGTACCTCGCCGCGCCGGTCGCGCAGCTTGCGCTCCTCACCCCCGGCCCCTCTCCCAGAGGGAGAGGGGAGAAAAGAGCCGGACTTGTCGCGGGCCAGGAACCACAGGCACGCGGGGATTTGCGTGGAGTAGAACAGCTGGCCGGGCAGGGCGACCATGCAGTCCACGGTGTCAGCCTCGACCATGGCCTTGCGGATCTCGCCTTCGCCATTCTGGTTGGAGCTCATGGAGCCGTTGGCCAGCACCACGCCGGCGGTGCCGAAGGGTGCGAGCTGCCAGTAGACGTGTTGCAGCAAGGCACAGGTGGCGTTGCCCACGGGCGGCACGCCGAAGGCCCAACGAGGGTCTTCGCGCAGGCGGTCGCCGTCCCAGTCGGAGATGTTGAACGGCGGGTTGGCCAGATATGGTCGAAGCGCAGGTCGCGCAGTTCGTCCTTGTGGAAGCTGCCTTCGTTGTTCCAGCGGATGTCGGAGTCGATGGCGCGCACGGCCAGGTTCATCTTGGCCAGGCGCCAGTTGGTGTAGTTGCTCTCCTGGTCGTAGATGGCGATGTCGCCGATACGCCCGCCGTGTTCGAGTACGAACTTCTCGCTCTGAACGAGCATGCCGCCACTGCCGCAGCAGGGGTCGTAGACCCGGCCGGCATAGGGTTCGAGCATCTGCACCAGTACCTGCACCACCGAGCGTGGGGTGTAGAACTCGTCGCCGCGCTTGCCCTCGCTGCCGGCGAACTGGGCGAGAAAGTATTCGTAGACCCGGCCGAGCACGTCCTTGGATCTGCCTGCGTCACCTTTCATGGCGATGCCAGAGATCAGATCGATCAGCTCGCCAAGGATCAGCTTGTTCAGCGCCGGGCGGGCGTCGTCCTTGGGCAGTACGCCCTTGAGCGACTCGTTGTCCTTCTCGATCGCGCGCATGGCGTCGTCGATCAGGGTGCCGATCTCGGGGCGCTTGGCGTTGGCCTTGAGGTGCGACCAGCGCGCGTCCTTCGGCGCTCAGAACACGTTGTCGGCCAGGTATTCGTCCTTGTCTTCGGCGACCTGCGGGCACTCTGCCAACAGTTCGGCGTGACGCGCCTCGAAGGCGCCGGAAATGTATTTCAGGAAGATCAGGCCCAGCGCGACGTGCTTGTAGTCGCTGGGCTCCATGTTGCCGCGCAGCTTGTCGGCGGCTTTGAAGAGCTCGGCTTCGAAGCCCAGTTGCGAATTCGGCTTACCGCCGTTGTTCGTGTCTTTGCCGTTGGCCATGTGTCGTTCCTGTGGTTCTTTTTTCCATGTGGCGCGGGGCAGGTCAGTCCAGCACCACGAGAAATTCGGTGGCCAGCGCCTCCGGACGCACGGCACGGGTGTCCGGGCTGCGGTGCAGTTTGACCAGGCCGTAACCCTCCAGATTGCGCAGCGTGCGCGATAAGTTGCTGGCCGCGCGGCCGGAGAGTTCAGCCAGTTCCAGTACCGTTCGCGGCTGCTTCTCCTGCATCAGGCGCAGTAGTGCCCGGTTCTCATCCGACAGCACGCCGGCCAGCTGGCGCCATGAGGCAAACCAGACCGTGGGCGTGGGCGCTTCGCTGTGGATGGAAGCCTGACGGGCCCGTTTATCCGAGCGGATGCCGACGACCGTGCGCATGGAGACCCTCATCGTTGTGGCGCGGCGCCATGTGTGCACGTGATGCTATCACGCGAACATCATATGCGACAGCCGCCGCTTAAAATGACTTGTCGGGTGCAAACCGCAAACCCTGCAAACCTTGGTTCGCGCGGTGACGGTAGACGAGCAGCGCGCACCCGTATCGGATTCCGGCCAGGAAGGACCCGTCAGGTCCTCTGCCGGGCGCAGGTGAGGCCTATTGCCCGCCTTCGTCAGGGGCCAGGATCGCCGGAATGTCCCGCGCACCGTGCAGGACGCGGACAATGGTGACTTCCTCTGGCGTGGCCACAAAGAAGATCACGTAGTTGCCGTGGGCGCAGGAGCGGATGCCGTCGCCCAGTTCCGGCCGC